>CAYXLG010000001.1:0-2670 GCA_964465805.1 uncultured Muribaculaceae bacterium
GATGACCCAGATGTTTTAGCACCACTTTCCTTTTTAAGACAAAGAGAAGTCATACACTATATAAGATTTAAGGAACTGCGAGATTATTATTTAAGCAAATATAAGAAAAATACTTAATTTTAAGTATTTTTTTTGTATAATAAAACCCCTTTTGAAGGGGGTAAATATTACATATCTTAATTATCTTTAGTTCTATAAACATAATTGTTGTTTCTATTTGAATTTCTTTCCGCTTTTCTTTTCGCACGATCTTCTGGACATCTTGCTGGTGGGTTAGTAAATCCCTTTTCTTGGTAGAACGCTTGTTCTCCAGCAGTCCAAACAAATTCTTTTCCACAATCTTTACAAATTAAAGTAATATCATTAAATTCTTTTGTTTCCACTTCGTAACCTCCTTTGTTTCGTTTTGATTTAACCCTTATTTATAACTTCAAAAGGAAGTAACGAAATAATTTTTAAACCAATAATAATATAACACATCAATAATTAATATGCAAGTTAATTATCAAAATATGCTTAATTTTAGCAAATAATAAAAACTAATTAAATTTATGTCTATCTTTCTAAGATTCCCATAACATTTGAGAACAATCCCATTATAATTTGACTTGTTTCTTCCTCAGTTAAATCAGAAATTTTGACAGCACCATCAAATTTATCATTTATTTGAACATCGTTTGTGATTTTTGCATTATCAATAACATTCAACGAAAGTATTTCTTTTCCCTTTTGCGCAACTTTAACATTAAAATCCCTATTAGTATTATATTCTTGATTATTAGTTACTGTTACTTGTTTTAAAATATAATTTCCGGTTACAGTATAATCACCACTTATTAAATTCCAAGTATAAGTGTAATCGTCTTTATTTTGTTTACCGTTAATAGTAATAATAGAGTCCTCCTTTGTTTTAGCATTTATTATAAATTTTTCTTCTTCTATTTTAAAAGTAGCCCTATAAATAACTTCATTATTAGTAATTATTTCTACCGTGTCTTCGTTACCTTTTGTATAAACAATTTTATTATTGTCTACTTCATCAACTAATTCCATCATAACAATTTTGTTAGTTATATCTTTATAATAAATAGAAAAAGCAAAGTTTTTTTCTATTTCTAACTTTTCTATTATTTCATTAATATCCTTATTTGCAAATTCAGAATTATATTTAGATAATATTTTTACCGCTTGTTCATCATTTTTTAAATCTAAAATAAGATTTTTAAACAATTCTTTTTGATTTTGTTTGGTTAAATTTAAAGTGGTTTTTTTAGTATTCACTTCTTTTTGATTTAAATTAATTTTTATTCTCTCACTTTTAATATAAGATTCCTTAATATTTTTATTTAAACTTTTTGTTACTATTTCCCATAAATATTTGATATCTCCTATATTTGTGTTTACATCAACATTACTAACAGCTTCAACATTACCTAATTCAATATATTTTTCAAAAATATCTTTTAAAAAAACATATTGCTTATTTTCAACATTTAAAAATTTAACATTGAATAGATCATTGCCGTTTAAATTACCTAACAAACCAAATAAAATATTATTATTAGTCAAATCTTTTTGATAATTATATTTAAAGTTTGTATTATTAATGTTTTCTACTATCTTTTGATAATCAAGAGGTACATCATCAATTTTGACCTCTTCATCAATGTTTAATTGCAAATTCAAATTAATATTTCCAGATATATTTTTGTTACCATCTATATTGACAAATGTATTTTTTATTGGTTTAGATAAATGTTCAAAATTAGCAGCTAACTCTGCAATTCCTTTAACCAATAAGCGTTTAGGATTAGATTTATAAAGATAAAATGCACTAAAAACTGCAATTACTGATATTATCAGTATTAAAAAAATTTTTGAAAACCAACTTTTTTTAATTTTTTTATCCCCTTTAACTATTGATTCAGATTGTGTATCACCACTTACATTTTGTGGTTTTTGCGGTGTTGACTCTCTATTTGGTATCGGTTGTGGTGAAGTCTGAGTTGGCTTATTTGGCATCGGTTGCGGTGAAGTCTGAGTTGACTTACTTGGCATTGGTTGGGAATTAACAGATTGTTTTAAACTATCGCCCTCAAAAACATCAATAATTTCAATATCTAAATCTTCTTCCGTTTTTATGTTTTTTTTGTTCATATTACACTCCTTTATTATTCATATTATACCATAATATCCTATTTATTTTTTTATTTATAAATTTAATTGTCAAGATTTTGTTAATTAATTAGTCTATCACATATACTGTAGTGAGGTGTAAAAATGAAAAAAGTCTTATTATTATTTGGAGGTAAATCATCAGAACATTATATTTCCTGCTTATCTGCTAAAACCATAATAGAAAACATTGACACAACTAAATATGAATTAACTATTGTGGGTATTGATGAAAATAATAACTGGTATATATTTAATGATGATTTATCTTATTTAAAAAATGGTAATTGGAAGGAAGCAGAAAATATTCATTTAATTTCAAACATTGTTAACTATATATCTTTATTTGATGTTATCTTTCCAATTACTCACGGAAATTACGGGGAAGATGGCAAATTACAAGGTTTTTTAGATCTTTTTGATGTAAAATATGTTGGGTGTAAAACTACCGCTAGTGCGATTGGAATGGACAAAAATATTGCTAAAATTATTTTT
>CAYXLG010000001.1:2770-7741 GCA_964465805.1 uncultured Muribaculaceae bacterium
AAATATATCTTAACGAAATAAATACTATTCCCGGTTTTACTGATATTAGTATGTTTCCCAAATTATTAATGTTTAATACAATAAGTCTTACAGACATTATTACAATTTTAATTGAAAATGCCTAAAAAAAGATAGATTATAAAATCTATCCTTTTTTATCAAACTTTTTTCTTTCACTTGTATTAAGAATTTTCTTTCTCAGTCTTATATTAATTGGTGTTACTTCTACTAATTCATCACTATTAATATAATCTAATGCATATTCTAAAGTAATTGGACGAGGCCGTTTTAAAACAACTGTTTTATCACTTCCAGCGGCACGCATATTGGTTAATTGTTTTCCTTTAACAACATTGACCGCTAAATCGTTATCTCGATTACACTCTCCAACAATCATTCCTTCATATACTTCAGTTCCTGGTTCAATAAACATAATTCCACGTTCTTCCAGTTGATTAATACCGTACGCTGAAGTTTTTCCGTTTTCCATCGATACTAGAACACCAAGTTTTCTTTCACCTATTTCATGTGTTTCAAATGGCAAATATTCTTTAAATGAGTGATTCATTATTCCATAGCCTTTTGTCATAGTCATAAAATCAGTACTAAAACCAATCAATCCTCGCGACGGAAGAACATAATTTAAACGTACATTATTATTAATATTTGTCATATTAATCATTTCTCCACCACGAACTCCTAGACTTTCAATAACTGTACCAACGCATTCTTCAGGTGTTTCTATTTGTAAATCCTCATACGGTTCACACTTAACTCCTTCAATTTCTTTAATAATTACTTCTGGTTTAGAAACTTCTATTTCAAAACCTTCGCGACGCATGTTTTCAATCAAAATAGATAAATGTAATTCTCCACGACCGGATACAATCCATGATTCACTATCATTTGGAGCAACTCTTAAACTAACATCCCTTTCCGTTTCTTTAAATAAACGTTCTTCTATTTTTCTGGCTGTTAATAACTTCCCTTCTTTACCACAAAATGGACTACTATTAACTCCAAAAGTCATTTGCAAAGTTGGTTCATCAATTCTTAAAGGCGCTAGCGGTTCCTCTTTTCCAATATTACAAATTGTTTCACCAACACTGATATCAGAAAGCCCAGCAACTGCAACAATATCCCCTGCATGTGCTTCTGTTATTTCAATACGTTTAAGTCCTAAAAAACCAAATAATTTTTGAATACGAAAATGTTTAATGCTTCCATCTAAACGAACACACGAAACCATTTCATTTACCTTAATACTACCTCTTTTAACTAACCCAATTCCAATTCTACCAACATAATCGTTATAATCTAATAATGCTGGTTGAAATTGTAACGTACCTTCACTTACTTTTGGAGCGGGAATATGATCAATAATCATATTTAATATTGGTTCCATTGTTTTTTCTTGTTTTATGACTTCAGGACTAGTACTGCTAGTTCCAGCTAATCCAGAAGCATAAACAACAGGAAAATCTAATTGTTCAATATCAGCACCTAATTCAATAAATAAATCCAATACCTCATCTACAACCTCTATAGGTCGTGCAGTTTCTTTATCAATTTTATTAACCACAACAATTGGAGTAACTTTTGCATCTAATGCTTTTTTTAATACAAATCTAGTTTGCGGCATGGTTCCTTCATAAGCATCTACTACTAATAAAACACCATCAACCATATTCATAATACGTTCAACTTCACCACCAAAATCAGCATGACCAGGGGTATCTAAAATATTAATTCTATGACCTTTATAATCAATTGCTGTAGTTTTAGATACAATTGTAATGCCACGTTCTTTTTCAATATCTTGAGAATCCATTACTCTTTTTGGTGCGATTTCATTTTCTCTAAATGTTCCTGACATTTGTAATAATTTATCAACTAATGTTGTTTTCCCATGATCAACATGAGCTATTATTGCTATATTTCTTATATTTTTCATTTTTACCACTTCCTATGACTGCAATATTATAACACATAAATAGATTTAATGTACATTTTTATTTACATAAATTAAAAAATACACTATACTTAGCGTATTTAATTACATATATTATTGTGATTTAATAATCCTTTTGCATTTTTCTATAAAATTATACTACTACTTTATTTTTAATAAAGTTTTCCAAAACATAATCCATTGTAATTTTTATATCTGGAAAAAGGTTTATTGTTTCCAATTCTTCTCTTGAAAACCATCTAACACCATTATTTTCATGAATATTTGGTGTTGTTTCAATATTATTGACAGGAACTGCTGCATAAATAATATCTATATGTAAATCTCCTGAAGTATTTCTATTTTTTTGAATACCTAATGGTTTTATATAATCATCTTCCCTAGGAAATCTTTCCCCAATTAATTTTACTTTTATTCCTGTTTCTTCATAAACCTCACGAAGTGCTGTTTCTTCGGGCATTTCGTTATCCTCAATATGTCCTCCTGGTTGTACCCATTTATTAAATTTCTTATGATGGACTAATAAGATTTTTTTATTTTCAGGATTTATCACAAAAACTGATGCACAAAAATGTCTCTTCACAAAATCACCACAATAAGTATAACAAATTCTAAACTAATTGTCTATTCTAAAACATCTGTAGATACAATATGTAAATTCCGTTCATATATTGTTAATTTATCATTAACATCAATGGTTGCTAATAATATAGGACTATAACTATCATAACCTTGTTTATTAACTTCATTTAATAACCACGACTCATCTTTTAATGCCAGTTTTAAGTTTTTAGTCATCACTTTTCCATCGATAATCACATTTGCACATAATCCTTGATTAGGAATTGGTAAATTTAAATCGTCAATTACAACCGGTTTATATTTACCTTTAGGTAAAATACTAAGATTTCCACTAACTTCCATAAGGGCATATTCAATTTCAGAAATATCAAAATATCCATTTGAACGGCATTCTTCTAACAAATCATTCACGTCTAATTTGATTTTTCTAAGTTTTTGTTCAAGCAGCTTACCATTTTGAATAACAATAGTAGGAGTGCCCATAAAAAAACGTCGTAGAACAATACTTTTCATTGATAGAAAAGACACTAAATACGCAATAACTCCAAAAATAGTTACTGCTAAAATTCCATTTAAATATTGTGATTCTAAATTAATTGTCATCTCAGCCGCAAAATTTCCTATTGAAATGCCTATAACATAATCAA
Source organism: uncultured Muribaculaceae bacterium (assembly GCA_964465805.1). Lineage (GTDB taxonomy): Bacteria > Bacillota_I > Bacilli_A > RF39 > UBA660 > DUPI01. The sequence goes on from CAYXLG010000001.1 coordinate 5,972, forward strand.
ATAAATTAAGTTGCGAAACTTGTTTTGTACCAAGCATTTTAGTTATAAAGAAAAGTGTAATTAATGATAAAATAGCCCTTATAAAAACATCTAAAAGTTCAATCCATTTTACATCAAAAATATCATTAAGCATTATATCACCATTTTTAGTATGTAATTTCTAGTGAGTTTTTATACTTTTACTTGGTTTTTTTAGTGCTTTTATTTTCTTTTCCATTATTAAATACTACATTTGTTTTTAATACAAAAATAGAAATTATAATCAACAATATTCCGTACACAATATATCCAAACATTGGTGTTTTTAAAATATAAATAACTGAAGCTACTGCGAATAATAAATTGATTCCGTAAATAATTAAAACTACTGTACGCTGTGAAAGATTACGATTTAACAATTGATGATGAATATGATACTTATCAGGTGTCGAAATTTTTTGTCCTTTAATAATCCGTCTTAAAATTGCAAACAAAACATCTAAAATGGGGATCGCTAAAATAAGCAATGGAATAATTAGTGAGGTCATAGTAACATTTTTAAATCCTAGTAGTGCTATAACAGAAATAATAAACCCTAAAAACATTGAACCACTATCACCCATAAAAATACTTGCTGGATAAAAGTTATGAACTAAAAACCCTAAAGTAGAGCCCAACATTGTAAATGTTAAAACAAAATCCAATCCCGTTTTATTTTGAATAACTGCAATGATTCCAATTGTTAAAAAATAAATTGAACTAATACCTGCTGCCAATCCATCCAAACCGTCAATAAAATTCATGCAATTAATACAACCTAAAATAAAAAATAAGGTCAACGGATAAGTAAATATGCCAAAATCAATATATAAACCAAATGCACTTATATCTTTTAATAAAATATTCCCATAAAAGACAACTACCGATGCTGAAATTAATTGACCAATAAATTTAGTTGACCATTTAAGGGGTTTAATATCATCAATAACACCAGTTAAAACAATTATGAAACTTCCAATTAAAATAGCATTCATAATTTCACTTGGTTCACCAAATAACATATACCCTAATAGGAATCCTAAATAAATTCCTAACCCGCCCAATCTTGGCACAGGTTTTTTATGGACCTTTCTTGAATTTGGAATATCAATCGCATCAATATGAAAAGCCAACTTTCTTATAAACGGAATTAAAAACATTACAAACAATAAGGTTACTAATATCATTAAACCTATTTGTATCACTTCTTGATTCGTCATTATATCACCAATTTAATTTTAACAAAAAAAATAATATAAATCTAGCAATTTGATTTATATTATTAATAACTTGACTTTAATTGTCAATTAAATGAAGATTTTCAAGTAACAGGCCTGTCCCCTCAACAACACAAGTAAGTGGACTTTCAGCAACAAATACAGGAACTTTTAATTCGTGTGCTAGAAGTTGATCAAATCCATCAATTAAAGCACCTCCACCAGTTATTACAATACCTTTATCTATAATATCAGCAGATAATTCTGGAGGAGTTTGTTCAAGTACATTTTTTACTGTATGAACAATCATATAGACACTTTCCCTTAGAGCTTCTTCCACCTCTAAAGAACATAGTGTTATTGTATGAGGCAATCCTGTAACTAAGTCCCTTCCTCTAACTTCCATTTTTTCATTTGTTTCATCTGGAAATACAGTACCGATAGTCATTTTTATTTCTTCAGCAGTACGATCTCCAATTAATAATTTGTATTTTTCTTTTATATATTTCATAATATCAGCATCAAAAACATTACC
>CAYXLG010000001.1:7841-34392 GCA_964465805.1 uncultured Muribaculaceae bacterium
GGACAACATATTAAAATCCTTGGTCTAGAAAAAAAACTACGACCATTCACTTTTCTAATGAAGTGGTTAAGCATAATTTCAGTAATTTCAAAATCAGCAATAACACCATCTTTCATAGGTCTAACAGCTTTAACTTTGCCCGGTGTTCTTCCAAGCATTTCTCTAGCTTCTTTACCTACTGCTAATGGTTTTTTAGTTTCTGAATCTATTGCCACCACACTTGGTTCGTTTAGTACTATTCCTTGGCCTTTAATATGAATAAGTACGTTTGCTGTACCTAAATCTATCCCGATATCTTTTGAAAACATATTAAACATATTATCTGCCTCTTTTCCTTCATATATTATACCATAGACCTATTTTATTTGGTAGTTATTTCCTCAACTTTAAATACTTTTTTTTGGTTGATTCTCCCCCTCTTATATGTCTTATTTGAATATGATGTTTTAATATTTTATCTACCTCTATATACAACTTTTTATTTATTAACGGCAATCGTTCTTGCAAGTCTTTATGTACTGTACTTTTAGAAACATTAAAAACTTCGGCAATTTCACGAATTGTTTTTCTTGTCCTTACCATATAATCGGCTTCCATAGCAACACGATTATAAATTTTTCCATTCATATTGACTCCCCTTTAATTAATTATATTTAATTAAGGGGCTTTTAGACATAAAAAGGAGCCCTGCTCCTATAAATCACCTAATTCCTTTTCATAATATTCTTCAGGATTAACAGACTGCCCTTTATATATGAATTCGAAGTGTAAGTGATTTCCTAAATCCTTTTTAAAATTTGAAACACCACTCTTACCAATTATTTCGCCTTGTTTAATAACATCATCTTTTTTGACTTTTACTTCTTCTAAACTTTGATAAATACTAATAATTTCATTATTATGTCTAAGTTCAACCGTTTGTCCTAATAAATCATCCTCTTTAACAGCAATGACTGTACCATCTAAAACAGCAACAACATCAAACTTCTCTTTACCTCCATAATCAATCCCACTATTTTGATAATACGTATTCGAATGAAAAATCAAAGATTTTTCTTGTTCTGAACTATCTTTTAAGTAATCATAAAACCCTTTTAATACTTTGATTTCACTATCAACATACGGTTTCACAATAACTTGTCCAACATTAACAACAGGAACATCATCTTCAACAATAGTTTTTGAAACATAATCATAATCATCATCATTTGGCTTAAATAAACTCTTAGAAATAGATGTTTCAATTAAATAAATAAAACCTACAAAAAGCAAAAAACCGACTACATATCCCGCATAAGCTACTTCTTTTTTTAACTTTCTATTTTTCATTAATTTCACCTCTATTTTAAGTGTGAACATTAATAAACTTTTTATACAATTATTTTATATTTTTTTAATTTCAACTCCCAAATAATAATGCTTTAAAATTTGATCATATGTATATCCTAATCTCGCCATTGCTTCTGCACCGTACTGACTCATTCCAACACCGTGTCCATAACCTTGTGTAGTTATTTTAACACTATCCCCATTTTGGACAATGGTAAAATATGCTGATCGTAGATTTAAGTTAGAAACTACTTCGCTTGCTAAAAATTTTTTATTGTTAATTATTATTTCTTTGATTCTTCCAGTACTAGTAGTTTTTAAAACCTTTTGTTTTATTTTATTCGATTTAGGCAACCCTAATCTATTTAAAAAATCACTTAAATTAAAATTGAAATAATCATAAAAAACCGGTGAAACTCCTTTTTCCCATGAAGAATCCACACTTCTCAAATAAGGAACTTTATTTAAAAAAACATCTTCACTATTTTCTGTTTTTCCAACGCTCGTTGAAAAAAAGAAGGCTTCGACCACACTTCCTTTATATTCTAAATATTCACCACAAGTAGCATCTACCGCCAGTCTTATTTTTTTTATTTTAGTATTATAATCATCTTTCCAAACTGTTTGTAAATAATCATCATCTAAATAAACTTGATTCATAATAGTATCAACTACATCATATTCTTTGTCTTTATTATAAGCCATTTTTTTCATTACATAACTTCTTGCAGCAACTGTTTGGGCCTTTAATGCTTCCACATTGAAACTCGTAGGCATTTCACCAGCTAGAACACCAACAATATATTCTTCGAAAGGGACTAAATCAATTTTACCTGTATCTTCTCTTTTAACTCTGACATTCATATTGGATACATATTTAAAATCCGGTTCTTTTTCTTGAATAAAAAGAGAAATAATTATAAACGGTATAAAAATAATAACTAGTGTTATTATAATGTTTTTTTTCCAATCCACAATATCCCTCCGTATTACACAAAGTAAAACAAACAAATACTGCAATTTAAAAACTTATATAATTTTTGTATAAATAAAAAAATCCATGAAAAAATTTACAACTAAATAAGATAAACTTATACAAATCATAATATATAATATGCTCGCTTGATAAATCTTATTCTTTTTAAAAATTGAATTAATATTAACTCCATCAAGAGCCCAAATAACTAGTGGGGTAACAAAAATATATAATAATGCTTTAATAGTCATTTGAATAATTATCTATTTTATTTATTCTTAAAACATGTCTTTCTTCAGCACTAAAACTTGTACTAAGAAAAACATCTAATATATCTTTCATTCTCATTAACCCCATATTACTAGATAATGAAATAACATTGGCATTATTATGTAGACGTGACAATTTTGCTTCTTTAATATTATCAACTTTGGCACATCTTATTCCTTTAACTTTATTTCCTGCTATACACATGCCAATTCCTGTTCCACATATTAAAATACCAAGCTCAATTTCACCAGAATTAATTTTTTCACCAATTAAAAAAGCATAATCAGGATAATCTACTGATTCTTCGGTATCAGGTCCATAATTATATATAGTATGTCCTTTTTTCTCTAAATATTTAATTAATTTTTGTTTTTGTTTTATTCCACGATGATCAGTCGCAATTCCTATATTCATTCTACAACCTCCTAATTTATCTTAAATTAATTATATCATGATCTTGTTTTTTTGTATATATAATAAAAATTACATTTTTTTCAAGAACCTAAGGTTGTTTATGTACGCAAAATATGATTTCTTTAATAAATTATAACAAGGGAGGGATTTTTATGGGTAATATTGCTGGAAGATGTAATGCTTGTATTTTAATTGTTTTATTCGTTTTATTAGTTATAGTTCTTTTCTAGTTGAATAATAACCCCCGTAACAATAGTTACGGGGTGTTTTTTTTATTTATCGCTCATTAAAAATAACATACATATTTTAAAGGCATATAATATTATGAGGTGTTTTATGATAACAAAAGAACAAGCTATGAGTATAGCGAGTAAATTAAATATTAATTTTAGAGATTTTTCATTAGAAGATTGGATGACAGGCTTAAACATTGAACTCGAACACGGTTCAACAAATCAACTAACTAACGTTACTAATAATAATTTGGAAATGACCGCCAAAATAGCCCTAGCACATTTACTAGAGTTTCCAGATTACTATAATAAAGAATACGGTTTGCCTGCTATGGAAAACTTTTTAAAAGCAAAAAAATGAATGGTTATATTACTTTAATAAAAAGATAATAATCGTTCATCTTCTCACTATATCATTTAACATACCATTATTTTAATAATCAAATTACCTAATTCAATGATAACAACAATAAAGTTATCACAAATCGTGATTAATATACAATTGATTTTTTCACAGTTGAATATCATAATATAGGTAAATAAAGGGGGGACAAATTATGTATCCTTATGGCTTTGGTTGTACACCTTATTATCCATGCAGTGGTTACGGAGGTTCTGGCATTGGAATTATTTGGATAATAATAATACTTTTTATTCTTTTCTTTCTTTGTAGAGATTCTAAACCACATCATGGATGTTAAAAATATTTATAATTCTTTTAATAATATAAACCCTAGTATTTTATACTAGGGTTTTGTTTTTATATTTTTATTAAAAAAAATAATAAGATTATAAAAAAACGATTTTACTTTACAAAAAAGAAAATCGTATTACTTTCAAATGGCAGGGGTGGCAGGAGTTGAACCCACATGAACGGTTTTGGAGACCGTCATTCTACCATTAAATTACACCCCCACAATATTAAAAGTATATCATAATTTTAAATCCTTTTCAATAATATTTAAACTCTTTTAACATATATTTAATTAGGTGATTATATGACATTTATTAAATATACATCTAGTGAAAGAGATTTATTAGCAAGATTAATGCGAGCCGAGGCAGTAGGTGAAGGCGATTTAGGAATGCTAATGGTAGGAAATGTAGCTGTTAATCGTGCGATTGCTGATTGTTTAACTTTCAGAAATATTAGAACCGTTTCCGAAGTTATCTATCAATCCCCAGGTGGTTTTTCCGGAAAAGACAGCCCTTTGTTCTTTAGTTCTCCAACATCAACCGAACGAAGATTAGCTGATACAGTATTAGAGGGCAAATATTTTCATCCAGCAACACACGCTTTGTGGTTTTATTCTCCCAAAACAGATGAACAATGCAGCCCAACATGGTGGGAGCAAAGATTAAGCGGAAGATATAAAAGTCATTGCTTTTATATTCCTGATCCTAATGTATGTAAACAAATAAGATAAGATATTGATAAAAAAGAATTGATTATTTTTCAATTCTTTTTATATTATTAATATTTGACCTATACTGAGGCTATTGGATTTTAAATTATTTTTATTTTTAATACTAGTAACCGTTGTATTATATTTTCTCGCAATCGCGTATAAGTTATCACCACTCTTTACAACATAAGTTATTGGGGCTGAAGAAACAGGAATTCTAAGTCTCTGACCAATACTTAAACTATTTGATTTTAAATTATTAAGATTCATTATCTCACTTACGGTTGTATTGTATCTTCTAGCGATCGTATATAAACTATCCCCACTTTTTACAATATAATCAACAAAATCCGGACTAGGCACTTCAGGTTCAGTGATTTCACTTACAGGTACTCTAATTTCTTGACCAATACTTAAAAATGTACTACTTAAATTATTAAGACGCATTAATTCATCTGCAGTTGTATTATACCTTCTCGCAATTGCATATAAATTATCTCCTGATTGGACTCGGTATATTAAATAATCACCTGGTGGTTGTTCTACCGGTGGTATAACAACTTCTGATGGAATTAATATTTGTTGTCCGATTTGGAGACTGGTAGAACTTAAATTATTATAACTTAGTAATTCATTTACAGTTGTATTATATCTTCTTGCGATTGCATATAAATTATCTCCAGTTTTAACAGTGTAAACTACATATTCTCCAGTAACAGGTGGTTCTTCTATTTGTGGAATTCTTAAAACCTGACCGATAGTTAACATATTACTTGATAAGTTATTGGCAGCCTTTAATTCTTCAACAGTTATATCAAACTTTCTAGCAACTGACCATAAACTATCACCACGTTGCACAACATATACATTCACACCTTCTGGTGGTGTGTATGGTAAGTTTAAGTATTGAACAATCGCTTGAACCACTGCTTCAGCATAATCATTTGAAAAATTTTTAAGTTGTTCAACATCATCACCTGTGCTATCTAAAAAACCATACTCAACAGTTAAGGCCTGTATTGGATTTGTTTCTCTTTGCATAAAATAATAATCCTTTGATGGATCAGATGGCAACCTTCGTTGATAAGCCTTTCTAGTATTTTGACCAGCTTTTGAAATTTCATTTAATATCATATTTGGTAAAACATTAGTATTTCTTAAAGGATATATTACTTCTGCACCATCACCACCACCCGCATTTATATGGTTTGATATTACAATTACGTTCGGATTAGCGCCAAAAGCATTCAATACACGGTTTACTCTTTCAGTAGGACTCAACGTTTCATCAGTTGTTCGTGTCATTTCAACCGGAATACCTAATTTGTTAAATCTATTTTCCATATATTGAGAAATTGATAAATTTAAATCTTTTTCGATAATTCCATTTCCTGTTGCACCAGGATCATCTCCCCCATGACCTGCATCTATTACAATCATAAGTTACCTCCTTTATCACTATTTTATGACATTCAACCATTTTGGTTATAAGTAATAAATGTTTTATCCACAAAGAATTAATAGAATTTAAAAAGGATTGGTATTACCAATCCTTTAAATTAATTATTAGATTTTGTTTTTTCAGTATCTATTATTTTTTCTTCATTTAGTAATTTAATATATTCTTGGACTAACGAAATAACTTCTGCTATCTTTAAAGTAAATTGATTTCCATCATTTAAATTTTTAATTGTGATTTTCTTCTCACTTATTTCGTCTTCTCCCAAAAATAAAGCAAAGTTAATATCAGTACGATTTGCATAATTAAGTTTGTTTTTAAATTTTTTATCTTCAAAATATATTTGAGTTTTGATACCATTATCTCTTAATTTTGCCGAAATATTAATTGCATATGATAAGTCATCTGTCATCGGAATAATTAATACATCTGCTGGTGCACTATTCACATCATTCAAATAATTCATTTCATTTAAAATAAAGAATAATCTTGTAAGACCAATTGAAATTCCAACACCAGGTAGTTTTTTTTCTGTATAATATTCTGCTAAATTATCATATCTACCACCTGAACAAATACTACCAATTTCAGGATGTTTATTAAAAGTTGTTTCATAAACAGTTCCGGTATAGTAATCTAACCCTCTAGCTATAGATAAATCAATTCTATAATTTTCTTTTGGAACGTTAAAATCAGCAATATATTTATATACTAATTCAAGTTCATTAACCCCTTGATCAAACATTTCATTTTTTCCACAAAATGTTTTTAAAGAATTAATAATTTCTTGACTATCCCCCTTTATTTTAATAAACTTTAATATTTCCAAACACTCTTCTTCCGAAACACCAGTTTCTTTTAATTCCTCTATAAAATCTTCTTTACTAATTTTTTCCATTTTATCAACTATTCGCATTACATCAACAGCTTTATCATCAAGATTTAACATATTAAAAAATCCAGTTAAAATTTTTCTGTTATTAATTCTAATTGTAAAATCCGTTAGTCCCAATCTAGTAAATGTATTATATATAATACTAGGTATTTCCGCATCATTAATAATATTTAATTTACCATCACCAATAATATCTATATCAGCTTGATAAAATTCTCTGAACCTTCCTTTTTGTGCCCTTTCTCCACGATATACTTTTCCAATTTGATATCTCTTGAAAGGAAATACTAGGTCATTATAATTTTTGGCAACATATCGCGCTAATGGTACTGTCAAATCAAAACGCATAGTAATATCTGTGTCACCTTTGAAGAAACGATATATTTGCTTTTCAGTTTCTCCTCCAGCTTTAGCTAGTAAAACTGCAGATTTTTCTAAAATTGGTGTATCTAATGGATAAAATCCATATAACTCATATACTTCTCGTAACACTTTCTCTATTTTATTAAATTTTTTTTGTTCTTTTGGTAATAATTCCATAAATCCAGACATTGTGCTGGGATTAATTTTATTATCTTTCATAATTTTCATCTCCTATTTTTAAGTTTTTTTATTATTCATTTTTAATCCCAAATGATTTGATAAAAGGGAATGTAAAATAAATATTTTCTAAAATAAGTCCTAAAACGTTACTTCTACGATGGAGATAATTTGAACCAAAATAGTCATAACCATCAAATATTCCAATATTCATTCCTACACCTCCAATTTATGCCGGTTATTTTAATATTTTAAGTATACCATCAAATATACAATACCGGTCTTCTTTTAATATTATATCATGAAAAAGATAATCATTGCTGATTATCTTCTACACTCATATCTAATTTTACTTGAATATCTTCAATTTTTCCATCTCTGTAATACTTAATAGTAATTGTTTCTCCTAGATCATATTTATATAATAGGAATCTAAAATGTGCAATTCCAGTTATTTTAACATTGTCTACTTCTAATAAAATATCACCTCTTTTAAGACCAGCATTAAATGCTGGTGATTTAGGCTCTACTTCGACAACAGCAATTCCTGATTCAAACTTCTCATTATATTGTAATCCTTCACGGTATAAATTATAAGTATCACTTGCATCCAATATTTTAACCCCTAATAACGGTCTTTTTATTTCTTCGCCTTTTTCTAATCTATCTACTGCACCCATAGCAACTTCAATTGGAATAGCAAATCCCATTCCTTCAATTTCATCTTCAACTAGTTTCAACGAGTTAACACCTATTACTTCCCCATTGATGTTAACAAGTGGCCCACCACTATTACCTGGGTTAATAGCTGCATCTGTTTGAATAACATCCATCATATATTTACCATGTGGCAGTGTCACCGAAACAGTTCGATCCTTTCCGGATAAAATACCTTTTGTAACAGTTCCAATATATTCTGAACCAAGGGGAGAACCTACAGTAAACAAAGTATCTCCAAGTTCTAATTTAGTACTGTCTCCTATTTCAGCAACTTTTAATACATCCTGTTGATCAATAGATAAAACGGCAATATCAGCATAAGCATCGCTTCCAAGCAATTTTGCTTCACTTACTTTTCCATTAATACTCAAAACTCTAATAGAATTAGAATCTTCAATAACATGGTGATTGGTAATTATATATCCATTTTTACCATCTTTTTTATATACAAAACCAGTTCCGGTTCCAAGCAAATTATTTTCTCTATATGATTCAATTAGCACAACCGCATCATATACTTTTTCAACAGCCGGTTGGATTGTTTCAGTTTCAGTAATTTGTACATCTTTAATTGTTTTTACTGTGTCTTGAGTATTTTTTGGATTGTTACTTATAACTAAATAAGTTCCTGTAACACCTATAAAAAAAGATAAAATAACAGTTGATACACGAATAATTTTTTCTCTCATTACATCACCCTATTCCATATTTATAATTTCCCGCCAATTGTCAGGAAATCCAATCTTGTTTAAAATATGATTTAAAGGAACTGTATCTACTTTCCCATCTAATATGTCAATTTCATAACCAATCTCATACATTAGTTCCCTAAACTCATCATTAGTTAACATTTGCTTCAAAATAATAACTAACGCATACAAATCATTTTTACCATAATTATATTCATCATTAGTCATATCAATATTTAGTAAATAATGATACTTTGTATCAGGAATTGATCTTTGGGTACGATGATCATATAAAATATCCTCATGAGCACATAAGTTACGATAATTAGCAAGCAGTGATAAATATATAGCTAATATTTCATTATCTAAATTATAATCTTCAGCAAGCAATAATTGATCTTCTGGTTTTAATATGCTGTATAATTCAGAAACAATACCTAGTGATAATACTTTAACTAAAATCCACATTGGAATGTATCCATAATTACTTAAATAGTGCATCGTCGCTCTATGTTGTTTTCCATTAACTCTAATTTGTCTTTTCATTTTATTTAAAACATCATGGACTTGTTTTGTTTTATAACTATCTTGATTAAAGTTTTTAGGATCTAAATAATTTTTTTCCTTGAACCCATATTTTTTAGATAAAATGTAACTAATTTTAGATTTAACATTGTTCTCAATTATTAAAATATATTTGAACATTATATTTCTAATTTTACGGTCAAACAAAAAAGTTGCATACAATTCCTCAAATTTTGTTCCTGAAAAAAACCTTCTATCCTTATAACTTCTCATAAATAGGTGACGATATCCACTAATAAAAAAATAATTTTCACGATATAAAATTTCTTTTGTCATTTCTGGATCTTCTATTATAAGACCTTTGTTCCTAAGTATTTCAATTTGTTCATCAAGTGTCTTAAATATTTTACTTGCCATCATACCACCTATTATTGATTATATCATAATTTTAATTTTTTTTATATGTAAAATTTAAATATTTTTCTGAACCTTTATAAAAAAGTCAAACATATGTTATCTTTTTATAAATATATATAAAGGTATAAGATTGCATGCTTGACATGTATGAAATATGGTACTAACAGTTTTAATGTCAACATTATAACTATTTTATATTCATTATTTTAATATTCAAATTTTGTGAATTTTTTTATTTTTTCAATCAAAAAATTATATGCACTAAGAGCATATATCAATACTTTTTATTTTTCGAAGAATTTAACAATTCCGCTAGCAATTGCTTTACTCAACCTTTGTTGATAATATTTTTTTCTTAATAAATATCTTTCATTAGGATTACTTATAAAACCGGCTTCTATTAAAATACCCGGCTGTTTTATTCTTTTATGCAAATACATCTCACTAGTTTTTTTGTATTTTCTTTTCGTTCTTAAATGTCTAGCTAATTCAGTTTGCATTATTTTAGCAAGGTCTTCATTAGATTCGTGAACATCATCATAAAAAACTTGTGCCCCATACCAAACTGGTGAAGGATCAGCATTTAAATGAATGGAAATATATAAATCACACCCCGAACGATTTATTATATTACCTCTTCTTGATAAGTCGCTCCGTTTTCTATTTATAGCATTAATAACTCCCAAATCATAATCACCATATCTAGTCATATATACTATTGCTCCCATACTACCTAATGTTTCACTTAAAACTTCACTTATTTCAAGATTAATATCCGATTCATATATATCTTTGTAAACCGCTCCCGGATCAGTTCCACCATGCCCAGGATCAATATAAATAACTTTTCCAAGTAATGGATAAACATTATCTTCCGCTCCAACATAATTTATTAATAGTGCAAACACAGTAAATAAGCATATGGAAAAAGCTCTATATTTTGCCACATTATCACCTGATAAATTATATTCATAAATAAAAAAAACATAATCAAAATTATGTTTTTTATTGTAATTATTATCTTTTTGAGAATTGTGGTGCTCGACGTGCAGCTTTAAGTCCTGGTTTTTTACGTTCTTTAACGCGTGAATCTCTAGTAATGAATCCAGCTCTTTTTAATATTTTTCTAAAACTATCTTCACTTTCAGGATCGTTGTTTGCATCATATTCTAGGAGTGCCCTTGTAATTCCTAAACGAATTGCTCCTGTTTGGCCACTAAATCCGCCGCCTCCTACTTTAACATTAATATCAAAAGCTTCCTCGGTATTAGTTGCAACTAAAGGTTGTTTTAAATCCATAACATTAGTTTCATAAGGGAAAAATTCTCTTACATCAACGCCGTTAACAGTAATTTTACCTGTTCCTGGAACCATTTTCACTTGTGCAACAGAATTTTTTCTTCTGCCTGTTCCAATATATACTTTCTTTTTAGCCATTTAAAACCCTCCTTTAATTAATTTTTAACTCAACAGGTTGTTGAGCTGCATGTGGATGTTCAGCACCCTCATACACAAATAACTTTCTATACATTTGACGACCCAATCTACCTTTAGGTAGCATTCCTTTGATCGCTCTTTCAACCATTTCAACAGGATATTTTTCTTTCATAACACGAGCAGTTCTCTTTCTTAATCCACCTGGATATCCACTATGATTATAATATACTTTTTGATCAAGTTTGTTTCCAGTTAAATTAACTTTAGATGCATTAACAATTATTACAAAATCGCCACAGTCAATATGTGGAGTGAATGTTGCTTTATTTTTTCCTCTTAAGACATGTGCAACTTTTGTAGCTAAACGTCCTAAAGTTAATCCTTCTGCATCAATCACATACCAATTACGCACAACTTCTTCTTTTTTTTGCATATATGTGTCTTTCATATAACTTTTCCTTTCTTTAATATCTACTATAGCAAGTGGTCCCAACACTTACAATAGTGGGATATAGAAAATGTACCAATTTAAATTCTACTAAATTTTAATAGAATTGTCAACATTAACATATGCTTTTATAACACTTATTCCACTTTATTTGTTAATTTTACGAAATTGACTAACTTTTTATTTTATAGTAAAATAATTATACTTATAGAAAAGGAGAAATAAATATGACAATTAAGAAAAATACAATTATTATTATCCTAGCCATTTCTTTAACACTTTGTGCGACTGGTTACTTCATAAATAATAAAAAGAAAACCTTATTAGCCCATAAAGAAGAAATAGTTAGTAATGGTATAATTAATAAATCCACTCCTAACAACGATAAAACTAAAGACTTGTCTATTAATAAAAAAGAGTTAATTGTTAAAAAAGAAGAAAAATCTAACATAGATATTAAAGATAATGTTACTAATAACAAAGACATTACTTTTGAAACAACAACTGACAATAATGAAGAAGAAATTATACAACATTTTAGGGCTATGGAAATGAGTGTTACAGAAGATACAAATGAAAGTACACTTGATAAAGTTAAAGATAAAATTGATAATGCTTTTTTTACAATTATTGATTTTTTATTTTATGATAAAGAAATAAAAGGCGTTACTTTTGATGAACTAAGTGATGAAGCTAAAATAGAAATTTTAAGCATAGCTTCTAGAATTGATGATACCATCATTAAAAAATTTCCGAATTATAAGGAAAATATTAAGGATAACGGAAATAAAGTATACATTTTTTCAAAAGAACAAATAAATAAACTACAACACTCCATTAAAAACAAAATTGGTGATGATAAATATAATAATATTGTTGATAATATTGAAAAGGGCAAAGATAAGATTATTGACGTCAAAGATAATGCTTTTAATAGTATTAAAAATTGGTACGAAAACAAAAGAAATAAAGCGAGGAATTAAATCCTCGCTTTTTTAATAAAATACATCTTTTAAATATAAACCTTCAGGATTAGCTGTTTTACCTGCAACCTTACGATCCTTTGATTCTAATATTGTAATAATGTCCTCACTTTTTCGTTTTCCTTCACCAATTTCAATTAAGGTTCCAACCATATTTCTAACCATATGTCTTAAAAAACCAGTACCAACAAACGATATTGTTATTTTATTAACATTCTTCACATCTCTTGTCAAATTTGTTTGAACAATAGCTCTCACGTAATCTTCTTTTTCCTCATCTACTTTTGAAAAAGATTTAAAATCGTGTTCACCTTCTAAATATTTAAGAGCACGTTCCATTTCCACAACATCTAAACGTTTATTATGTTGATAAACGTAATTGCGCTCAATCGGATCATACTCACCCATATTTATTTTATATATGTACTCTTTTGCTTTCGCATCAAATCTAGCATGAAAATTTTCTTTTACTTCAATAATTTCTTTGATGTATATATCTTCAGGAAGTAAACTATTTAAGGCTTTAAGTAACTTATCACAAGTAATTTTTGTTTCCAGTTCAAAATGAGCTTTTTGATTTAAAGCATGAACTCCAGCATCAGTTCGTCCGCTAGCATGTATTGATATAGCTTCATTATCATTAATTACTTTCAGGGCTTTTTCAATTTCTCCCTGTATTGTCTTTGCTCTAGATTGTTTTTGATAACCCTTATATTTTGAGCCATCATAGGAAAAAGTCATAAAATATTTCATAGTACTACCTCTCTAATTATTAATAAAACTAAAATAACAGCATGAACTAAGAACATATATGTGTCAAAGAATCCCCATTTATTCATCCTAAAATTAGTTCTTTTTTTATTTATATTATAAAGTCTTAACTCCATTGATAGTGCCAAGGCATCAGCCTTTTTAAATGAATGAATAATCATCGGTAACATTAGTGATTTAATTCCTATTAATTTATCTTTTATTTTAGAATTAGTATAATCAATTCCTCGACATGTTTGAGATTTCATAATCTTATTAGCCTGATCGATAATAGTTGGAATAAAACGTATTGCCAAGCTTAATGAAAGTGCCATTTTATTAACCGGGATACCAATTAAACGAAGTGGAGTAAAAAACTTTTCCAATCCATACGTTAATTCTGTAGGCGGTGTTGTTAATGTTAATACTGAGGTATATAAAACAATAAGCACCAATCTAGTAACCATCATAATAGTTACCTTAAAATCGACTTTAAAAATCAGGTTAATAATGATAATAAAAATAATAAGTATTTTCAAATGTTTTAAAGCTTGCCAATATGTTTTTAATGGTACTTTCGTCATCAGTACAATTAATATCACAAATCCCGTTATTAATCCTGCAAAAAATAAATGATTACTTAAAAACATCAAGAGAATAAATATAATTGTACAAATAATTTTAGATAAAGGGTTCATTTTATGAATCTTAGAGGTTATAGGATAATATCTACCAATCATAACACTATTATTTAACATGTCTATATATATCCTTTATTAAATCGTTTATCTCATCCCTATACCCCATTTTAACACCTTTATCAATTAAAACTTTATGTGTAAATTCAATTATTTTGGGAACCCCTATTCCATGCTTCTTAAGTTCCTCAACTTGCGTAAAAACCTCATATTTATTTCCTTTTAATACAACTTTTTTATTACTAAGAACAAATATATAATCTGCTAAACTATGTAAAAAATCAACATCTTGAGTAACTATTATAATTGTCTTGTTATATTTGTTTTTTAACATTTTGATTAATCTCATTAAATTATTTTTACTATTACTATCTAGTCCAACGGTTGGTTCATCAAAAATAATAACTTTCGGATTAAATACTAAAATAGATGCAATTGCTACTTTTCTTTTTTCACCATTACTTAACGTATGGGGATTTCTAGGTAAATAACTATCATCAAGTCCAACCATTTTTAAAGCATTGCTAATTCGTGTATTTATTTCAGTTGTTTTATAATTAAATGTTTTTAAACCAAACCCTATTTCCTTTTCAACAGTAGAGTTAAAAAATTGTTCTTCCGGAAATTCAAAAATAAGTCCAACTTGGAATCTAAGCAAACTAATATTTACTATTTTACTTTCTTTTTCAATAAAACAATTATCAATTTTTATTCTTCCTGATGTTGGTATAATTAAGGAATTAATCATCTCGATAATCGTTGTTTTACCACTACCACTTTTACCAATTATAGCATTTATTTGATTTTTTTTAATTTCGATATCTAGATCTTTCAATACTTCTTTTTCAAGAGGCGTTTTTTCATTATAGATATATCCGACATTATCAAATTTTATTTCCATAATTTATTCACCATCTCATCCATATCAAAAATCATTTCATCAATCAAATTATAATACATCAATTTTAATGACAATGATGCCATAAAAGGTATATCAATTCCAATAGTGTTAAAAACTTTTTCTTCATTAAAAACTAATTCTTTACTACCATTTAAAATTATTTTTCCATTGTCAATAAGAACTACATCATCTCCATACAACGCTTCTTCAATATCATGAGTGATATTAATAATTGTAATGCCTTTTTCTTTATTTAATTTATATAAAACTTCTAAAATATTATTACGTTCAAGATAATCAATACGGTTAATCGCTTCATCTAAAATTAAAATTTTGGGTTCCAAAACAAGTATGCTAGCAATTGCTACCAATTGTTTTTGTCCACCACTTAATTGAAATGGATTTTTTTCTAATAATTCAGTAATATTCAAATAACCACTTACTTCATTTATTTTATTTCTTATTTCGTCCTTTCCTTTTTCTAAATTTTCAAGAGCAAAGGCCATTTCATCCATAACCGTTTCTGCAACAAAAGTACTATCTGGATTTTCAAAAATAACTCCAATAATTTTACGAATTTGTTTAATATTATTATTAGTTTTTAAAGTATTATCAATTGTAATGTAACCTTCCGCTTTTAATAATCCCATTATAATTTTAACAAGAGTACTTTTACCACTTCCATTTGGACCAATAATTGTTGTCCATGTTCCTCTTTTTATTGTTAAATTAAATTTATCAAAAATGGTATTATCTTTATATTTAAAGGTCAAATCATTAATATTTAATATATCATCCAAAGTAACACCTCCATTGCATAACCTATTATAATATAAATGGTTTACTTTTACAACTTATGCACAATCATTTAAATAAAATTTTTATTATGTAAGTTAAAATTGAAAGTACACAATTATTGTGCAGTAATTTTTGTAATCAGTTATAATATTTCTTAGCAATTTATTTGGGATTTAAAGGAGAAATATTCTTATGGCAAATTATTGTCATCTTTCATACGAAAAAAGAAAAAGTATTAATCAAATCTCTAGCGAATTAAACTGATCACAATCTACAATTTTAAGAGAAATAGTTAGAAATAAAGTTTATTATAAACCTAGTAATTGGAATAATTGTTATAATGATAAACAAAAGATTATTCATGTAATAAACTATCTAAACCGCCTCATGTATGCAATAGATGTAAATCAAGAAGTGGTTGTAGAAAAGAAAGATTTACTTATTATACTCGAAAAACTAATGATTCTTATAAAGAGTTAATAAGTTCTTGTAGGCAAGGCATTAGTTTATCTGAAGAAGAAATATTTAATATTAATAATGTTATTTATCCTTTAGTTAAAAAGTGACAAACTACTAAAGAAGTTACTAAAATTTTTTAATATTTACAACAAATATTAGTAGAAGATGATTATAAAAAGTTATTTCAGGCAATACTTACAGATAATGGTCATGAGTTTTTTTGATGTGTTAAATATAAAATGTCATTACAAAAATGGTGAAGTTCTATCAAAAGTGTTTTATTGTGATCCTGGTGTATCGTGGTAGAAAGGAGGTATTAAAAAAAATCACGAATTTATTAAAATAAAAAAGATATTTATAACTAAAAATTATAAATATCAAATCGACAAATAAATTGAATAGTAGTAACTAAAAATAAAACAATTGTGCTCTTTACTTTTTATCTAACATAAAATTTTTTTATTATAAAATATGAACTAATCAAAACTACCTAGTTAATCTTTTTCACAAAAATATCACATTCAGTCTTCATCATCACTATTATTATCAGGATTTTTGAGTTTTTATTTGCGCGTGTTCAAAGGCACTTTCGTTCCTACTTGCGGAAAAGAACAAGACGGAACGAAAGGCTGCTGTTGGCACCACCAGCATTACGGCTGAAGTAGAACACCCCCGCACTCGCACCATTGCCATAGAAACCACCACGAGCGAACCAAGGGTACTCCGAGTAGACGAAGAGCGAGTAATCACCGTTCCAACCTCTTACCTCTCCTGTTCCATCTCCCAATTGTCTTCTATTATATGCCGTTTGATCATTACATGTTGTTCCATAACTATATTTATTTATATATTTTGACATCTCCTCACTATCTATTGTTGCTTGATCAAATCCTGATGAACTTAACATTATTGTGGTTCCATCGCTATTATACATGCCTCCCATTACTCGTTCCCACGATCCTCCACTCATATCATATATTCCATAGATATTATGCGTTGTACTAGCCTTTGGACCATTTCCTGTATCATAATTATTTTGACATCCACTATAACTTCCTTCTGATACACTATTACCAGCACATCCCGTTATATATGTACTACTATTATTTATCCACACTTCTTCATTTGCTCCATACTTTGATTGTGTTAAATAAGTTACTGCTCCCCAATCCATAATTTTCATCATATGGGCATCAGTTTCATTCGTTAGACCATAAATTGCTGTTATATTAAATTTCTCTGCTGTTGTATATTGAGTACTTATATTTTGACTACGAAGTGATTCTATATTTGGTTTTGATGTTGGTGTTGTGTCACTTCCTGTCGTTTCAAACTTTGCTACCCAAAAACCTGACTGTTCCTTATTTCCAAAAGTAAATGCTGGATGGGTTAACCACTCTCCATTATTACTACCATTTGATTTAGATACTCCCTTTGATTGGAATTCTATCTCTATTGTTTGAGCTGACATTTCTGTTGCTCCTATATTAAACAATTTGTATCTATATCTTGGTATCCATACTAAATAGGCCATTACATCATCTTCTATTATTGGAGTTCCAGGCGCTGCATTCTTATAATCATTTCTTGTTCCTTCTGTTACTAATACTACATTCGCCCACTCCTTGGCATCATAGTCATACCATTTTTCATTTGTATCTGCTTTTACCCACTTTGTTCCATCCCATCTTATTGGTATCATTACATCATCAAATTCAGGAACTGATGCCCCACTATTATCTACATATTCAATTGCTATTTTACAATCTTCTAATACTTTATTTGATATTATTACTTCGGAATTATTATAATCTTTTTCTGCACAATAATTTCCATTATGAATAGCTAATGCTACCTCTCCTTTTTCATTAATTACTATTGTTCCATCTTTAGGCTTTTGACCTTTATAATCTAATTTATAACTACTTTGATTTGATGTTTCCACTCCATTGATATAAGTATAAATTACTTTTTTTGACTTTGAGTCTTTCAAAAAATTTTTAGAATAATTAAGTTCCGCAGCTTTTACTAGCCCATATACTGAATTTTTAAATGCACCCTTTTTTGCATCATCAATTATTTTTAAAACAACAGGTGTTACAACAACCGCTACTATTGCTAATACTACAATAACTGCTAATAATTCAATTAATGTGAATCCTTTGTTTTTTTTGATTATTTCAATCACTCCTTCAACTATAATATTTTTATAAATTATATCACACTTTGCATTGTTGTCTACCTCTCTCCACCCTCCAAAAAAAAACATTTTTTGCTAAAGAAGTCAAAATATATTACACTTTCTATAAAAATGTATAACCCTAATTAATTATTAGCTCATTTGGTGTTTTATTTTTTTCAAATAGTATCATTTCTTTAGTTCCTTCTTGATTATTTACAAATTCACTTCCTTTATCTGTTTGAACTTCGTTTTACACTTTATTTTCTGTTTCGTTGACTTTAAACTAAAAAAATATTATCATATTATAAGGGAGGTTAAAATGCTAGTAAATGCAAAAGAAATCTTGACAAAAGCAACGAATGAAAAATATGCAATTTGTCAATTTAATATTAATAATTTAGAATGGACTAGATTTATTTTAGAAGAATGTGAGGTAAATAAAGCTCCTGTTATTTTAGGGGTTAGTAATGGCGCTGCTACATATATGGGGGGATATCATACAGTATTTAATATAGTTACTGCTCTTATTAAAGATTTAAATATCACTATTCCAGTTGTTTTACATTTAGATCACGGTAGTAATTTTGAAACTTGCAAACGGGCAATTGATGCAGGATTTACTTCTGTAATGATAGATGCCTCAAAATATAATTTAGAAAAGAATATTGAAATAACTAAAATGGTTAGTGAATACGCTAAAAAGTTTAATGTATCAGTCGAAGCTGAAATTGGGCACATTGGCGGGGAAGAAGATGAAGTTTCAGGCGAAGTTTTATATGCTAAAGTAGATGATTGTGTAAAATTAGTAAATGAGACAAACATCGATTTCCTAGCACCAGCTCTTGGTAGTGTTCACGGAATATATAAGGGGAAACCAAATCTACAATTTGATAAGATGTTAGATGTAAAAAATAAAACTAAAATCCCATTAGTCTTACATGGGGCTTCAGGACTTACTGAAAATGACATAAAAAAAGCAATAAAATGCGGTATTAGTAAAATAAATATTAATACTGATCTACAAATGGTATGGTCAAGACAAGTAAGAGAATTCTTAAATATTAATAAGAATATTTATGACCCTAGAAAAATTATTAAAGCTGGAGAATCTGACTTTAAGAAGACTGTACGTGAAAAATTAATTTTAACTAACAGTATAAATAAATTTTAAACACCAAACAGTTGGGCTAACATATAAATATAATAGTAATTAATGGAGGCAAATCATGAAACAAATTGAAATAGAAGGTGGACATATATTAGAAGGTACTATAAATATAAGCGGAGCAAAAAACAGTGCAGTTGCACTTGTACCTGCTGCCTTATTATCTGACGATGTTGTTGTTATTAATAATATCCCTAATATATCAGATATTGATGCCCTAAATGAAATTCTTATATATTTAGGTGCGGAAGTAACTAGAGAAAATGATACAATTAAAATTAATTCTAAAAATATTGTAAATAAAGAAATACCAGAAAATATTTCCAAAAAATTAAGAGCATCATATTATTTTATGTCTGCTTTACTAGGTAAATATAACAAAGTAGAAATGTTTTTTCCGGGTGGTTGTTCCATCGGTGCCAGACCAATTGATCAAACCTTAAAAGGATTTGAAGCATTAGGTGCAACTGTTATTGAAGAAAATAATAAATTTACAATATTTGCTGATAAATTAGTTGGTGGTCGTGTATATTTAGATATGCCAAGTGTCGGGGCCACAATTAATACAATGTTAGTAGCTGTAAAAGCAGAGGGGGAAACAATTATAGAAAACGCAGCGAAAGAACCTGAAATTGTTAACGTTGCCATATTTTTAAATAATATGGGGGCCAAAATAACTGGCGCTGGAACTAGTGAAATTCGTATTATAGGTGTTAATAAGTTAGGAAGGGGCTTTGTTGAAGTAATCCCAGATCGGATTGAAGCTGGAACTTACATCATTGCAGGAGCACTAATGGGAAACAATTTGAAAATTAACAATATAATTCCTGATCACATTGATAGTCTAATATTAAAATTAAAAGAGATGGGGATTACAATGGAAGTTCATGATAATCACTTGTTTGTTTCAAGAACTAATAATATTAATCCGGTTAACATTAAAACAATTGGTTATCCTGGTTTCCCAACTGATTTACAACAACCCCTAACAACATTATTAACTCAATGTATTGGCACATCATATTTAGAAGAAACAATTTATGAAAATAGATTTCAAAACATTTCTTATTTGAGAAATATGGGAGCTAGTATTGAACAATTAGATATGAGACACATAAAAATAAATGGTCCTGTCAAACTAAATGGAATGACTGTTAAAGCTACTGATTTGAGGGCCGGAGCTTGTTTAGTTCTTGCTGGTCTTATTGCAAATGGGAAAACATATATCAATAATTCTGAGCACGTACTTAGAGGATATGAGAATATTGTTGAAAAACTTAATAATGTTGGTGCTAAAATAAAGATTAATGAAATATAATTAAATAGAGTAAAACTCTATTTTTTTTAAGGAGATTGTATATGAAGCTTAAAACTGTTTTAGTTAGTAGTATTATTATTTTAACAATTTTTTTAATTTATTTAACCACTTTAGATAAACTAGTTTATTTTCTTGCACTTGGAGATTCCTTAGCAAAAGGGAAAACACCTTATGGACAAAGTGATTATAGTTATAATGATTATTTAAAAGATTATATTAAAGAAAAAGGGATATTAGAAAAATATATTGATGGTTTCATTGTTGATGATTATCGTACAACTGATTTAATTAGGGATATAGAAGATAATAAAAAAATTATGCTAGGAAACAAATCACAATCAATAAAAAATGCTTTAATAAAAGCTGATCTTGTTACACTATCAATTGGAATGAATGATTTATATTATAAATTAAGTGTTGCCAATTTAGAAAATAATGATATTTTTGACCACATTGATGAAATGATGGAAGATATTGAAGATTTATTTGAACTTTTAAGAAAATATTGTAAAGAAGATATTATTATTATAAACTATTTTCGCTCAACTTCTTTATTAAGAAATGATAAAATAAAAGAATATTTCAATTATGCCAATACTATGCTTAAAAATAAAAGTGAAGAATACAAAATACACTATGTAGAAATTGATAAAATATTAGAAAACAACTTACTATATTTACCAATGCCTACTAATTACTTTCCATCAAGAAATGGTTATGAAGCAATAAGTAATGAATTAATTAAAAAAACTAATGAAACCTTATTAAAATAAAGTTGCTTAATCTAGTAATAATTGTTATAATATTAAAGAAATGTTTACTATGACTTTAAAAGTCATGGCGGAAGGAGAATTAGATATGAAAAAAGATACAAACGAAGCATATGTTAATACGACCGTAACTTGCTCTTGTGGTAATACTTTTGAAGTTAAATCAACTAAGAGTGAATTACAAATTGATGTTTGTAATAAATGTCATCCTTTCTTTACTGGTGCACAAGGTCAAACTTTAAAAGCTGGTAAAGTAGAGAAATTTAATCGTAAATATGGTTTTAATCAAGAAAACAAACAATAATTAAGAAAGTTAGAAATTTATTTCTGACTTTTTTTATTTATAATTTAAGCATTTTTGGTTAATCTATTAATAGAGGGATAATTATGCCAGAAATTAACAAAAATTCACATAATATAATCAATAAGATTAAAGATCAATTAGGTAATCCACCAGATTTAATAATTAAAAAATTATTTATTGGAAAAAATGAATTGTTTTTATTATCTATAGAAAGCATGTCTGATTCAAAATATATTAGCGATTTTATTTTAGAATCACTTTATTTTGATATAGAAAAAACTAAAGAAAAGGATTTTTTGAATTTCTTAAAACATAAAATTCCTGCTTACAAAACTAATAAAATATCTAAATTAAATGATATCATTTATAATCTATTAAGTGGATTTACCATTATAATAGTTGATGGATATGATGGTGCAATAAGTATTGAAAGTAAAGTAAAATTAAATAGCGATATAGTCGAAACCGTTAATGAAAGGACTACATTAGGTCCTAAAGATGGTTTTACAGAAAATTATCAAACAAACATTGGATTGATTAGAAAAAGATTAAAAACACCAGACCTTAAATTTTACGAAACTATCATAGGTAACAAGGGAAAAAGTAAAGTAGGGTTTATGTATTTAGATGGTGTAGCTGATAAAAAAACATTTGATATTATTTTTGAGCGAATTAAAAACATCGATATTGATGCAATTTTTGATGCACAAGAAATTATTGAACTAATATCAGAAAACGAAAAAAATGTATTTCCCAATTATGTTTCAACTGAAAGACCAGATTACGTTTCCTCATTTCTACTCGCTGGCAGAATTGCAATTATTTTAGAAAATTCCCCATACATTGTAATTATACCCGCTATAGCAAGTGACTTTTTAAATAATATTGAAGATAAATATAACAGAATACTAAATTCTAGTGTAAATAGAATAATTCGCTATTTATCAGTTATAATAACAATTTTAACTCCTGCAATATATGTAGCTATGACAACTCATAATCATGAAGCAATTCCACCAAAATTATTAGTCAATTTTTCTATCCAACGTAGTGGAGTTCCATTTTCAACAATAATGGAAGCCTTTCTAATGATTTTAACTTTTGAAATACTTAAAGAAACAGATGCTAGGGCACCTAGATCATATTCTAACTCTCTAACAATTGTTGGGGCATTAGTTCTCGGTGAATCGGCTGTAAATGCCGGAATTGTATCACCAATTATGGTTATCGTAATTGCTATTACATCTATTAGTGGTTTAATTATGACTTACCTTGATATTGCAAACGGTATTAGATGGTGGAGATTAATGTTTTTAGTAGGTGCTGCTTTTGCTGGATTTATAGGCATTCTAATTGTTGGATTGATTTTTATTACTAATATAACTTGTGTTAAATCCTTTGGAATCCCTTTTTTAAGCGGCTTTGCTCCTTATCATAAGAATAATTTAAAAGATAGTATATTTTTAAATTTTAAAAATAAATTTACTAGGGAAGTAAAAAAGGACATTATTAATCCAGAGAGAAATCAAGGTGATAATTAGTGATTAAAAAAGTTATTATCATTTTACTAGTTCTTTTACTTACTGGATGTTGGGATTATAGAGAACTTAACGATTTAGCAATACTCGGATCTTTATCAATTGATATTGTTGATGAGGAATATATCGTTGGTGCACAAATAATGAATCCTCAAAAAGAAGGAAACTCAACTAACGGTAGCAGTGGATCAACTGGTGCTCCTATTGTTGTATATAAATTCAAAGGTAAAACAATTCAAGAAGCTATAAGAAAAATGACAACAGAATCCCCCAAAAAGATATATGCAGGGCATATTAGTATGCTCATGGTTAGTGAAAAAGCAGCAAAAAAAGGTTTTAAAGATATAGCAGATTTTTTAATTAGAGATCACGAAACAAGAAAACAATTTAAAGTTGTAATTATTAGAAATGAAGAAGTAGATAAATCTCTTTCTATTCTAAGTCAGCTAGAAGCATTACCAACTCAAGAAAACCTCGATTCCTTAAAAGCAGCTTCTAATTATAATGGAAATGTAACAACTATAGGTTTTGATGAATTTTTATCATTAGGCTATTCTATAGGAATTGAGCCGGTTTTGCCATATGCAGATTTGAAAGGTGATATAGAAGCCGGTAAAAAAAAGGAAAATACACAACAAACTACACCAATATCATCTATTATATATAAAGGTATAGCTGTTTTTAAAAATGATAGATTGTTAGGTTATCTAGATGAAAAAGATAGTATTGGTTTTAATTTTATACATAACAATCTTAAATCATCATCTATACCATTTAAATGTGATGAAGATAATTACGCAGCTGTTGAAATAATAAATTATAAAACTGATCTGAAAGTCGATATAAAAGATAATAAACCAATTGTTAAATTAAATGTTACCGGAGAAGCTCACCAATCTGAAATAAATTGTGATATTGATATGGAAAGTTTGAGTGGTCGAAATTTTATAAAAGATTTAATGAACAAAGAGATAATAAAATTGATAAGTTCCTCAATTGATACTGTAAAAAATAAATTTAACAGCGATATATTCGGCTTTGAACAATATTTATATCGTCACAATTACAAATATTGGGAAAAAAATAAGAAAAAATGGCCAGAACTCTTTAAGAATATTCAATATGAAATAAAAACTAATTTGGTACTAACCAAAAAAGGCTCGGCATTAAAATCTATTAAGGGGATGGAACATGAGTGATAAAATTAATAAAAATAATAAAATCAATTCATTTCAAGTTGCTGTAATAGGTTTTCTAATCAGTTCGTCTTTATTTGAAGGAGTTGCATCAGTTTTTATAATTACTGCTTCTATGCAAAATTCCGTAATTACTGCTTCTTTAGCTTTGATAATCGGTCTGATTCCTCTTTCTTTAATTATATATATCATTAATTATAAACCAGAAAAAGATATTACACAAAAAATAAATCATCTTTTTGGTCCGATAATAGGTAACTTTCTAAACATATTTTTAACTGCATGTGTTTTTATAATTCTTGTAACTACCCTTTGGAGTTTGATAAATTTTTCTGAAATTAAGTATTTAATAGAAACACCACCTATTTTTATTGGAATCTTATTTTTAATTCCTGTTGTCTATACATCAACAAAAGGGATAGAAGCAATTGCTAGAAGCAGCGAAATATTACTTTATATATCATTGTTTTTCCGTTTTTTCTCTAATTTTTCACTAGTTGGTTTCATCGAATTAAATAATTTACTACCAATTATGGAAAAAGGATTTAGCCCGATTTTAATCGGCGCTATTCAATTTTTAATTTATACACTTCCGCCATTTTTTTTGTTAGCAATAATTCCTAAATCAATGGTTGTAGATAACCATACACTTACTAAAAAAATAACTTATGGTTATTTAATTTCAATGTTTTTAATGATATTATCATTATTTACTATCTTAACAACAGTAGGACCTTATTTAGCAGATTTATATAGATTTCCTTCATATTATGTTATGAAAAAAATTCAATTATCTGGATTTTTTGAAAATCTTGAAAACATCTTATCTGTTCTTTGGATAATAAATATGTATATATTAATTTGCATGTCTGTATACTACATATCAAAACATATAAATAATATATTTAAAAATAAAAAAAATAATTATAATTTAATAATAATTATTATCATCTGCATTTTAGCTTTATATGTTAAGGAAAAGTTATTTTTTAGTTCTGTTATAGGAATACATATTACAAAAAACTTTTTTCCATATTTAGTTGGTGTCCCAATGTTTATTATAGTTTGTATAATTTGTATTAAAATACTTTATAATAGAAAATCAGGTAAAATTTAAAATAATTGCAATTATAATTAACACAACACCTCCTATTAAAATTGAATACTTACCAATCTTTTCACTTATTTTTTGTCCTAATTTTAACCCACAAAAAGTAGCAATTGCACTAACTAGCAAAAAAATACTCGAAACAAGTATATAATTATCAGTCAGCGCTTTTATGCATGTACCCAAGGTAAAACTATCAATACTGACCGCTAGCGCAAACATAATGATACCTTTAAAATTTAACAGCGTTGGTTTTTCCGTTTTTTCATATGATGATAAAATCATTTCAACTCCAATAAAAACTAAAATAATTGTTAAAATAATATGAATCTTAATATGTAGTGCATCAATAATAGAATTACCTAGAACAACACCTAAAAGGGGCATAAAGAAATGAAATAAACCAACAATTAATGAAATTATTAATTGTTTTTTATTACTCATAACAATAATCCCATATATTAATGATAATGAAAATGCGTCCATACTCATTGATAAGGCTAATACAAAAATTGTTAAAATCAACATAAAACGCCCCCTAATAAATAATACTTTATGGGGACGGTTTATATTCTAAAATAATTATCAATAATTTCTTTTATGAAAAATTTATACTCTACATC
>CAYXLG010000001.1:34492-63657 GCA_964465805.1 uncultured Muribaculaceae bacterium
AGATTATTAGTAATAATTTGTCTTGCTTCATTAACATTATTTGTATCACTTAATAAATCAGACATACTGTGCTGCAACCTTTTAGTAACTTTCATTTTAATATTTTGATCGTAGACTGAATTACTATTTGGTATTACTCTAAGTCTTATAGCTTCTGCTGGAATAATAAAATTATTATCATATGAATTGGTTAAAGATAAATATATAACAACTGTAATTAGAACCATTAAAATTAATCTTTTCATAAAATATCACCTATTCAATGTTGAGCATCAAATAAGTGATTTATACATATTTAGGATAAATTTCATTTTCTTTGATTTTATTATATCTTTATTAATTCCGTTTTTTCATTTTGAGTTGCAACAACAATCGTTTCTACTTTATGATTATTTTTATTTAAAACATTAACTAAAGTTTGATGCGCTAATTGGGGATTATTCGCCTCTTCACTTAAGTGGGCCAAAACAATGTATTTTGTTTTGGGACCAACAAATCTTTCTAAATAATTAGAAGCATCTTTATTAGAAAGATGCCCCTCATCTCCAATAATTCTAATCTTTAAATAATGTGGACGCTTAGTTTTCATAAGCATTTCTACATCATGATTACTTTCCATAATGTATAAGTCTTTATTTTGAAGTTTTCGATAATATTTACGATTTATATATCCTGTATCAGTAATGTAAACAATATTTTTATTATCACTTTCAAAAACATATCCTACAGATTCACCAGAATCATGAGATGTTTTAATAATCGTAATGAATAAATCATCAATTTCTAAAGTTTCTTCAATATAAACATAATTATCAATTTTAATTTTTTTTCTTAGTTGTTCGTGCATCTTTTTTGTTAAATAAACAGTCGGATTATATTTTTTACAAAACACCGTTAATCCACTAATATGATCAACATGAGTATGTGTAATAAATATACTATTGATATCTGAAGGCTTTACACCCAAAGATTTGAGGGATTTTTCTGTGTATAAACAAGTCGTACCGATATCCACAAGAAATTTGTGATTCTGCGTGGAAATATAAGTGCAATTACCTTTGCTTCCGCTAGCTAAAACACTTACCTGTATGATAACACTTCCCAAGGCCTAATTTTATAGCCACCACCATGAGGTTTTCCAACCCATAGTTCAAAGTGTAAGTGTGGTCCAGTTGAAGCACCGGTACTACCCATATAACCAATTAAATACCCACTCGGAACGACTTGACCAACTTTTACTAATGAACGTGATAAATGGGCATACAGCGTATAGTAGCCATTGTTATGATTAACAATAATATAATTACCATAACCTCCAGCTTCATAACCTATATGTGTTACAACTCCATTATTACTAGCGTAAATGTCCGCACCATAACCAATAGCTATATCTAAAGCTTGATGCAACTCACGCTTGTTAGTAAACGGATTAGTACGATAACCATATTGTGTGGTAATAACATACCCACTTCCTGTAGGCCATGCCCACGAATTGGCATTACCAATATGTGGTGGGTTCTTTTTTCCCTTTACAATAACTTGGTTAATTGCTGGTTTCAACTCTTCATTACTAATTGGATCAACATAAACAATAACACCGTTAATTGTTTTGGTTTTTTGTGTAACTCGGTTTAATCCATTTTCACCTTTTACAAGGATTTCATCATCTCCGACTATACGATCTTCATCATATCTAATATCTGGTTTAAATTCAGTTTCAACATCACGAACCATATATTCTTCTACAACCACTCTTATTTGGGGGTCTGGAACACCAATAATGACCTCTTGACCCGGAAACAACAAATTACTTTTACTTGTAAATTCAGGATTAGAAATTAAAAATTCCTCAACACTAATTTTATTATTAAAAGCAACCGTTTCAATAGTATCTCCTACTTTTACTTGATATTTAGATTTACTTGCATTTTCACCAAACAATAAAAACTGAGCAAGTTCTGATTTATCTAAATATATTTTATTAGTAACTGGAATATTTGTTTCTTTATATGTGATATTATCTTCTAAATATACATTTTCCACAACACTACCAATAGTTTCTATCTTTATTTGATTATCTGATTTATATAATCTATATAAATCCTCACCAACAAAAGTAGTAATTGTATCTTCTGCAGCCTCTTCAAAAACTTTATCGTCTATTACATATACTGTTTTTTCGGAAAACTCATTTTTAATATTGAATTGATATCCTTTAACAGTAAATGCTTTTAATTCATTGATTTTATCATATATTTCTTTTTCTGAATTTACTTTATTACTATATGTAACAATCTTTCTTATTTCTAAAGTTGATGGTCCATATATATTACTAACTTGATATTGTTTTTTTAAATTAGTTCCTCGTTTATCAATATAATGTTCTAATTTTTCTTTACTTTTTACTACTCCTATAATTTCACCCTCTAAATATACTTGGTAAAATTCATTAGGATATTTATTCCTGTTATAATCAAATCCTAAAAGTAACAGACTCATGCAGAGTAATAAAAAAATAAAATATACAACTTTTTTCAAATTCATCACCTAATTTTCTACTTCGTTAACATAATTACGGAAGGTGCTAGTATTTTTTATAAACATTAGTTCAATTGTTGCTGTTGGTCCATTACGATGTTTTCCAATAATAAATTCACTTTTGCTAGTATTTTCATCTATAACTGATTCTCTATTATAATAATCATCTCGATACAAGAATGCTACAATATCAGCATCTTGTTCGATTGAACCTGATTCCCTTAAATCACTTAAAATAGGTCTTTTGTTTTCACGTCCTTCAACTGAACGTGATAATTGTGCTAGTGCAATAACTGGCACTTCTAATTCCATCGCAAGCGTTTTTAAAGAACGTGAAATTTCCGAAATCTCCATTTGACGATTACCAGCATATTTAGCCGAACCACTAATAAGTTGCAAATAATCAATAACAATCAGTCCTAATCCGTTGTTAGTACTAGCTAAACGACGACATTTCGCTCTTATTTCACCGATTGTCATTCCTGGAGTATCATCAATAAACATTTTAGTATCAGCCAACCTACTAATAGCTTCGTTAACCCGTTTCCAATCATTATGTTCAAGACGACCCGTCCTTATTCTATTACCATCAATTTGCCCAAGCGATGATAACATTCTCATTGCTAATTGTTCAGCACCCATTTCCATATTAAAAACAGCTACGGTTTTTTCTGTATTAATAGCAACATTACATGCTATATTAAGAGCAAATGCTGTTTTCCCCATTCCAGGACGCGCGGCAATAATAATTAATTCATTAGGATGTAGCCCAGAAGTTAATTTATCTAAATCATAAAACCCAGTAGGTAACCCTGTTATTTCGCCTTTTTGTTGAGCAAGTGTCTCTAAATCTGACTGTGCTTTAAATAAAACATCTTGAATTGTTCTAAACTCTGTACCCTTTCTTGTTTTTACAACATTTAATATTTTTCGCTCGGCATCATCTAAAATTTCATTAATTGAATCGCTAGGTGAATACGCACTAGTGACAATTTCTGTAGCCTCTTCAATTAATCTTCTTAAAGTTGCTTTTTCAACAACTATCTTTATATAGGCATCAATATTAGCAGCACTTGCTACTTTATTAGTTACTTCAAGTAAATATTCAACATCACCTATTAATTTTAACCAATTTTTTTTATCTAATTCAGCTGTTACTGTAGTAAAATCAATAACAGTACCAACTTCAGCTAGATCAGCAATGACAGTAAATATTTTATTATGAGCATCTAGAAAAAATAAATCTCCAGTTAAACTTTCAACGCATTTTTGGAGAGCATATTTACTTATAAACATTGACCCGAGTACTGCTTGTTCTGCTTCTAAACTGTAGGGCATTGTTTTTCCGTCCATACTATCACCTAACTTTCTACAACTAATCTAACTTCAACTTCCGCCTTTACCTGCTTATATAATTCAATTATTACAATGTGACTTCCTATAGTAGATAAAGGATTTTGGAGTGTTATTTTCTTTTTATCTATATTATACCCTTGTTTTTTTAATTCATTGGCAATTTGCTTTGGACTAATACTTCCAAAAACTTTCATATTTTCACTAGTTTTAACTGGAAATGATAATTTGACTTTCTCAAGTTTATCTTTAATTTTTTTAGCTTTAACTATTTCTTTTAACTCTTTTTCTTCTTGTTTTTTATTATCTTGAGCCAGACGTTTAACACTAGTTTCTGTAGCTTGGATGGCATAACCATTTTTTATTAAAAAATTCATTCCATATCCATCTTTTACTTCTTTAATTTCTCCTTTTTTACCTTGGCCTTTAACATCTTTTATAAATATAACTTTCATTTAACCACCTCAACTATACTTATTATACTATAATTTAATTAAGTTGTCGCTTAAAATAACTAATCGTTTCTTAATTTTGTTGATTACGTATCTTATCAGCTAGTGCTGTGATTTTCTTGAAACGATGATGTAAACCAGATTTTGTAATCTTATTACCTGTTTCAATACTAATAATTTCACTTAATTCGTTTAATGAGGCTTCTGGATATTTTAAGCGATAAATTGCAACAATTTTAATTTTTTCATCTAATAGGTCTAATCCTCCAATACTTTCTATTAATTCAATATCATCAACCTGTTTTGTTGCTGTTAATATTATTTTATCAACATTTGCTTGCTCACAATTATTAAGACGATTTGTCATATTCTTATGATCGCGATAAATACGAATATCCTCAAAATATAAAACTGCACTACTGGCTTTAATAATTCTTAAAAAATCACCTATTTTTTCAGCTTCTTTTATATAAACCATATATTTATTATCACGCATTAAAATCTTACTGTTCAGATAATATTTATTTAATAAATTACTAATATAGTGAGCATATTCTTTATTATCAACTAAAAACTCTAAATGATATCTAGACTTCTTAGGATCATTTATACTTCCTACTGCCATAAATAACCCTCTTATATATGCTCTTTCACTTTCACTATCATCTACCATATATTGCATTGGAATTAATAAAAACTTATTATCCTTTTTAATACTTAGATCACTTAATATCGTATCAACCTTACTTTTAATTTCTAATATATAATAATAACCTTTATTAAAGTTGTATCCTTTTCTCACTGTAACCTTAGCGTTTATTTGATATAAATCTTTTACAAGATTAAAGATTAATCTAGCCACACTAGCATTTTCAGTCATTACTTTAATTGTTTCGTTAATTACTGCAATATTACGAAACAATGCTGATAACTCAGCGATATTTTCCATTTCATTAGACTCTAATTTACTTATTTCATTTTTTACGATACTAGTAAAGGACATATGACACCCCCTCTATATTAAATAAAGGAAAATATAAGATGCTAATTTTTTATAATCATGACGGATGTTTTCGTCAATTATCATTGTGAAATCAGAAGCAATTACTTCCACTCCTAATTTCTTAACATTTTTTTCATCATAAACAATCGGATCTTTTTGTTCTAATGTTTCATATTTTCTTACTAATTCATCAGATATTTTTCCATTATTAATAATAGCAACATCAACTTTACGTTTACCTAAATATTTATTTAATAATTTTATATGATGACTTGCACTAAAGTTATCGGTTTCTCCCGGTTGAGTCATCATGTTACAAACATACATAATTTTGGCATTACTTTTTTCTATTGCTTCAACTACTCCATCACAAATTAAATTAGGAATAATACTTGTAAAAACACTTCCCATACTTAAAATTATTAAATCTGCTTCCGAAATAGCTTTAATAACATTAGGATTAACTATAGGTTTTTCTTTATAGAAAACATCTTTTATAACTAAATCACTTTCAGTAATATTGTGTTCACCTTCTACAAGTGTACCATCTTCCATTTTTCCCATTAAAACAACATTATCTTCTGTTAATGGGACAACTTTACCTTTCAAATTTAAAACTTTTGAAATAATCTCAATACCATCAGACATATTACCAGTAACATTTGAAGCGGCTGCTAATAATAAATTACCAACAGTATGTCCGTTTAAATCGCTTGTCGTTTCAAAGCGATAATTAAGTAATTGCTCAAAAAATGGTTGTGTTTCTGATAATGATACTAAAACACGTCTAATATCACCAACAGCCGGAATATTAAATTCTTCTCGAAGACGTCCGGTACTACTTCCGTCATCACAAACTGACACAACTGCACTTATATCTATAGGGAACATTTTCAAACCGCTTAAAAGGGTCGACATTCCTGTTCCGCCTCCTAATACAACAACTTTTTTTCTCATTAAATCACCTTTATATATTATACTATATTTTGGTGTTTTTTTATAATCAAACTACTCTCGAATGCTTTTTTGATTGTTACAACCAGTTCTGTCTCTTTTATAATTAGTACATCCAAGAAAATAACCTTTAGTTGATAAATTTTGTTTTACTATTAAAAAACCGTCCTTACACTTATCACAATGTACAATGTTTTTCTTAATTTTCAAATTATTTGTTTTAAAATCACATAATTCCTTTTCGTTACTACAAACATATAAATTACGAATATTTAAACTATTAAATGGTTTTTTTAGAAGCGGAAATTTACATATCGGACATAAGTCATCTTTTTTACCAAAATCCTTTTTAGTTCCCGGATCAATTTTAACATTAGGATAATCTTTTAACTCGATTAGAAAAGATGAAGGTTTATTACTAGGTACAACAATATAAACCTTATTTTTAGTTCTTGTAAGCGCTACATAAAATAAACGACGTTCTTCAGCAAACTTAAAACTATTATCTTTGATTTTAATTATATCCATAATTGGATCATTCTTAATTTGTGACGGGAAACCATATACCCCTTCACTGGCATTAATAATAATAACATTATCAAAACCTAATCCTTTGGAACTATGAGCTGTCAAATAAGTTATCTTAACATTTGGGAAATGAATGGATTTTATTTTATCTTGTTCATACTCATAAAACAATTTAGAATTAAGCAAATGATATTTATCAAAATTATAACGACCAATTAATAAAATAGATGATTCATCACCATATTCCATAACTATATTTTTTATACACTCATTAACTGTATAAGCACGATTATATACTCTTTCTTTACTATCATCATAATTAACAATAATAACTGGTTTACTTAATCTTTTATGTGACTTTAATTGTTTTTTTATTTGTTTATTATTTTTCATAACAAATTTACCCGCAATATCAATTAATTCTTGACTATTACGATAAGTATTAGTAATTTGTAATTCTTCCCCATAACCCATTAATTTTTTAAATTCAGTGAAAAGGGTTACATCAGAACCAGAAAAGGCAAAAACCGCTTGCCAATCATCACCAACAGCAATTACCTTTGCATCAGTAAGTCGAGATACTTCTTTAGTTAAGTTAAACCTTTGAATAGATATATCTTGATATTCATCAATTATAATATATTTATAATTTAAATTAATTTGGCCTTTTTCGATATTTTTAAGTAATTCATATGAATCGTTAATCATATCATCAAAATCAATTAAATTATTTATTTTTAATTCCATATCATAATATTTAAATAAATCCTTAACAAATTTTAAAAACATTAAAGTACGTTTATCCTTTTTATTATCATCAATTAATCTATCAAAATCTTCTAATTTTGATCCTCTGGACTTGTATCCACTAATAAAATCCATGCAAAATAAAATAAATCTCATATAATATGTATCTTTACTATTATCATATAACTTATTATATATTTCTTTATTATCTTTTTTCCTTAAAATAATTCCGTTTTTTTCTAGTTCTTCTTTTAAATGAACAACTAAATCTCGACCGTCATTATACTTAGAATAAGTTGTAATTAATTTTGTTTTATGTTTATTATGAAGTTTTGATTTGTACGCAATACCTTTGTGGTACCACCATTTTTCCCTTGCATTGTATCTATTATTATTTCCTCTCTCATCAATTCCATAGTGCTCTAAATAATAAGTTTTTTCACCAAAATAAATAGTAAAATCAGGTAAATAAACTTTGCCTTTGTTAGTATATGGATAAGGTTTCTCATAATCATAGTCAATGTTATGCATATACAAGAAATTAGCAATCATAACTTCTTCGCTGGACCTTAAAAACTCTCCCCGAATTGTATATTTATTTTTTGTTTGATTATCAATTACTTCTTTATTATAATCACCCAAACGACTTTTTAATGTAATATAGTTATTTCTTTTTTTAAATTTATGATATTCGTCTAAACTATCAAATTTTAAAGCTGAAGTAGGAATATCAAAATAATATATAAAGAAATATAAAAATTCTTTTAATTTTTCATTATTACTACATAGTTCTTTACTAAAGTAATCTGCAATAATATTATAACTATTAGTTAACACTTTAATTGGTTCATCTGTATTCTTCTTTAAAATATCAATACCAAACTTATGAAAAGTACATACTTTAACCGGAATATTGAAATCTCGATTTATTCTTTGTTTTAATTCATCTACTGCTTTATTAGTATAAGATATAAGCATAATATCTTTAGGATCAACATTTAATCTTTCAACTAAATATTTAACCTTCGCAGCCATAGTAGTAGTTTTTCCACTACCTGCACCAGCTACAATCATTGAATAATCTTCTTCTGTTAAAATTGCTATTCTTTGTTCTCTATCAAGCAAAATGTTAGAATCAACGTTTTTAAATAAATTATCAAAGTATTCTTTTTCTTCAATTAATTTACGTCTAATAAAAACATCATTATGTTTTTTAACATAACTAACAATATTATTAACTATATCAATCGCTTTATTAACATCATTTGAAAAATAAACACTACTTCTCATTTTTTTTATTAAAACTTTATTAGTTGTAATAAAAACTTGTAGTTCCTTTTTTGAAATGTATTTATCTGATATTATGAACTTTTCGTACTCTTTTATAAATTCTTTATCTGGAGAAAGATATTTCATAAATCACATCCTTATATAAAAAAACAAGAATAAATTTAATCAATCATTCTTGTTTATAAGCATTCTTAAAGATATCCCAATAATCACCACACCAAAACCAATAAGCGAAAAACTAGATTCCGACCATAGGCAAAATCCAATAATAACCATAATAAAACCAATTATCATGCCCACTTTAATTCTTTTTTCATTCATATTTTTTACACCTAATATAATAATACACCAATTTAAAATTATTTTCAATTAAAAAGAGAGAGCATTGTTATTTCTATTCAGATTACTTACATTTTTATATTAAAAATGGTTGATTTTAATTTTTAGAATCAACCAAATCTTTATTAATGGTTCATCTACTTTAATTTCTAAATAGTACATTTATATTGGTAATTTATATTTTTAAAATTCACAATTTCCCGTCGTTCTTGGGAAAGGAATTACATCCCTTATATTTTCAACTCCGGTAACATATATTAATAGTCTTTCAAATCCCATTCCAAATCCAGAATGTTTACAACCACCATATTTTCTTAAATTAACATACCATTCTAATTCATCAGTACTAACATTCATCTCTTCCATACGTTTCAATAAAATGTCTAAACGTTCTTCTCTTTGACTACCGCCCATTAATTCACCAGCACCAGGCACCAACAAATCAACAGCGGCGACAGTTTCTTTGTCATTATTTAAACGCATATAAAAAGCTTTAATATCTTTCGGCCAATCTTTAACAAAAACTGGGGATTTAAAATGAATTTCAGTTAGATATTTTTCATGTTCTTTCGCTAAATCTTCACCATATTGTGGTTTATTTTCAAATTTAACCTTAGAACTCATTAAAATATCAATGGCTTCTTTATGAGTAATTCGTACAGCTTTCTTTTCAAGGGCTATTTTTAATTTATCAATTAATCCTGGTTCTACAAATTTATTAAAAAATTCTATTTCTACTTTAGCATTTTCTAATATATAATTAATAATGTATTTTAACATATTTTCTTCAATATCCATAAGTTTATCTAAATCGCAAAATGCAACTTCTGGTTCAACCATCCAAAACTCAGCCGCATGAGTTTTAGTATTTGAGTTTTCTGCTCTAAAAGTTGGTCCAAAAGTATAAACTCGCTTATATGCTAATGCGAAAGCCTCCGCTTGCAATTGACCGGAAACGGTTAAAGATGCTTCCTTGTGAAAAAAATCTTTAGTGTAATCTACTTGATTTTCTTTATTATAAGGTATTTTATTTAAATCTAAAGTAGTTACCTTAAACATATCTCCTGCACCTTCAGCATCACTAGCTGTAATAATTGGTGTGTGCAAATAAATATAGTCTCTTTCTTGAAAATAATTATGAATTGCCATTGCTACTAAACTTCTCACTCTAAATGTTGCATTAAAAAGATTAGTTCGTGGTCTTAAATATGATACTTCTCTTAAAAATTCACGACTATGTCTTTTTGGTTGAATTGGATAATCAAAAGGGCAATCGCCTTCTAATACAATATCTTGCAGTTCTATTTCAAAGTCTTGGTTTTTTCCTAGAGATTCAATAACCTTGCCTTTAATTCTAATTGCAGAGCCAACACGATATTTAGTAATCTCTTCAAATTTATCTAAATGATTACCATAAACAATTTGAACGGATTTAAAATAAGTTCCATCATTAAAATCAATAAAACCAAATTCTTTTTGTTTGCGATGATTTCTTATCCATCCTTCTAAAACAACTTCTTGGTTCAGATAATCTCCTTCATATAACTTTTTCACATCAATAACTTGCATATTTTCCCTCCTAATAAAAAATCAATTATAATAAAGGACGAGATTCACCCGTGGTACCACCTTTTTTATCATAATTGATCACTTACACAAGATAACGGTTTGACCGACATAACCTACTATTATTTCAGTTAGTAACTCCATGGTGTTATTCTTATTAGTCTTATTGTTACTTTCCACCATCGCAACTCTCTATTAACAGGGTCTAATAATACTTCTCCACTTCATAGTTCTTAATAATATTATATATATACTATTTTAATTAGTCAAGCAAATACTATTTTTTAATTGATGTCAACTTAAAAAAATCATATAAAACAAATGCAATTTTATCCCAATTACTTTCTAACTCACTATTTATTCGTAGTAATATTTTATCCTTTTCTTGTTCTGTTTCATTAAAACATTCATAATAAAGGTATCTTAACTTATCTATATCATTAATTTTATCTATCTCATCTTTAATGTAAAAGTCAATTTCTTTTTCTAATCTAGTCTTAAACGGTTGGTCTACTTCATTTTGTATTATTTTATAATCAATTTCCTTTTCTTTTATTCTTTCACAAACCTCTAAAACTTCTATTTCTTCATCAATCAACATTTTAGATTTTAACATACTTACACCATTAATATTAAATGCTACACCAATAACATTTATACCATCACAAAACAAACAAGTATGATTATAATTACTATTGATATTTTTAGAAAAAACTTCTGTTCTATTTTTAATTTGAGTATTTAATTCATCACTTATTTTTACTTTACTTTTTTTTATTTCAAATAAAGAGGCAGTTGATATTTTAATAAGTGGGATTTTTCTAACATGAAGAATACTATCATTTAAGTTCCAATCATAAAACTCATATAAATTTTTATTAAAATTAAGTAATACATCATAAATATAGTTCATCTTTATTTCCTCCTGGTATATATATTGTTAATACTATAAGAATTAACCCAATAACTGCATAAAGACACTCAATTCTTCTAATAATAAAGTTAACATATTCCTTAAAATTATACCCAATTGTCATTAAGTTCATATAACTGATAATATAAATACAACCAATAATCGTAAGTCCAAATCCAATTAAAAAAAACAATATTCTCATAAACATATGACCACCTATTAAATTATAAACTTATTAATGTTTTTAATGACAAGTTTAAGCATATTTAATTTATATTTTGATAATAATAATAATACCAATACTATTTAAATATGATATAATTAATAAAATGGGAGGTAAAAGAATGTGGCTGTTAGCGCTTAAAGTATTTTTAGTTAGAATATTAGACGTTTCAATGGGAACAATTAGAATGATTCTGGTTGTAAAAGGAAAAAAATTAATCGGAAGTATCGTTGGTTTTATAGAAATTTCATTATGGTTTACAGTAGTTAGAGAAGCTATTAGCACCAATACTTCAAGCCTTTTAATTGTTTTTGCATATGCTGGTGGTTTTTCCATAGGAACACTAATTGGAGGTATTTTATCCGAGAAGTTTATCAAAGGAAGCTTAAATGTGCAAGTTATTACTAATAAAAGTAAAAAACTTGCCAAATTTTTGAGAGACAACGGTTACGCTGTATCGGTTATTGATATTAAAGGTATTGATGATACCAGACAAAAAGATATGTTAATAATGGAAGTTGATAAAAAAGATTTTAAACATTTACGAGAATTAATTAAAAAGATGGATAGTAAAGCTTTCGTGGTAGTCAATGAAACTAAATATGTTCAAAA
Organism: uncultured Muribaculaceae bacterium; assembly: GCA_964465805.1. Classification (GTDB taxonomy): domain Bacteria; phylum Bacillota_I; class Bacilli_A; order RF39; family UBA660; genus DUPI01. The sequence continues at coordinate 47,011 of CAYXLG010000001.1, forward strand.
CGGTTATTTTAGAGAAAGTATAAAATAAAAATGAGTGTAATACTCATTTTTTTAATTATTTGGAAAACGATATTTAAAATAATCGTAAACAAGCGTTTGTTCTGATGCTAGAAAATAGTTGCTAACTTTTTGATTTATTTTAGAAATATAATCATCATCAACCTCTTGTAATTTTTTATATTGACCACTACTTGAAAAATACATTACTTTATCAGTTATCCAACTACCAGTTGTAAATATAACAATTGTTTCCTCATCAGAAAACAAATCACTTCCCACATAATACCTTGGATCATAATCTAAATCAAACAAGTTTGCTAACGTTGGTAATATATCAAAAGTACTAGCAGTTTTACTAATCACCATAGGTTCCACCTTACTGTTGTATATAATAAACGGTAATCTATCAATATTAAAGTCTTCTAATCTATTTATTGGTGAAGCATCATTTAAATATTTATATTCCATATTTAAAGGGTGATGATCACCAAATAACACAAGCACTGTATCATCAAGTATTCCTTTTTCTTCTAACGAATCAAGTAAATATTTAAGTGATAAATCAAGATCTATCGCTTTTGCCATATATCTTTTTATTTTAACATTATATGGTAAGTCTTTTACTTTATCCCAATGTCTTAATACCACTCCAACATGAGCATCCTCATCATATGGAAAGTGAGTTGTAGAAGTAATAATAAAACTCATAAATTTTTCTTGATCAATAAAATGTGGAATAGCTTCTTCCATTAAATTTAAATCACTAGGCCATCCCCATATTTTATTTATTGCTAAATCATCATCATTATAAAACTTTATTGAACCCATATTTTGGTGTATTGTTGTTCTTTGATAAAATTTATCAGAATAATTATGATATGAAGTATTATAATAACCTTGTTTTTCAAACAATTTAAAGACCGAAGTACTATAAGTGTTATTTTTATAAGTATTCGGTGTGCACAACGTTAGACTTGGTATTATTGATGTTAACCCAATAAATTCACTTTCACCGGTTGTACAACTATATTTTGGAGCATAATAATTATCAAAACTTATTCCTTCATTATATAACTTATACAAGGTTGGAGTTAATTCTTCATTAATAGCAATCATATCAAAAGCTTCAACCATAATATAAATTAGATTTTTATCTTTAAAAATACCTGTCATATCATTTTTAGGAGTAATATTTTGATTAATATAAAATTTATGAAGATTTTTTATAATAGTATTTTCTTCTTTTTCAATCATTTTCTCCCATTCAGCATCATCAATATGTCTAGTATAGTCTGGTACAACCGGTGCCTTTAACTTATCTTCTTTGTTAGTATCAACAGTTATCAAGTTTTGTTCCGTTGGATGAAACATATAAATAACATCTCGTGCTAAAAAGCGTACCACCCCAAACTGTCTTAATGATAACTCAAGTAAAATTGGATTTTTATATAATGATTTATTATCTTTAATTTGATTTGGGTTTTGTAAAAAAGGAATATACAACGTCGATAACGATATTAAATGAATCAAAACAACAATTAGTACTCTTTTTATTATTGTTTGATATTTTGGATGTTCATATACTAAAATTGATTTGGCAAAAACAAATAATATTATTAGTAATAATAAAGGTAATAAACAAAGTAGATAAATTGGTTTAATATACATAAAAAATGTTTTTATTTGTTCAGTAACCCTTCCAAGCCCATCACCAGCAGCATTAAAAGACATATAATTTCCCATAAAATTTTTAAAATTTAGTTGAATGATAGCATAACCACCAATAAATAATATTGTTAATAACATCATAATTTTGGCACCTTTTTCTTTAAAAAGAGAAGCAAAAAATGATATAACCAAACTAGTTGTGGCCGTGAATAAAATAATTCTAATTATTTCCATACTATAAATGTTTTTAAATGCTAAATATCTAAAAACAATTTCAATATAAAACAAACTAATAAATAATATAGTAAAAATTTTAAGATGATAATAACTTTTCTTTATATTTGATTTTTCTATATCAATTTCTAAAACTTCAATTAAATCTTCCATTTCAACACCTTCTAAGGTATATTATAGCACAACATTAAATAAATGGCCCTTTTTTTAAATTTTATTAACAATTATATTTATACGTTAGGTAATAGTTCACACCCTTTTTTACTTGATGAATATCCTATTATTGAGAATAAAGGAAAGGGTGGAATTTATGTGTAATAAAAAAGATAATTGCAATTGCATTTCAGAAATACTTTCAGTAATATTATTATTACAACAAAACAGTGATGATGATGAAAAATGCTTAGATACTTGCGATAAAGGTTTCTTAGGCAATAATATTATATGTCCAAAATACAACACTAGACCTGTAATGTTATATACAGCATTTGGTAATGGCAAACCTTGGGAAATGCCAATTTCTAGAATTGATGAATCTTGTGAAGATCCAAGTACAGAATGTTCAACTGTATTTAGAATCGAAAAATTAGATGGTTGTTGCGCAACTTTTAGAGTATTAAAACCATGTCCAAGAAGTTCAGAGGCATGTTCTAAAACTTGGAAAGCAACTAATTCTTTCTTCACAATAGATTTAACTTGTGTATGTGCTATAAGGTGTTTAAAAGATACCGTTGTTGATTTATAATTCTAAAACAGGTGAAGACACCTGTTTTTAATTGGCAAAATTAATATCTATAATGTCTTTAATAGGAATTAGTTCATTTTCCATTGTTATTAGATGAGTATTATTTTTACCAATTATTTGCTTATTAAAAACACCATTTTTTAATTTTATTTTAACATTTGCTTTGTAAACATATCCTGGCGAATTAAATATAACGCGAATTTTATCATTTACAGTCATCTCTTGTTTTTCAATAATAGGTTTTCTATCATAAATCTCTTCTTTTTTCTTAAATCCATAACTCACAGTTTCATTATTTGTTAATACTTTGTCAATTTTGTTAGCAAATACCTTAGGTAATTCCTTCTTCATATAAAAATACCTCCTAAACAATTGTATGTAAACTGTTTAGAAGATATACTATTTACTAAATTTCATATCAAGGAATCTTGAACCTTTATAACCTATAACTAATAAAATAGAACCAATAATTACATCACTTAAGCAATAATTAGTTTCTAATGCTTTAATAAACATTAGTGCAACTGAGGAAAGTGCAAAAGCTGTAATAGCCCAATAAGTTTTTATTTTATAATTTGTTAATAAATAGTCCATAAGTTTTATAAAAAATAAGCCACCGATTAAAATTCCAAAACCAAATGGAATTATTGTTCTAAGATTATCTACTATAAGACTAAAATTGCTTAAATTACTAAACATATTTAATAAAACATGATATAAACCAAGAGCCATAAGAACGGCCGTTCCACTAAGGCCCGGGATAATCATTGTGGCTGCTTCAATTATACCTATTATAAACATAAGAAAAGCACTGTTTGTAAAAGTTATTTGATAATTATTATCAACAAGTGATAATAAAATCATTAATACGAAAAACAATATAAATATTATTACATTAGATTTAGTATTAGTACTTTCTATTTCTTTAAATATTGGAGGTATTCCACCTAATATTAAACCTACAAAGAAACAAATGACAATAAAATAATAGTCATTTAAAACTAGTTGTATTAATTTACTCATTAATATAACTGATACTATAATTCCACTACCAACAATAAACAAAAATTTAGCATTCTCAATAATATCATCAAAAAAATTAGATATTGCTTTTATACCTTTTTCATATAAACCTAAAATCATCATAATTATCGCTCCGCTTAAACCGGGAATGATTTTTCCTATTCCAATAATAATACCTTTTAAAAATAATATTAAATTTGTCATATTTTTTCTCTCCATGTTAAATAATATGTGGTGCTGTTTTTTTTATCATTATTTATTCAAAATAATTAATTTTCATATTTTTACGAACACATTTCATGACTTCTTTAGCCTTTTTACTAGCCTTCTCTGTTCCTCTTTTAAGAATTTCATCAACTAATTCTGGATTTTCTTCATAATATTTTCTTTTATCTTGAATTGGTTTCAAGAAACTCATCATATTCTCAATCAATTCCTTTTTACAATTTACACATCCTCGACTTCCAGCACGACATTCCTTATTAACTGTTTCTAGATTATCTTTATTAACTAATTTATGATAATAATACACCATACAATTATCAGGATTGCCCAGATCATCTTTTTTTATTTTTTTAGTATCTGTAATAGCACCCATAATTTTTTTAGAAACAATTTCGCGATCATCACTTAAAAATATTGCATTATTTAAACTTTTCCCCATTTTTTCATTACCATCTAGTCCTTTAATACGAGGATTTTCACTTAAATAAGCTTCAGGTTCTTTTAAAGTCTCACCATAAATAGAATTAAATTTTTTAACAATTTCACGGCATTGTTCAATAAGTGGTAATTGATCTTCACCAACTGGTACTAACTCACCATCTAAAGCCGTAATATCAGCAGCTTGACTAACTGGATATCCTAGGAAACCGTAAGTTAAACTTTCACCCTCATTACCAAATAAATTCTTTTTTTGTTTTATTTCTGATTTAACAGTTGGGTTTCTATATAGCCTCGCAACAGTAACCATATTTGAATAATAAACAGTAAGTTCTGCAATTTCAGGAATCATTGATTGAACAAAAATAGTTGCTTTATCAGGATCAATTCCTGACGATAATAAATCGATTGTCACATCCCGAACACTTTCTCGTACTTTCTCTGGTTCTTTAAAATTATCTGTTAGAGCTTGAACATCTGCAAGCTCAAAATGTGAATTATATTCATCTTGTAATTTTACCCAATTGATAATAGCACCAAAATAATGTCCTAAATGTAATTTACCAGTTGGTCTAATTCCAGTTAATATATTTTTCTTCTTTTCCATATTTCTTCCTCCTACTTCTTACTAATTATATATAGATACATAGCTGCTAAAACATCTTTTTCAAAAAAACGGGCAAGATTACATAACTCCTTTTTTATTTTATTATTTCCATCCATTATTAACATCTTATTATACAGATACTTAATAAAATAATTTTTATCAACTAACTTTATTGTTTCTTTATTTTTAATTTTTTTCTCAACTAATTCAATATTAAAATCTTCATATTCATTAATTGACTTAATTAGCAATCGATTATACTTTTCAATTCGATAAATTAAGTAATCACTTAATTTAAATGTCTCTCCTAAATATTCTATAACTTCTGTTATTATTTTTTGACTACTAATTAATTTATCATTTACAATTGCTGAAAATCTTCTTTTATTTAAAACTTCTTTTGCTAAAATTTTATTATTTTTATTAATATTTGTCATTTCTAATATTGAAGTTTTAAAAGTTTCTAAATATTTATCAAAGTTTTTCTCTAAATGATTCTTTCTAAAAGTGTATTTTAAGCCATCTAGTTGATTAAAAGTCTTCATCGCATCATTATAACCTAGTTTCATACTACGACGCGTGAATTTACTATCAAACAATAAAAATGAATCTAATTTATTACGTGGTGATATATATATTATAGGAATATCTTTTTCTTTAACTTTTCTTGACATACCAAACGAATCTAAATCAACTGCAATTATTTCAGTAGCGCCCATCTTAATAGCCTGATTTATAGGTATTTTATCATAATATGCTCCATCAATAAATAAATCGTCATCAATATGTTTGATTTTAAAAGCTGGAAAACAAGTGGCTGAAGCCACTAAATAATCTTTTAATTGATGTGGTGCAATTTCGTTTTTGGTTAATAATACAGGCTTAAAACTAGATAGATTAACAGTAACAAGTCCATAATCAATTGGGGAATTATAAAATTTTTTATGATTTATATATTTATCCATAGTTAGTTCGAGTTGACTAACATCCATTCCACCGTGCAAAAGAACATTAGACATATACTTTTTAAAAATTTCAACTTTGCCTTTAAAAGTACTTAAATCAGTTGGCATCGGTTGATTAAAAATTAATCCAAAATTAATGTTATACCACATACTTCTTCCTTTTATATAATCATTTTGAACCATTATAGCACCGTTTAAAGCACCAACAGATGTTCCTGTGACTATATCATATTTTATCTTTAATTTTCTGAGAGCACGCCACACACCAATTTGATAGGCACCTTTGGCACCTCCACCAGACAAAACAATTGCTCGCTTCATTTTTTCACCTATCTCTCATTTTAATATAATTATTATATCACTGATGCCTTAAATATCAAAGTCCAATTTACCTATATGATTGTTATATTGATTATTAACATTAACTTACTTTATATTAACTTGAACTTTGCTCCTAAATATTTACCCTTATTTCAGTATATCAATAATTTTATTGTCCTATCATAATATTTATTAGCACTACCAATTTAAACTAGACAAAATTGTAATAAAGATGTATTATTATATTATAAGGATGATGATGTATGGAAAAACTTATGTTTTATTTTTTAATTTTTATGATTTATTCAGTTATTGGTTGGTTAGTTGAAATGATCTGGGTTGCTATTTTAAACAAGAGAATTTTAGATAGAGGGTTTTTAATTGGACCGTACTTACCTATTTATGGTTCATCGGCTGTTATTATGATTTTATTATTGGAGCCCTATAAAAAAATATTATTCTTTTGTTTATTGCTTCTGCTATTATTGCTAGTATTATGGAATATATAACCAGTTATTTAATGGAAAAATTATTTAAGGCTAGATGGTGGGATTATACTCATAAAAAAATTAATTTGAACGGCAGAATATGTTTGAGTGGTGCTTCTTTATTTGGACTTTTAGGTGTATTTATGATGTATTTAATTAATCCTTATTTAATGGGATTTATTAATAATTTTAGCAATAATTCAATTTATTGGTTAAGTATAATATCTTTTGTTGTCATCTCTATTGATTTCATTATATCATTTAAAATTATTACTAAAATTCAACAAACAGCAGAAGTTGTTAAAAAAGATTATTCTGAAGAAATTAACGAAAAAGTACGTTCGATATTAATTACCAATTCGTTTCTTACTAAACGTTTAATTAATTCTTTTCCAAATTTAAAAATAATAAACTTAAAGAAAAGGAAATAATTTTAAAAAGTGTGCTGAATATCATTAATCAGCATACTTTTTATTTGAAATTTAAATACATAAAAACAGATTAAATTTTACTTTGATCTGTTTTATAATAATTATTCTTTGTTAAGTTCACTAATTATGTTTTCAATTTTGTTACCGTATTCAATAGACTCATCATAAACAAAAGATAATTCTGGAATATATCTCATTTCAACCCGATCATGAAGTTTACCTCTAATAAATCCACGAGCATTATTTAATGATTTCATAATTTCCTCTCGTTTTTCATCATCTAAAACAGTAACATAAACTTTAGCATAACTTAAATCACTAGTTAATTTTACATCAGTTACTGTTACAAAATTAATATTTTTATCCTTAACTTCTGTAGCCAATACATAACTAATTTCTTGTATTAAAATATTTGATAATCTATTTATTTTTATACTCATTTGCGTCACCTATTTCTTAATTTCAACCATTTCAAAAGCTTCTATATTGTCCCCTACCTTAATATCATCATAATCTTCAATTGTTATACCACATTCATAACCCTTTTTAACTTCTTTTACAGAATCCTTTTCACGTTGAACGCTACCTATTTTCCCTGAATAGACAACGATACCATCACGAATAATTCGCGCTGATGAAGTTGATTTAATAACACCGTCAATAACATATGAACCAGCAATTACTCCAACTTTAGAAAATTTAAATAATTGACGAACTTCAGCACTTCCAAGTACCTTTTCTTCATATTCCGGTTCTAATAAACCTTTCATTGCAGCTTCCATATCTTCAACCGCTTTATATATAATATCATATAATCTAATTTCAACATTATTTTCTTTAGCAACATTTCTTATTTCATTATTTGGACGAACATTAAATCCAATAATAATAGCATCTGCAGCTTTTGCTAATAATATATCACTTTCAGTAATTGCACCAACACTTGTTCTTATAACTTTTACACTCACACCTTCTACTTCAATTTTCTCTAGCGTAAATTTCACAGCTTCGGCACTTCCGTTTAAATCTGCTTTTACAATAACATTTATATTTTTAACACCTTTTTGAATTTTAGAAAATATATCATCTAACTTCATCGCTTCTTTTACTGTAGTAGAACTTTCTTGGTGTTTTCGTTTTCTTTCTTCAGAAATTTTTCTAGCTTCTTTCTCTTTTTCAAAAGCCATAAATTTATCTCCGGCAACTGGTACTTCATTTAAACCAGTGACAAACACCGGTTGTGATGGTGATGCTTCTGTAATTTCTTTACCGTTTTCATCTTTCATAGTTCTTATTCTACCAAAACAAGTACCACATACAACTGGATCTCCTATTCTTAAAGTTCCATTTTGAACAATAAGTGTTACAACTGAACCAACTTGTTTATCTAAACGTGATTCAATAACCGTACCACTCGCATAACGATTTGGATTAGCTTTATATTCTTGCATTTCTGAAATTAATAAAACGCTTTCCAACAATTCATTAATTCCTTCACCTTTTAGCGCTGATATTTGAGTATAAAGAGTATCCCCGCCCCAAATATCAGGCATTAATCCATGTTCTGATAATTCTGTCATAATTTTTTCAGGATTAGCACCCGGTTTATCCATTTTATTAATTGCAACAATAATTGGAACTTTAGCTGCTTTAGCATGATCGATAGCTTCTATCGTTTGTGGCATTATACCATCATCTGCAGCAACAATGATAATAACAATATCAGTAACACTAGCACCCCTAGCACGCATTCCAGTAAACGCTTCATGCCCTGGAGTATCAATAAAAGTAATTAGTTGATCCTTGCATTTAGTTTGATACGCACCAATAGTTTGTGTGATCCCACCTGCTTCACTTGCCGCAATATTAGCTTTTCTAATTGTATCAAGTAAAGTAGTTTTCCCATGATCAACATGTCCCATAATTGTAACAATTGGCGGTCTAGAAATAAGATCTTTAGGGTTGTCAATAATTTCAAATTCTTCAAAATTAGAAATATCAACTACTTCTTCCCTTTTTAATTCCTTATTATAATCAATTGCAATAATTTCAGCACTTTCAAAACTAACATTATTATTAATAGTGGCTATTACTCCCAAAGAAAATAATTTTTTAATAATTTCTGCCGAATTAACACCAAGTTCTAGCGCAAAATCCTTAACAGACATATTTTCCTTATAAACAACAATATTATCGTTGTTAGATGACAAATTAGACATTAATTTTTCTTTGCTTTTATACATTTTTTTCTTTTCCTTTGCCAAGTCAGTTTTAGAACTACTTGTATTAGGTTTCCTTTTATTAGTTTTACGTAATGAAAAAGAATCATCAACTTTTACTTTTGTGGAACTTACTAAATCTTCAAATTCTTCATCATCAATATCCAAATTAATAATATTATCTAATTCAATAATAGCATCTTCTGATAAAATATCATTTTTATCATTAACATCGATCCCCAGTCCCCTACAATAATCTAGTATTTCTTCTTCTGTTTTATGCATTTCTTTTGCGTATTCTTCAACACACATCATTTGCGTCACCTCTTTCTTATTTTATAATTTCTTTTAACTCCTCAAAAATAGAATCGGGAATTTCAACTTCTAGCTGTTTTTCTAAAATTTTATTTTCTTGGGCTTTATTTATAACTTTTCCATCTCTTTTTAAATATGCCCCACGACCATTTTGTTTACCATTTAAATCAACTATAACTGTTTTTTCTGGCGTTCTGACAACCCTAATTAATTCTTTTTTAGGTAATTGTTCCTTTGTTACAATGCATCTACGCATTGGTATTTTTCTTGATTTCATATATATCAATCCTTTATTCTATAATGTTAATACCCTCTTCTTTTGCTTGCTCATATGTTTTAACATCTATTCTATAACGAGTTAATCTTGCTGCTAATCGAACATTTGCCCCTCTTTTTCCAATAGCAAGAGGTAAATTTTCACTATTAACAACTACCATTGCTACCCTATTTACTTCATCTGTAATAAAAACACGAGCATCTTTAGCTGGGCTTAAAGCATTAGCAATAAATTTTGCTGGATCCTTTTCATATAAAATAACATCAATCTTTTCTCCATTTAATTCTTCAGTAATTCGATTAATTCTACTTCCTTTTTCACCGATGCATGATCCAACTGCATCAACATTATGATTTTCTGAATAAACTGATACTTTTGTACGATTACCGGCTTCACGGGCAACACTATAAATTAGAATAATTCCTTCTTCAATTTCTGGAATCTCTAATTCAAATAGTCTTTTTACAAAACCATAATGATTACGGGATAATAAAATAACAGTACCTTTTGATGTTGTTTCAACCTTCGTTACATAAACTTTGATATTTGAACCCATTTTTATTTCTTCGCCAGGAATAATTTCAGTTTTAGGTAATATTCCTTGAACCCTTCCAAAATCAATGTAATAATTTCGAACATCTTCCATAGCAACAATACCACTAATCATTTCATCTTGTTTGTCACCATATTCTTCACTAATAACATTTCTTTCAGCTTCTCTAATTTTTTGAATAACAACTTGCTTAGCTGTAGAAGTAGCTACCCTTCCAAAATCTTTTGGTGTCACTTCTTCTTCAATAGTTTCACCAAGTTCAATATTTGGTTCAATTTGTCTAGCTTGTTCAATAGTTAAATGAATTCTTTCGTCAAAAGGTAATTTTACTTTTTCAACAATTTCCTCACCATCAAACGTTTCATCTACTACTATTTCAATTTCGCTTTCTGGGTCTACTACTGTTTTAAATGAAAATACTTTTATTTCACCAGTTTCTCTATTTATATCTACTCTAACATTTGATAAAGATTTGTAGTTTTTCTTGTATGCAGATGTCAGTGCAAGTTCAAGAGCTTCATAAATAATATCTTCTTGGATACCTTTTTCATTAACTAATTGTTCAACTGCATTTCTAAAAGCTTTGGTGTCCATTTTATTCCCTTCCTCTCTCTTTTGAACACACGTCCAAAATATAACTTTCTTCAATTGGATCATTGTCATCTAATATTGGATTTATTAAATTATTAACAAAAACACAATCATCAACATCTACTATTCCATCCTTATTAATGACTATTCTTAAAAAATAATTATTATTTTTTTTTTCAAATATTACTTCGTCTAATTGATAATTATTTTTTGTTATAATATCTTCAATTAAACTTCTAACTTTTTCTTCTATATTCATAATTTCCCTCCATCTACATTAAAGAGTGGGTCACCCCACTCTTCCTCTCTATAAGCATTATATCATAATACATCATCTTTTTGAACAAAAATACCAAGATTATTGATTATATTTTATTTTAATATATATTTTTTATTAATTTTTGATATAATTATAATGGAGATGATATTGTGAAGAATTTTTTTAGTTTTAAAGAAAGTAAAAATAACTTAATAGGTCTTGGAGTTTTTGCATTATATTCATTAGTTAATTTATTAAAAGGTGTACCTCTTGCCCTATTTGGTATAACTGAATTAAGTGAAAATATGGCTTTGATATATTCATTAGTTATATCTATATTATTAATAATTGCCATAATTTTTATTTACAAGGATAAATTAATTCGTGATTATAATGATCTTAAAAAAAACCACCAAACCTTTTTTTATAAATATTTAAAATACTGGTTATTTGCATTGGTTTTTATGGCTATTTCAAACTTAATCATTTTAAGTTTTATTAAAGAGGCTTTGCCAACAAATGAGGTGGCTATTAAGGGATTATTTACCAATAATCCTATTGTAATATTTTTATCAGCAGTAGTAGTAGCACCAATACTTGAAGAATTGGTTTTCCGACAAAGTTTTAGAGATATGTTTAATGATGATGCAGTGTTTATTTTTATGACGGCATTCACGTTTGGAGCATTTCACGTTGTTGGAACTGCAAACAGTTTTATCGACTTAGTCTACATTATACCTTATGGAATCCCAGCTGTTGCTTTTAGTTTAATGCTTAAAGAAACAAACAACATTTTTGTTCCAATGGGATTTCATTTCTTACATAATGGTGTTTTAATAGCTCTTCAATTTTTTATATTAATATTTGGTTAGGAGTGAGGTAATGAAAAAGAAATTGTTAATCACAGTAGGTATTATTGTTTTATCCATTTTATTATTATATGGATATGCATACCTTTTTGGTACTAAAGGATTAAATGTAAAAGAAATTAAGATAATAGATAAAAAAATCCCTAATCATTTTCACGGTTTAAAAATTGCACATTTAAGTGATATTCATTATGGAAGAATTGTAAATGAACAAAATTTAGAAAATATCGTGAAAAAAGTGAATTTATTAAAACCAGATATTGTAGTAATAACTGGCGACTTACTTGATCGAGACAGAAAATTAACAAGTAATCAGCGCAAAGTTTTAGTTGATAACCTAAAAAAAATAGAAGTTACTATTGGTAAATATGCTATTAGTGGTAATCATGATCATGCCTATGATGTTAAAGAATGGGAAAAAATTTTAAAAAGTAGTAACTTTATCAATTTAGATGATAATTATGAATTAATCTTTAATAAGGGTAACATTCCTATATTAATTAATGGAATGAGTTCTAATTTACATAACCAACTAAAAATTGATGAAAAATTAAGACCATTTCACACAAGGTCAAATGAAGTAGATAATCCTGAAAAAAATAAAGTTAATCCTGCTTACAACATTATGATAATGCATGAACCAGACTACATTGATAATTTTGAATATGATAAATTTGATTTAATTTTAGCCGGTCATTCACATAATGGACAAGTAAAAATTCCTTTTTGGGGCGCTATTATAGTTCCAATTGGAGCAAAAACATATTATAATGAGCATTATAATTTAGATAATACTAAATTATATATATCTAGTGGGCTAGGTACTTCAGTGTATGATATTAGATTATTTAATAAACCATCATTTAATTTTTATCGTTTAACTAATAAATAGGAGGTTTTTATGTCTAAATTACTTTTTATTATTATAATTATTATTCTATTTTCGTGGTTTATCTCTTATATTATTAATAAATTTAGCAAAAATAATTTTTGGAAATACATTCTACCTATTATTCCATTTTCATGTAGCATCTATTATTTAATTAAAACTTTCAAAATAAATGAAGCTGGGAACTTTTTCGGTTTATTTTTATCCTTAATTTCCTTAATAACTATATTCATTACGTCTTACCTAATGAAATCAAAAAATACTAAATTTAACTAGTATTTTTTATTTATAAAAACTATGAATATGGCAATAATTGTAATAATAAACCTATCGCTTTTTATGGCAAACTAATATTCCTCAGCAATATTTCCACAATTTTCATATTTAAACATTCTATCATTATAAATTTATAAATCAAACACCTGTATTTTTATTATGTTTTTTTAGCCATATTTTTCTTATCCAGTCTACAGGCACTACTGTAAATGCTAAAATAAGTACAAATATGAGTTCATAAATATTTAAACCAACAACCCTAAAAATAGCACCACCATAATAGATAATATTAATTTGAATTATTATAATTAAAAGCATAATTATAATAAATCCTCTATTCCTTAAAATGTTAGCAATTATATTTAAACGATGAGTTCTAGCATTAAAACAATTAAATATTCCTATAAAAATAAATAGTGCGAAAAAAGCTGTCATTAATGTTATGTCACTTGTTCCTTTAACAAAAAATGATTGAATAATTGGTAGTTTTAAAAACAATAAACAAAGAATAAAAGAATATAAACCTGTAAAAATTATTTGACCAAACATATAACTATTAATAATGTTTTCATCTCGTTTTTTTGGTTTTTCATTCATATATTCTGATAAAGCTGGTTCGCCTGCAAAAGCTAGAGCTGCCAAAGTATCCATGACCATGTTTACCCATAACATTTGAATAACCGTAATAGGATTTTCTATCCCAATAAATGGTCCAATAATAGAAATACCAACAGCACACATGTTAATAGTTAATTGTAAAATAATAAATTTTCTAATGCTTTTAAAAATAGTTCGTCCATATAATATTGCTTTTGATATTGATTCAAAATTATCATCTAATATAACAATATCCGAGGCTTCCTTGGCTACTTCAGTACCACTTCCCATTGCTATTCCTACATCGGCCTTTTTAATAGCCGGAGCATCATTAACCCCATCCCCCGTCATTCCAACAACTAAATTTGATTCTTGAGCAATATGAACTAATCTACTTTTATCACTTGGTAACGCTCTTGCAATTACACTAATGTTGGGCAGTTTTTCGGTTAATTCTTTATCAGATAATTGATTCAACTCATTACTTGTTATTATTATTGAATTTTCTTTTAATAAATTAACCTCACGGGCAATAGAAATAGCTGTATCTTTGGCATCACCAGTAATCATAACAACTTGAACACCAGCATTCATAACTCCTATTACAGAATCTTTTACCCCTTCTCTCACTTCGTCTCTTATACCTATGATACCTATTAGTGTTAAGCCTCTTAATTCAAAATTTTTATTAGCCTCACTACTACTTGTAGCAACTGCAATAAATCTGATTCCATTAAGAGCTTGTTTACTCATTTTATTTAATAATTCTCTTTTTTTAATAAACGTTTTTTTATTTCCTCTTTCATCATAATAAAAATGACACTTATTTAATATTATTTCTGGCATTCCCTTAATTAATGTTATATTATATGTACCTCTAACACTAGTCATGGAATATTTTATTTTACTATCAAAAGGAACTTCTTTTTCTTTTGATAATGATATATTAGTAAAATGCGGGTATGCATATTCTAACAAAGCCCGATCAGTAGCGTTACTGCCAAATGCTAGTTTTTTATCTTTATCATATATTGCACTATTATTATATATTAAAGATATATTTAATAATTCAAATAATTTGTTTTTTTGTTTAGGATATTCTTTATCATATTCAATATTATTACCATCAACGAAATTAACAACTTGTAATTTCCCTTTTGTTAAAGTTCCTGTTTTATCAGTAAATAATATATTTAAACTTCCAAAAGTTTCAATACCTAATAATTTTCTAACCAAAATATTATCCTTTAACATTTTTTTCATATTTCTAGACAAAACTAAAGTAATCATCATAGGTAATCCCTCAGGTACCGCTACTACGATAACAGTAACCGCTAGGGTTATTGCATGAAGAATGTATCCAAACATAAGATGATAATTTGTTACTGTATATTTAATTTTTGCTAAATCAAAACCGTTCTTCAAAATTATAACATCTATTAGAAAAGATGTAGCAACCAAAAAAGCACCGATGTATCCTAAATTACTAATTATTTTTGCTAATTTTCGAAGACGATGTTTTAATGGTCCTTCTCGCTTTTCATCTTGTAATTCCAAACCAATACTACCATATAATGTTTTATCCCCTACACTTTGAACAAGCATAGTAGCCTCATTTGCACATACTACACTTCCTCTTAATATTTTATTGTTATTTATATCCTTAGTAACTTCTTTAGATTCACCATTTAATGCAGATTCATCGACCTCAATTGTACCCTTAATAATAATTCCATCAGCTGGAATTTTATCCCCAGACTGCAATAAAACAATATCATTTTTAACAACATCATTAATTGATATTTGAGTTAACACATTATTTCTATAAACCCTACAATTTATTTTTGAAGCTTCCTCTTGTAATTTTTCAAATGATGCTTCACTACCATATTCTGATAAAGTTGATATTAAGGATGCTATAAAAATCGCAATTGCAATTCCTACTGTTTCATACCAATCAAAATTTTTAAGTAAAAATAATGTTTTAATAGCTAGCGCAATTAACAAAATTTTTGTCATTGGTTCCCCTAAACTTTCAATAAATAATTTTACAAAAGAATTTTGCTTTTTAGTGCTAATATTGTTACTTCCATACTTTAAACGTGACTCAATTACTTGTTTATCTGTTAATCCTATCTCTTTTATATTCAAAATTATCACCTATAAAATAATATTAGGTAATACTAGTATCTACCACATTAATACTTCGACAAAAAAACAGTTAATAAAAACTGTTTATTCATTATTTGTATTATTTACATTTATTACATAAGCCAAAACATCTTTTTTCAATCCTTACTGGATGTATTAATACTTTGTTTGTTTATAAATAAGACATCTAATTTTTCTTTAATTTGATTTCTATTAAATGGTTTTGCTATATAATCAACAAATCCTAGTGAAATATATCTTTCTCTTGCGCCCGTAACAGCATCGGCTGTTAAAGCAATTACTGGTGTATTAAATCCTGAAATTTCTTTTAATTTAGATAAAGCTGTTTCCCCACTCATATTAGGCATCATAATATCCATTAAAATTAAATCATATTTGTTACCACTATTAATTTTATCTAAACATTGTAATCCATCATAACATTCTTCTATTTCAAAATCAAAATTTGATAAAGCTCTAGTTGCTACTTTAATATTTAATTTGTT
>CAYXLG010000001.1:63757-67415 GCA_964465805.1 uncultured Muribaculaceae bacterium
CCTAGTCCAGTCCCCTCTGTCGTAGATTTTTTTTCAATATCTAATCTTTCAAATTTAGTGAACAACTTATTAATTGATTCCGCTTTTATCCCCCTACCAGTATCTTGAACACTTATAATTAAATTACAAATATCGTTTTGATTAATACATCTAACATTTAATACAATATTACCTTTTTCAGTATATTTGATAGCATTAGATAATAAATTATTAACAACTTGTTTTATATGTATTTTATCACCAATTAGTTCATAAGGAATATCTTCAGCTATATTAAGTTTAAATTTAATAGGCTTTTCACCTATTCTAGTAGAAGTTAACTTACACAATAATGTAATTTCTTTCCTTATATTATAAGGAATATTAACAATTTCTAATTTTTCAGATTCTATTTTATTTATATCTAAAATATTTCCTACAATTTCAAGCAACGTTTGACTAGCATTTTGAATATCAATTGAATCTTCTACCACTTGCCTAGGTACTTCATCTCTAAATGTCACAATGTCTTCTGATAAACCTACAATAACATTTAATGGTGTTCTTATTTCATGAGACATACTGGATAAAAAATCACTTTTTGCTCTATTAGCTTTTTCAGCATTATCTTTTGCCAAGTTTAGTTTAGAAATTAATTTTAAATCTGGATTCTCAATAAAGAAATAAAGTATAACCAGAATGACTGTGTGCATTGATGTCAATATTAATATTCTTTTATCAATAAATTGCGTTAAACTACCAACAATTCCAAATAATAGAACTGCAATAAGAATAGAAAATTGTTGTCTACTTTTATTTTTTGATCTCCAAATTGAAACTATGCTTCTAGTTACCCATAAACATATTTGTAATCCCGATATAATAAATAAAATATCAATTGAGGGTCCATAAGTATAATAATAACCACCCTCATTATATATATATATTGGTAATACATAAGTTAAAATAATCATTATAATATATGGAAATAAAGACAATAACAAATATCTTTTAAAGATTTTTATGATATTGAAATCTTCTTTCCCGTATTTTTTATTTGTTAATAATAACAGATAAAGATTTAGTCCAAAGTTAAAAGTCACAATGTATGCAACATAAGTTTTTAAAACTGACATTTGAATAAATGAATTTACATTACTGCTTATTACTACATAATAACAACATAATTCCAAAACTAATCCAACTAAATTTAAAAACATTATTCCTAATAATAAATTATTTTCAAATATATTAATTCTTTTTTTTGAAAAGTGAACTATTAAAAATATTATAATATAAACTAGTGCAGATATTGGAAATCCTATAAATCTCATTTCATTCCTCCCTAATACACTAATTACATTATACATTTTTTAACAAAAAAAGACAATATATACATATATTGCCTATAAAACCTATATACTCATCTTAAGTTTTTTTACTTGCTCAACTTCATTTTCTTTTTTATTTTCTTCAATATCAATGGAAATTATATTAATACCTTTTTCAGTAAATTGTAAATAATCATCAGTTTCATATTTTAATATCTCATAATCCCTTTTCCCACTTATTGGACTAGTTGGAAAACTATCTCTTAATTTATATGCAAATGGTATAGCTTCAGGATTTGTAAACTCAGCCATACATTCTGCATTAATAACAGATAAAACATCACCGGATAATTTTTTAGCTGATTCTTCCAATACTATATGAGCAACTGGAACTTTTCTTCCATCAATCGTTAAAGTAACTAATTCACATTCTTTAACATATTTATTATTTGCAATTTTATTTTCTATTTCAAATAAATAAACTATATTACCTTTTGAATCTTCAAAAGAATCAGCAGCTCTACCAACAACTCGATAAACACCTTTTTCATCTACAGTTGCAATATCTCCTGTATTCCCCCAAACAATTCCATTTTCATCAGTTTCAAAGAATTCTGATGTTGCTTCAGGATTATTTAAATATTCTTTCATTAAACATGGTGTAGAAATTTTAATTATACCTTTCTCACCAGTTTTAACAGGTTGATTTGTAATTGGATTAACTATTTTTGCTTCAATAAATGGCATTAACATACCTGATTCGTTTGTTCTGTTTTCTATATCCATATTAAACATTGTCATAGTACCAAACTCACTCATACCATAACCAATTATTAAGTCTTTTTTTACGCCCGCTTTTTTCATTTTTGCATTAATTTCCATTGCTAATTTAGTAGAAATAGGTTCGCCACCAGTAAATGGCATATCTAAGAAAGATAAACTACCATTTTTAATATTTTTATCTAATAAACTAATATAATGTCCGAGTGAACCAACAACAATGTTTGGCTCATATTTTTTTAAATCATTTAAAAATGTTTGTGGATTATAAACTGGTTGCATTATATTTGTACATCCAAATGCTAAAGGAGTATTAATACAATGGCATAAGCTAGTTCCATACATTGGTGGAATTAATACTAGATTTCTATCACCAATTTTTGAACCAAATCCGTCTTTAACATCATAAATTGAAATCATATTATTTAATGCATCGTTTGTTAAAATAACACCTTTCGGATTACCAGTAGTTCCACTTGTATATACTATAGCAGTTTCTTTTTGCTCAACAAATTCGGGTGAAACAATATTTTTATGAGAATTTAAACCTAATCTATTGAATTCAGGATAAGTAATATAATCAACACCAGATATTATTTGATCTTTTGCTATTTTTTTTCTTCTTACTAATATTTTATATAAAAATGATGCTTGTTCTGTAATAGATGATAACATAACTTTGTCAACATTAGTTTGTTCAATAGCGTTTTTTAACATTGGATAAAATCTATCTAAAACAATTAATAATTTTGAATTAGTTTCATTGATATATTTTTTACTATTTGTTTTAAAATAATTAGGGTGAACTAATTGTGTAACTGCACCAATTCTATTTAATGCATAAAAATGTGCCATACTATCAACCGTTCCACCCATACACATTGTTACAACATCACCATTTTTTACACCTAATTCTAAAAAACCTTTAGTTAATGTATTAACTAATTCAAAAAAATCTTGATAAGTTAATTTACTTCCAAAACTTTCAAATGCTGTGATATTTAAATTTTTCTGATTTCTATTAATAAGATTTTCAATAACAGTACTCTCTGTCTTTTTTAACATATAGACCTCCTTTTGTTGGGGTGTATAATAGCATATTTATATTATATTGTCAAATTTTTACTTATAAATCATCAACTGAAATAAATTCAGGTACCCAGACTAATCTATGATTAGATTATATTAGGAAAAATTTATCATAAATCCCCAATTGTTATTTCAATAATTACCTTTTTATCTTAAATACATTATATCACATATTATATAATATTATATTATCAAAATATCTATCAGTAGCTAATACAATACTTTTCATGGATTCTGAGTATTTATAAAATAAAATAGGACAACCATATAAAAATATATCATCTTTTTAAACATTCAGATTGATTATTATAATATCAATCAAAAGAATTTAATAAAGTTTCTTTTCCTCCTAAACTATTGTCCCAACATTAATTACCTTTTCAAAATTATTCAATTATTTTTACTCACAAAAAAACAGCATTTTAAATACTGTTCAATTATTTTTTCTTTTTTGAATATTATAATTAATTGTTAATAAT
>CAYXLG010000002.1:0-30585 GCA_964465805.1 uncultured Muribaculaceae bacterium
GATACAGGAGTTAACACAAGTAGTTTAAAATATTTATGGAATACAAGCACAAGTACCCCAAGCGAAGGAAGTTTCACAAATACTTTTACAAATGGTGGAACTATAACCAGTCCATCAGGAGTAACAGGAGGTTACTACCTATGGATATTAGCTAAAGATGTAATAGGTAATACTACAATAACAAGAAGCAATGTGTTTAATTTAGATAATACTGCTCCAGTAATATCAGGAATAACAATAAATGCAACAAATATAACTTACAATAGTTTTACAATGACAAGAAGTGGTAATGCCACAGATGCTCATAGTGGTTTAGCAACTAATCCATATTTATACCAAAGAAGTACAAATGGAATATTTTGGACAAGAGTATGCACAAGCAATACAACAAGTTGTAATATTGCAGGTTTAGATGAAAGTACAACCTATTATTATAGAATGTGTGTAAATGATGTATTAGGAAATCAATCATGTACTTCAAGTAAAACGGCAAAAACGCTATCATCTTTTGTATGTGGTCAAGAAATAAAAGATACAAGAGATGGTAGAATATATAAAACAACTCAGATAGGAAAACAATGCTGGTTAGTTCAAAATTTAAAATATACCGGGAATGGATGTTTAAGTAAAACTTGGGATAATAGTGCACCTCATGATGCATGTAAGGCTAATGGAGATGAAATTCATTATCAGTGGGGTGCTGCAATGAATGGAAACATAATAGAGGGCGCTCAAGGATTGTGTCCATCAGGTTGGCATATATCAACTGATGCTGAGTGGAAAACATTAGAAGGAACAGTAGATTCAACATATGGTGTAGGTGATTCAGTATGGGGTGGTACTGGCTGGCGCGGGAGTGATGTAGGTAAAAAATTAAAAGCAGTAGTTGCTAATGGAACTGATACTTATGGATTTAACGGCCAGCTGGTCGGTTCTCGTCTTGTTGATGGTACTTTCAGTGGTGCAGGGTCTCTCGTGTACTGGTGGTCATCATCACTATCTGTTTCGAATGTTTGGGGACGCCTCATGCATTCAAGTTATGGCACTGTTAGTCGCTATTCTTATTCGCAGGCTTACGGTTATTCGGTTCGCTGTGTCAGGGAATAATCCAGCCAAGCACGAAGTTCACAGGCTTCGACTTTCCGCTTGTCCCATGACCTAAAAAAGCATAAAAAATTAATAATAAAATTGAGAATTATAAAGATAATATATAAAGTGGATATTATGAGCAAATTATATAGGTTATTTAATATTTGGTGAGATAAAACTTTTCTCACCAATTTTTTTGTTTGTAATTATGATTTAGTTAATTTTAATGAGGAATTAAAAATACTTACTAAATTTAACAAGAATTATTATTTGATAAATAAAATTTAACTAAATTATCCTAATAATATTGAATACGCCGCAATCACAGTGCATATCGCACTTAAACGTGAAAACAATTTTCTCTTTTGATATTATTATAATAATAAGTTATCAGTCAGAAAGGAATATGACATGAGAAAAAAAGGTTTTACATTAATTGAATTATTAGCAGTTATTTTTATTATTAGTATTATTTCAGTAATAGCTATACCAAATATTGATAGAGCAATTAAACAAGCTCGTGAAGAATTATATCAAACTCAATTAAATAATATTATAACGGGTGCGAAAAATTGGGGATCAAAAAACATTTCCATTTTACCAGAAGAAGATGGAGAATTAATAACTTTAACTTTGGGTCAATTAAAAATTGGAGGTTTTATTGATGAAAAGATTAAAAATCCACGAACTAAAAAAACATTTCCAAATGATATGGAAATAACCATTTTAAAAAAAGGAAATAATTATGAATATAAAGTAATAGAAGGATCTGGAGGATTTGACAATAATATAGATTTTGATTCACCAACAATCGTTTTGAATGGTTTACCTCATGAAACGGTAGAAATATACGATGAATATATAGATAAAGGCGTCATAGCCCGTGATCCAAGTGGATCAGAAATAGAAGATATAAATATAACAATTAAATCAAATAATAATGTTGTAGAAAGTATTGATACAAGTAAACTTGTTCAATATAAAATAACTTATAGTGTTACTTATAATGGAACAACAACAAGTGCAATAAGAACGGTAACGGTTAAAGATACAATACCGCCAATATTAACTATTCCAGGTAATATAGAATTAGGTGTTGATGTTGTTTCATCATTTGATGCAATGGAAGGTGTAACTGCAACAGATAATAGTTTAAAAGAACCAACTATAACTACCTCGGGATCATTAAGTACATTACCAGGTACTTACTATATAACTTATACAGCAATAGATGAAAGTGGTAATAAAACTACTAAAACAAGAACTGTAAATGTGGTCGATAATGTAAAACCACTCGTGACTTTTGGTACCAATGGAAGTAGTGCATATGCAAAAAGTAGAAGTACCAAAGTAACTATAAGTGATGATACAGGAGTTAACACAAGTAGTTTAAAATATTTATGGAATACAAGCACAAGTATTCCGAGCGAAGGAAGTTTCACAAATACTTTTACAAATGGTGGAACTATAACTAGTCCATCAGGAGTGACAGGTGGTTACTACTTATGGATATTAGCTAAAGATGTATTAGGTAATACTGCAATAACAAGAAGCAATGTGTTCAATTTAGATAATATAAACCCAGTAATATCAGGAATAACAATAAATGCAACAAATATAACTTACAGTAGTTTTACAATAACAAGAAGTGGGAATGCAACAGATGCTCATAGTGGCTTAGCGACTAATCCATACTTATACCAAAGAAGTACAGACAATAGTACATGGACAACGGTATGTACTAATAATACAACAAGTTGTAATATAACAGGTTTAAATGAAACTAAAACCTATTATTATAGAATATGTACGAAAGATTTATTAGGAAATCAATCATGTACAGCGAGTAAAGATGTCCGAACTCTACATTGGACATGTGGTGATGATATAATAGATACAAGAGATGGTAATACATATAAAACAACAAAAATAGGAGATCAATGTTGGTTTGCTGAAAATTTAAAATATACCGGAAATGGCTGTTTGAAAAAAACATGGGATAGTAGTGATACTGGTCCGGTTGATGCATGTAAGGCTAATGGTGATGAAATTCATTATCAGTGGGTTGCAGCAATGAATGGAAGTACAGAAGATGTTCAAGGATTGTGTCCGTCAGGCTGGCATATACCAACTGATGCTGAATGGGATATATTGGTTAATTATGCTGGCGGTTCTTCCACTGCCGGGAAAAAATTAAAAGCAGTAGATGGCAACGGAACTGATGATTATGGATTTAATGGCCTGCTGGTTGGTTACCGTGGCACTTCGGGTGCTCTGTACGGTGTGGGGTCTTACGTCTACTGGTGGTCATCGTCGCCGTCTGGGTCGAATGCTTGGAGCCACAGCGTGTTTTCGAGTGGTGGTACTGTTCGCCACCTCACTTATCCGCAGGCTAACGGTTATTCGGTTCGTTGTATTCTAAAGGTTATCCACTTGTATTAAAATTAAAATAACCAAAATGTACTTAACTAATATAATGTTAAGTACATTTTTTTGTACAAATAGAAGGAGAAATTAATATGAACTTAACATAATTAAAAAGAAGAACGCTGATAACTTTCTAGTAAATATTTACATAATAAAAACAAAAATGGAACAAAAGCAATAATTCACATGCCTCGTGATCGAAAAAACGACTTTGAATATTAAAAACAAAAAATGTCAATGAGTAGTAGATGATTTTTCAATTTGGCAATATTATTATATTCCAAAGGGAATATCTTAGTAAATATACCAAAGATAATCAAAAAAATATATAAAAAAATGATTTATAAAAAACGAAATGCAGTATGGAATATTTATAGAAAAGTATGAAAAACATCCTAAAATACTAAAAAGTAAGTGATAATATAAGCCGCATATATAATTTATTTAGTTAAATAGAAGAACTAAGAAAGCGAATATATACAACGAATGCAATAGAATCAGTAAATTCAAATAATAATTATGGCACAAAAATAATAACTCAAACTACATTGTATAAAAAAAGGTAATGTGATAAAATATGACTATGATAGGGGAAGAGAGGAACATGCTGAAAAATAAAAAAAGAGGTATATTTATTGTTATATCAGGACCTAGTGGTGCAGGAAAAGGAACAATATGTAAAGAACTAATGAAAAGTAGTGAAAATCTTTGGTTATCAGTATCAATGACCACTCGTGAGCCAAGAAAAGGAGAATATCATGGAGTAGATTATTACTTCGTTAGTAAGGAACAATTTAAAAGGAATATTGAAGAGAATAAATTATTAGAATATGCTATTATTCATAGTGGGCACTATTACGGTACGCCTAGAGAACCGATTAACAATTATTTAACTAATGGAATTGATGTTATTTTAGAAATTGATATTAATGGGGCACTTCAAATAAAAGAAAAAAACAAGGAAGCCTTATTTATATTTATTTTACCGCCAAGTATGGATGAATTAAAAAATAGATTGATAAAACGTGGTACAGAATCAAAAGAAAAAATAGTGGAAAGATTTAAAAGAAGTTACGAAGAAATTAATAGCATTACTAAATATAATTATGTTGTTGTTAATGATGATTTAAGTAGCGCAGTTGAAAAAGTGCGTTCTATTATAATTGCTGAGCGCTGTCGTGTTGATCGTATTGAAGAAGTGTTTTTAAATAACCCAGAAGAAACAATTCATGAAGGATTGCTTGAAAATAAACATTTTGAAAATGGTGACACTATTATTAACTAGATTTGTGTTAGGGGACTTTTATGAAAAATTTATATAATTTTACTATAAAAAATTTAAAAACAAATAAGAAAAGAACAATTGTAACTATTATAGGTATTGTTCTTTCTTGTTCGTTGTTATTCGGAGTAGGTTTTTTCGCCTCAACTTATCGGGAAAATTTAATAAGAGAAATTATAGAATATAATGGTTCTCATCATATTGAATATCGTGATCTTAAATATTCTAAATTAAATATTATTAAAAATGATTTTGATGTTAAAGACGTATTAACCAAAGTAAAGTATGTTAAATCTGGCAGAGTTTTAGGTGATGGACATCATACAAATATTGAAATAAGCAGTTTAGATACTGATTATAATAATATATTAAATATAATACATGGCTCGACACCCAAAAGTAATAATGAGGTAATTATTTCTGAAAATTATGCAAGAAAACAAGAAATTAAATTAAACGATATTATTACTGTTAAGAATGATCTTGATGAAATTAAGTACAAGGTAGTTGGTATTTATAAAAGTAAAAAGGAATATTCAAGTTACTATTATTCAATGTATGATGAAGAAAAAATGTATACTAAATTTTGGGCTGAAGAGGATAGTTTAGTTGATGTTTATGTAACACTTGATTCTCCGAAACACGGAATAGCTAAATTAAATCTTTTAACTGATAAATTAGAATTACAGTTTCCAGCAATTGATTTTTCTAATAGCAATCACCAAGTGACTGTTAATACAGCACTTTTATCAGCTTACGGAGAAATTCATAATGCTGGGGTTGTTGCAGTTTTATATTTATCATTAATGTTAATTTTAACTATTCTTAGTGTTGTTTGTATTTTAATCATTTATAATTCCTTTTCAGTATCAGTAACTGAAAGAAAAAAACAATTTGGAATATTATCTAGTGTTGGTGCCACACCTATGCAAATTTTATATTCAGTTTTATTTGAAGCAGGTATTGTTAGTTTAATTGCTATTCCTTTAGGTTTTGTTTTTAGTATTATTAACGTTTCCTTAACTTTAACTGTACTTAATAAAATATTAGAAGATGTTATTTCTAATCCGTTTACATTGTCAGTTTATCCATACTTTATTTTATTGTCATTAACGTTTGTTATTATGACTATCTTTTTATCAGCTTTATTTCCAGCCGTACGCGCTAATGAAATAACACCAATTGAAGCTATTAAACTAAGTAAAGACATTAAAATAAAAAGAAAAAATGTAAAAACTAATAAATTAATTTCTAAAATATTTGGTGTAGAAGGTAATATCGCACTTAAAAATATGAAACGACAAAAAAAGAGGTATCGCACTACTGTAATATCTTTAGTTACTAGCATTGTTTTATTTTTAACAGCGTCAACATATTTAAATGCTGCTATCAAGTCAATAAAAGCAACTTATGAATCATATCCCTATGATGCAAGTCTTACAGTTTCAGCAGGGGAAAATCAAACTGAATTTATAAATAAAATTAAAAATATTAAAGAGGTTACAGATGTTTTAGAATATAAATTTCAACGTTTTTTTATAAAACAACATGATGAGAGTTATTTTGAAAAGGGTTATTTAAATTTTATTAAAAATCGATATTTACCTGGACAGAAAATGATGATAGTGTTTTTATTAAGTGATAATAGTTACCAAAAATATATTAAAGAAATTGGACTTAAAACTGAACAACCAATTTTTATTAATTTTGGTAAATATATTAAATTAAATAAAGATGATGAAATTGATGAAAAATATGAAGGTCCACCATATAAAGAAAATCCAAATTTAAGTTTTAAATTTTGTAATTATGAAGACTATCCTAAGAACGAAAAAATTAGTGACTGTTATTACGAACTAACAAATTTGTATTACACGGATACCACCCCATTTAATAATTATAATTTTTATTCTACTTTAATAGTAAATAAAAAAATATATTATGAACTTAATTCAAAACTAGCACGACCTGATAATGTTTTTTCAAACTTAAATAATATCACATTAGAACTAAGAGTAAAAAATGCTAAGAAATTTGACGAAGAGGTAAGAAAAATTTTTGAAGATACTCCTAATCTTAAATTTAGTTATCAAAATCCAAAATTAGAAAATTATAAAATGCAAATGTTCCAAATAGCAGTTATGTTTGCCCTATATACCTTTAGTGCATTCATTGCTTTAATTGCTATAACCAGTGTTATTAATACAATAAACACTAGTATTAATTTAAGAAAAATAGAGTTTTCTATGCTTCTAAGTGTTGGGCAATCACCTAAATCATTTACTAAAATGATTAGATTGGAAAGTCTCTTTTTAGGCCTTAAATCGCTATTATATGGGCTTACTATATCATATGGAATAATATATATAATTACAGAAATCGCTTCTTTAAGTTATGGTGATAACAAAATTAAAATACCATTTCCAATGTCTTCAATAATCATTTGTGTGTTTGCAGTCTTTATTATAATTTTTATAACTATGAAATATTCAACTAATAAAATTAAAAATGAAAATATTATTGAAACAATTAGAAAAGAAAATATTTAATTAAGTATGCTAGGGGATTTTTATGAAGAGTTTATATGATTTAACTATTAAAAATTTAAAAACAAATAAGAAAAGAACAATCGTAACAATTATTGGTATTGTTCTTTCTTGTTCATTGTTATTCGGAGTAGGCTTTTTTGCATCAACTTACCGCGATAACTTAATTAAAGAAGAGGTAAGACAAAACGGTTCTCATCATATTGAATATCGTGATCTCGAATATTCCAAATTAGATATTATTAAAAATGACTTTGATGTTAAAGAAGTATTAACTAAAATAGTACACCTAAAACACGGGAGTATTAAAACAGATGAAAATTATACTAATATTGAAGTAAGTAGTTTAGATGCAAATTATGATAATATGTTAAATATTATTGATGGAACAACACCTGAAAATCTTAATGAAGTACTGATGTCTCAAAATTATGCAAAGAAACATGGATTTAAAGTAAATGATATCATTACGGTTGAAGATTATCTTGATGAAATTAAATACAAGGTAGTTGGTATTTATGAAAGCCAAGATGATTATTCCTCTTTTGAAAGTATATTATATGGTCAGGAAACATTATATAATAAATTTATAGTAGATAAAGATGGGTTAGTTGATGTTTATGTAACCCTTGATTCACCTAAACATGGAATACCCAAACTAAATCTTTTAACAGATAAATTAGAAAAACCATTTCCAATCCTTGAACTTTCTAATAGTAATCCTGAGGTAACAGTTAATGTAGCATTACTAGCTTTATATGGTGAAATAGCAGATGCTGGAGTAGTAGCAGTCTTATATTTATCATTAATGTTAATTTTAACTATTCTTAGTGTTGTTTGTATTTTAATCATTTATAATTCCTTTTCAGTATCAGTAACTGAAAGAAAAAAACAATTTGGAATATTATCTAGTGTTGGTGCCACACCTATGCAAATTTTATATTCAGTTTTATTTGAAGCAGGTATCGTTAGTTTAATTGCTATTCCTCTAGGTTTTATATTTGGTATTATTAATGTTTCACTAACTTTAACTGTACTTAATAAAATATTAGATGGTATCATTTCTACTCCACTTACATTATCTATTTATCCTTACTTTATTTTAACGTCACTAACATTTGTAATTATGGCTATTTTCTTATCGGCTTTATTTCCAGCTGTACGCGCTAGTGAAATAACACCAATCGAAGCTATTAAACTTAGTAAAGATATTAAAATCAAAAGAAAAAGGGTTAAAACTAATAAGCTAATTACTAAATTATTTGGAATAGAAGGTAGTATTGCATTTAAAAATATGAAACGTCAGAAAAAAAGGTATCGCACCACAGTTATCTCGTTAGTTACAAGTATTGTTTTATTTTTAACAGCCTCAACATATTTAAATGCTGCTATTGGTGAGAGTAGGGATATATATAATCCTGTTTCTAAATATGATGCTTATATTAATATTAATGATGGTGAAAACCAATTAGAATTTGTAAATAAAATTAAAAATCTTAAAGAAGTAAAAGAAGTTTTAGAATATAAGAACCAACAAATATATATACAAAGACATGATGATAGTCTATTTACAAAAGATTATTTAAAGTTTGCCAAATTACAAGGTTATCAAAATTTTTATTATGTTAATGTGTTTTTACTAAGTGATGATAGTTATCAAAAATATGCTAAAGAAATTGGACTTGTAAAAGAACAACCTATTTTAATTAATTATGGTAGATTACATCATTATGATCAGGCAAAAGAAGAATCAAAAATATATGAAGGACCATCATATAAAGAAAATGCTAATTTGACTTTTACTTTTTGTAATTATGAAACCTCTCTATACATTCCCGACTTTAGTAAATTAACTAATTGTTATTATGAACTAACCAATTTATATTTTACTGATGTTATACCGTTTGGAGATTATTACCTTTTTAATCCATCTTTAATAGTAAATAAACAAATATATAATAAACTTCAACAAAAAAAATATAAACCTTCTGGATTTACATTATCTGATGATGCTATAACATTAGAACTAAAAATTAAAAACGCCAAAAAATTTGATGAAGAGTTTAACCAACTTACAGATGCTCCGACTTTTGGTTATTCAAATCAAAAGTTAGAAACTCACCAAACAAAAATGGCACAATTAGCAGTTATGTTTGCCCTATACAGCTTTAGTGCGTTCATCGTTTTAATTGCTATAACTAGTGTTATTAATACAATAAACACTAGTATTAATTTAAGAAAAATAGAGTTTGCTATGCTTCGAAGTGTTGGACAGTCACCTAAATCATTTACTAAAATGATTAGATTTGAAAGTCTCTTTTTAGGGCTTAAATCACTATTATATGGGCTTACTATATCATATGGAATAATATATATAATTACAGAAATCGCTTCTTTAAGTTATGGTGATAACAAAATTAAAATACCAGTTCCTAAATCATCGATTCTTATTTGTGTGTTTGCAGTCTTTGTTATAATTTTTATGACTATGAAATATTCAACTAATAAAATTAAAAACGAAAATATTATTGAAACAATTAGAAAAGAAAATATTTAATAAGTAAATTTACTTATAAGTTAAATCGTGCTATAATTAACGTAGTAAATACTAGTTTGAATAATAGGAGGTATACAAATGTCAAAGAAAAAAAAGGAAACAAAAAAAACAACAAACCAAAAAACAAACATCAATAAGAAAGTAAAAGTTGTTAGTGAAGAAAAAAAGGTTAAAGAGTCAACTAAACCAGATACATTTATAAATATTTTTATAATTATTATACTTTCGGTTTTGGGTGTCGTATTTTATTTGAATTATCATGAAAACCAATTGGCACATAACAAAATTATTAATCATTCACTTGTTACTAGTGGCAGTGGACTATATACTGATACTTTGGAAACTGGAATTGATGAAAGCAAACCTTTTACATCTAAATATTATTTTAGAGGTAAAGATGTTAATAATTATTTAGTGCTTTATAACAAATGTTTTAGAATTATTAATATTGCTCAAAATAATGCTTTAAAAATAATGTATGTCGGACCTGCTAACAATAATACTTGTGAGAATATTGAAGTAGAAAAAAAACTTGTTAAATGGGATGAAAATAACAAAAATATTTGGTCGGAATCAAGCATTAACACTTATTTAGATAATTGGATAAAAGAAATTAGATTTGATGAATCCCCATATGTTATTAAAGATGCAACTTGGTATGTTGGTGGACTATTCTTTAATGCTCAACAAAATTTAACTGTAGATATTCAAAATGAGCGTAAGCCACAATATGATGAAAATATTATTTATAATGGTATTGTTGGTTTAATTAATGTCAGTGATTATATGAAAGCAACTGAAAGGTTGTGTGTTATTGGTGCAGCAAATGATAAAGGTGAGTGTAGCGAAAACAATTACTTAAGTAATAATCCCAACTTTTGGACAATGAATAAAACACTTAATTCTTCTGAGCATGTATGGGCTGTTGAAAAAACATTGATTCCTGAAGGTAACAAAGAAATTGAAAGAATTTTTTTGCAAAGTAAACTTACTAACAATGATAATTTTGAAGTATATCCTGTTGTTTATCTAAAAGCTAATTTAGTATTAAATGGTCATGGCACTGCCGAGAAACCATATCTTGTCGCACAATAATGAAAAATAATTTATATTTAATCTATGGATCAGATAGCTTTTTAATTGAACTTGAGTTCAAGAAAATTATAGGTGACACTGATCCTATTAATATTGTCAAATATAATTTAGATAACAACATGATTGAAGAAGTAATAGATGATGCTCTAACAATATCTTTGTTTAGTCAAAATAAAACAATTATTGTAAACAATAGTAATATCTTTACTACTAAGAAAAATGAAATTGAGCAAGACATTAAAAAATTAGAAGAATATTTAAATAATCCTAATCCAGATTCTACTTTAATATTTTTAGTAGAAAGTGAAAAAATTGATACACGTAAAAAAATATGTAAAATAATGAATAAAATTGGTAAAGTAATAAACATTACAAAACCTAAAAACATAACTAAATTTATAAGAGATTTATTTGATGAATATGAAATTAGTTTTGAAAATATTAATTTATTAATTGACCGTGTAGGTGATAATTTAGCAATACTCAATCAAGAGATAAATAAACTTAAAACTTATAAAGACGATGATTTAGTAATAACAAAAGAAGATATATTAAATGTCACATGCAAAAATATTCAACCGGATATGTATTATTTTATTGACTGTATTGTAAATAGAGACATTGAAAAAGCTCTTGAGTTATATAAGGAGTTGCGTACTTTTAACGAAGAACCAATTGCTATTATAGCACTCCTTGCTAATAAGTTTAGATTAATGTATCAATCTAAAATATTAATTCAAAGGGGCTACACAGTTAATGATATTTCAGCTACTTTAGGAAGTCATCCCTATCCTGTCAAATTAGCACTTGAAAAGGGGAGGGAATACAGTAGGGAACTACTACTTTCTTACATAGAAAAACTAGCTGATCTTGATTTTAATATTAAATCAGGTCTTATTGATAAAGAACTAGGACTAGAATTATTTATTTTAAGCATTTAAAAAGTAGATTAATTTCTACTTTTTTTCTTATTCAATAATCGAAAATCAACAATGTTTTTAATAACTAAACAAGGTATTGTAAAAAATATAAAAATTCCCATACTAATATCAATCATTCCCCACGTATAAGAGTTTTGATCATATTCTAGTTTCAACAAAATAAATATTGAAGCAGCAATACAACTAACTAATAAATTATTTTTGACTTTACGAGGTCGCTTTTTTATTACCTCAAGGAAAAGAGAAAACAATATAATTTCCACCATTGCAGTTATAACTGCTAACCATATAAAGGTTATCCAAAAGTTTTTAAGTCCTAGAATATTAACTAGTCCAAAATGTAAAAAGGTAATTAAAAAGGTAGTTAACAAACCGTAAATAAAAAACATACAACCACCTCTGAATTACTTTCTTAAATTTTCATAAATAATTTTTAAATTTTGTTCATACTTACTAGTTGTTTTAGGATAATAATATATTCTATTTTTTAAATTATCTGGTAAGTATTGTTGTTTAACATAACCATAAGGATAATTATGGGGATATAAATAATCTTTTGAACCGTTTTTAATGTGTTTAGGTATACTTGCACTCTTACCCATCCTAATATCATTAGTTGCACTATCAAGGGCTATATATGCACTATTAGACTTAGGTGAAAGAGCAAGTTCAATAACAACTACACTTAAAGGAATTCTGGCTTCTGGTAATCCAACTCGCTCACAAGCATTAATAGCTGCATCCACTTTAGGACCCATACTTGGATTAGCGAGTCCAATATCTTCGTAGGTAATAACTGTCATTCGTCGATAAATACTATCTAAATCTTCTGCTTCTAATAATTTAGCTAAATAATAAAGCGAAGCATTAACATCGCTCCCACGAATTGATTTTTGAAATGCACTTAATAAATCATAATGTCCATCTTCATTTTTATCGTGAAAGAAGACTGGTTTATTATTAATATTTTTAATAGTTTCAACATTAACCACATAATCATTAGTTGAGTAATATGCAACTTCTAAAGTGTTATATGCTGCTCTTAAATCTCCAGCTGCCAGAACAGCAATATATTTGATTGTTTCATCATCTATTTTGATATTCTTTAAATATTCACTTTTAACTGCTCGATTTAATCCTATTATAATATCTTCAAAGTTTAATTCCTTAAGTTCAAATATTTGACAGCGGCTCCTAATTGCAGGATTGATTTTATGATAAGGATTAGACGTAGTCATTCCAATTAAAGTAATTAAGCCACTTTCTAAATAAGGTAACAATAAATCTTGCTTATCTTTATTCATTCTATGGATTTCATCCATAATAACAACCATACCACCATACATCTTAGCCTCTTCAATAACAACATCAAAATCTTTTTTGTTATTAATAACAGCATTTAGCATTCTATATCTTAAATCTAGTTCTGATACAATTGCTTCCGCAATACTTGTTTTACCAATGCCAGGACGACCATATAATATTATTGAAAAAAGGCGTTTATTATTAACCAGATTAGTAATTATTTTATTTTCACCAACTAAATGCTCTTGACCAATTATTTGACTAACTTTTTTGGGGCGCAGTTTTAGAGCTAAAGGTTCATTCATGTTATCACCACCACCTATATTTTAACAAAAATATTGGTAAATTAATAGTATTTTTGTTATAATTAATATAGGTGAGGATATGGATAATTTGTTGACAATGATTAATCTGTTTTGTAACTATCTGATTATTGATAAAAAATACAGCATTAATACTAAAAAAAGTTATGAAAACGATTTAATGAGATTCCATAAGTTTTGTAATAAACAGGATATAAAACTTAAAGATATTACAGAAAAAGATATAAAAAATTTTATAAAATATCTAAAAGAAGAAAAATTAACCAACATAAGTATTAGGCGTGCTATTACTACATTAAAAAGTTTCTATAAGTTTTTAATAATTGAGAAAATTGTCATTTATAATCCAGTTGAATATGTAGAACCCCCAAAAACAGCAAAAAAAATACCAACAGTATTATCAAAAGAAGAAATAACCAAATTATTAGATATCGAATTAGTTGATAAATTTAGTTATCGAAACAAAGCAATGATAGAGCTAATGTATGCAACTGGACTTCGAGTTAGCGAATTAGTTAATTTAAAATTAAATGATATTGATCTACATGAAAATATTTTAAAAACAATGGGAAAAGGTAATAAAGAAAGATTTATCCCAATAGGGGAGTATGCAACAAGTATAATCATTGAATACTTACATAAAGCTAGACCTGAATTTTTAGAAAACAAACGTAGTGAATATTTATTTGTAACAAAACTTGGAGATAAAATGACTCGTGAACATTTCTTTAGAATTATTAAGAATCTAGCTAAAAAGAAGGAAATTACAACAAATTTTTCACCACATACATTAAGACATTCGTTTGCTAGTCATCTTCTTGATAATGGTGCGGATCTTAGAACAATTCAAGAACTTCTAGGTCATTCTGATATATCTACAACTCAAATTTATACCCATGTATCAAGGGATTCATTAAAAAGAGATTATAAGAATTATCACCCCCATGGTAATTAGTGGTAGAGAAAAATGACTTAATAAATTAAAAATGTTTAATGAAGAAACATGAAAAATAGATAGGAGAAAATTATGACATACAAAAGAATATTTTTAATTGTATTAGATTCACTAGGAATAGGGGAAACGCTTGATGCCAAACTTTATGGTGATGAAGGCTCTAATACATTAGGTAACATTATTAAAACAACTAAGGTATCGTTGCCTAATTTAGAAAAAATGGGATTACTTAATTTAATAGACATGCCATATGTTAAAACTAATTCTTATTATGCTAAAGCTCATGAAATAAGTACTGGTAAAGACACCTTAACTGGACATTTAGAAATTATGGGAGTTAAAATGTCTGTACCAGCAGTAACTTTTACTGAAACCGGTTTTCCTCTTGAATTAATAAATGAACTAGAGCGATTAAGCGGTCGAAAAGTTATTGGAAATATTAGTAGTAGTGGTACAGAAATAATTAAAGAGTTAGGTGAAGAACATATTAAAACAGGTAGTATTATTGTTTATACTTCAGCTGATAGTGTTTTACAAATTGCTGCCCACGAAGAAATAGTCCCGTTAGAAGAATTATATAAAATATGTGAAATAGCAAGAAAATTAACATTAAAAGATGAATGGAAAGTTGGTAGAATTATAGCTAGACCTTTTATTGGAGAAAATGGTAATTATATTAGAACGGCAAATCGTAAAGATTATGCTTTAAACCCACCGGAACCAACTGTTTTAGATAGTCTTAAAAATGACAATTATGATGTTATTTCAATTGGTAAAATAAGTGATATCTTTAATAGTTGCGGTATTACTAGGAGTATTAAAACAGAAAATAATCTGGATGGAATTAAAAAGACTATATCTGTCATTAAAAACGATTTTAAGGGACTTTGTTTCGTCAATCTCAATGATTTTGATTCAAAATACGGACATCGAAGAAATCCCGAAGGTTACGCTGATTTAATAAAAGAATTTGATGATTATGTTCCAGAAATATTAAATAATTTGAGCACTGATGATTTATTAATAATAACCGCTGATCACGGTAATGATCCAACATTTAAAGGTACCGATCATACAAGAGAACTAGTACCAGTTTTAATTTATTCTAAGAAATTAAAAGAACCTAAAAGGTTGGATGATTTTAAAACATTTGCTGATATTGGTGCTACAATATCTGATAATTTTAACATTACAAAACCTGAAATTGGAACCAGTTTCTTAAATAAATTATATTAAAGTTGATTAAAATAGATAATTGCATATAATTTTATAGGGGGAGTTAATTATATGCAAAATTGTTATAACAAAATCGAGCAAACAGAACTTTTAAATGAATACTTATCTAATTTAAAAGTGTTGAATAACAATTTATACAATCTGCATTTTAACGTTATAGGTGAACACTTTTTTTCTCTTCATAAAAAACTAGAAGAATATTATCATAAAGTTGCAGAGATGTATGATGCGGTTGCCGAAAGAATTAAAATGTTAAATCAATATCCAATTACTTCTTTATTTGAAACCGAAGAAAAATCAACCATTAAATCTATGCGAAGTCAAGACTTTAATACTAGACAAGTATATAGTGTGCTTATTAATGACTTCAGTTTTATGCTAGCATTTTCAAAAGAATTAGAAGAATATGCAAGTAGTATTAATGATCATGTAACTGCTAGTTTAATGAGTGATAACATTAAATTTTTTGAAAAAGAATTATGGATGTTAACTGCAAGTAATCAATAATGTTTAAAAAAGGAAGGTTTTACGTAAATCTTCCTTTTTATTTGAAAAAACCAAGTGTTTTCATAACATTTATGTTATAATGAATATGGGTAATAAAAGATTTGTTACCTTAATAGTAGTTATTATTTTAACTTAAATTTATTCTGTTTTTTTACAATAATATACTTTCTTAAAAATACATAAAAATTTGAAAAACGGACAAACTAGCAATAAGACATAAAGGAAAATTTAAAAAATGATAACATATGATATTATTTTTAAAATTATTATTAATTTTCCCGAAAATATAGCTAAAGCTTAAATTTTATGTTTATATTTTTTTTATTTGTTTAAAAACAATATTTGATTTATTTAAAATGAAAACTTTAAATAAAAGGGAGTGTTTAATAATGAAAAATAATAAAGGATTTACATTAATTGAGTTGTTGGCAGTAATAATTATATTATCTATTATTATGGTAATGATTGTACCAACAGTTAATAATTTAATTAATGATTCTAAAAAAAGATTGTTAAAAGTTTCCGCTCTTGGTTTAGCTAGAACTGCACAACAACAATATATTGATTTAATGACAAATAACAAAAACAATTTTATAATATTTAATTATAAAGATGGAATCGAAACATCGAGTCAACCTGACGCTAGTTTGAATTTTACAGGTAAAAGACCCAAAAATGGAAAAGTAATAATTAATAAAGATGGACAAATCAAAGTTGTTTTACATGATGACAAATTTTGTGCAATAAAAGATTTTAACGAAAGTGAAGTAACTTTATCTGAAAATAATGCAGATGATTGTATAAATAAATTAGGACAAACAACTATTGAAATAATAGATGTTAAAATTGAGGATGTTCTTAGTTCAGGACCAGTAATCTTTGAGAATTATTTACAATTCCCAGGAAAAGCTGATTTAATTGAAGGAAAAAACTATATAGTATCACTAACAAAAGCTGATGGTGAAATTATTAATTTATATAATTTAGGTGTAACAAATGTTGAGCTAACTAATTATTTTAATAGTGAAGAAAAGTATGGGGTTTATATAAATACAATAAGTTATAATGAAACAATGGCTGATGATCCGTATACACATTATTCTGATTATATATATACCAATACAAAAATTATTACAGATACATATATACCAGTTATTTTAAAATATCTGAATGAAGAAAAAGCAAAACCGACTCCTAATGAATTAACAATATTAACACTTCAAAAAACTTTAACAACATTTCAAAACTTTCAAAAATATGAAGGTGAGTCATGGATATTTGGAATGACTGAATCATCTCAAACTAACAATATAGGATTAAAAGAAATTAAAATAGAACGAGAGTTATAAAAACATATAATTAAAAAGGAATAAGTTAATATTCCTTTTTATTTGGGCTTATTTACAATCTTATTTTAATTCAAAGGAATGCTCTGAATCTTCGTCAAGTCTAAACGAACGAGATTCTTCGTCTGTAGCGTCGAATCCAACATTTTGTTTATTTGACATTTTGTTAGTAGAAGTATTTTTAGCATTATTGTTACTATTGTTATTTGTATTAACATTAGTATTGGCTGCTCTAGTACGACAGTTATCTATGTTAGTATTAGTGCTTTTAGCCCTGCTATGAACATTCTTATTTTGAGTGTTCATTTTACTTTTACTATTGTTAGATTGCATCTTATTTTTTTTCATTATAATCACCCATTAATATTATGGAACAATTTTACAAAATTATTTATTAATTATTTTAAATTTATAAATAGGTTTGGTATTTAATTTTATTTGAATATATAAAAAAGGTTACTGTAATAAGCTATACAACGGCATCTCTGTGACTACTCTTTTTTAAAGTTCACTTTATACAACATAATATACATTATCGGAAGTTGTTATAAATGTTAAAAGACCTAAATAATAGGTCCTTTTATATTGTCATTCTTCTTGATTGTATCTCTGCCATTTTTTCAAATACTTCAGCAGCATTCTTTTCTGTTATTTCATCGTAACCAAGTTCTTTTAATGCTTGGATTTTTGCAGAGTTTAATTCTAAAGTGCGACTCATTTTTTCTTCACGCTTTTGTTCAATTTGATTTACAAAGCGACGATGTGATTCAGCTAATTTTGATTTAGATGTACCACCACTATTATATAATGTCATAGCTGAGAACATAATACTTTCAAAAACAAATTGTTCATCTTCATCAAATACAAAATCTTTTGGTTTAGTAAATCCAGCAGCTTTTGAAACATAAGCCAACATATATTTTAATTCTGGTGAAATTTGCATAGTTTGTAAAAAATGATACAAATATAAAAATATATTATATGTTGTCATGTCATTATTATCATCAAACTTTTCTCTCATAAATTCGATAATACTAGCCATGACTTCCTTTTGTTTCTTCCCTACCCCAGTAAATAAAGAAGCATTATCAGATATTTGAGAAGTTTTATTAGTATCAATAAATAGTGTGTTAATTCTTGACTCAACACTCATAATATAATCTGTATCTACTTTTATTGAATCTAATTCATCTGCTGATTTAATACCTAATAAATTTAGCATTAATACCTTTTTTTCCTTTGGCCATTTGTTTAGGTCATCAAGTTCTAGATAATTATATACCATTTGTCTAGAAACTCCTAAAATTTTGGCTAATTTAACTTTAGTGATACCTAATTCATATAATATTTCATTCAATCTCTCCATAACTTAAACCCTCCTATTACCATTTTATCACTTTAATGTCAAATGTCAAGTGTAAAGTAATAGTACACTATAAAAATTTTAATTTCTCTCCGTTTTTTCTAACTTCTTTGATAATTCCACCACCTAAACATTCATCACCATCATAGAAAACGCAAGCTTGACCTGGTGTTACAGCTTTAGCTAAAGATGGATATTTAACAACAATATTATTGTCATCTGTAAAGTCAATTGTTACTGGTATATCTTTTTGACGATATCTAAATTTAGCAGTACATTTCTTTGGTTTATTATTACTTATCCAATTAATCATTTCTATAAGAGCCTCATCACTATATAAGTATTTATTTTCATCCCCACTAGCAACATATAGAATATTGTTGTCTAAATCTTTACCAACCACAAATATTTTTGAATCACTTCCACCAATATTTAAACCTCTTCGTTGACCAATAGTATAATACATAAGACCATTATGTTTACCAAGTGTTTCTTTTGTTTCTATATCAACAATTTTACCAGGTTGATTTGGTAAATAATTTTTTAAAAATTTAGCAAAATTTCTTTCACCAATAAAACAAATACCAGTTGAATCTTTTTTAGAAGCTGTAATTAAATCATGCTTCTTAGCAATTTCGCGAACTTTAGGTTTAGTTAATTCACCGATTGGGAACAAAACATCCTTTAATTGTTCTTGACTTAATTGCGATAAAAAATACGTTTGATCTTTATTTTGATCTATTCCACGAAGCAACTTATTATTTTTAAATCTAGCGTAATGTCCTGTTGCAATATAATCGGCACCTAATTTCCTAGCTTCTTTTGCAAACATATCAAATTTAATATATTTGTTACACATAATATCTGGATTAGGGGTTCTACCTTTTTTTAATTCTTCTAAAAAATATGTAAAGACATAATCCCAATACTCTTTAACAAAATCAACTCTATATAAAGGTATATTTAATTTTTCACATACTTTAATAGCATCATTATAATCTTCTTCTTGTGGGCATATTTCATTAGTTAATGTTGGGTTACCTAAAATGTCATTATTAATAGTACTATCCCAATTTCTCATAAATAATCCAATCACTTCGTATCCAGCTTCTTTTAATAAAAGCGCGGCAACACTGCTATCTACTCCCCCACTCATACCTATAACAACTTTTTTCATACTTATCACCTGTTAGTATTATATCACTTAACAATTAAAAAAACTATTTTTTGAAAAAAATAGTTTTAATTTTATATTTGTTATTATTTTATAAATGACATAACAATTTTCATAATTGATGGTACCATAAATACTTCTAATAAGGTTGTAATTATAATTATACCTACAGATATAATTAAAACATACAAATATTTATTCATAATTACTTTAAAGTCAACGGTTTTACGTTTTATTGTTGAATCAATTATTTTTAGTGATAATGAAATTGCATATGATATT
The DNA here is from genome assembly GCA_964465805.1 of uncultured Muribaculaceae bacterium. Lineage (GTDB taxonomy): Bacteria > Bacillota_I > Bacilli_A > RF39 > UBA660 > DUPI01. The sequence continues at coordinate 20,429 of CAYXLG010000002.1, forward strand.
AAAATAATAAACACATATATATTTATAATATGATGGGGAAATATATAAAACAAAGATAATAAGGTACCTTTTAACTTGAAATTAAAAATTATACTAGAAACTGAAAAGCCTAGAATAAATGATTTACTAAAAAACATAAAAATAATAATTGGAATCCCAATAACCGATATTCCAAGTAACCAAATTAATAAAATAAACCCTATATTAGTTAATAATGCATTTTTTAATGACATTGAATAATTTAAATTATTGTTTTTTACATTATTAAAAAATTCATTAATTGATGATTGTACTAGGCTTTGATCAGTTTTATTTAAAATAGTAATATAAAAAGCACCAGTTATTACTGCAATAATACATAAACCTAATAAAAAAATAATAATTTGTTTGTTAATAATAAATATCGATTTTAGTTTGTCCAATTTATTTTTCATAATTCACCTCATCTAATAATATTATAATTTTTAAATTTTATTCCTTTTTTTTGAAATATGTATTATAATATTAGTAGAGGTGAACAAATATGGCTAAAAAAACAAATAAAAAAAAGAAAATCAACATTCAACAGATAGTAGCAATTTTTTTACTGATAATTATGCTTTTATCATTCGGTGCTTCACTAATATCAATGTTTTAAGATGAACGAGATTACTCGTTTTTTATTTTGATACTAAAAAAATGAGAATAAATCTCATTTTTTAATTTTCAGTTTCTTCTAGCATATTAGTTATAAATATTCCGTAACCTCTAATTGGATTATCTATAACCACGTGGGTAATGGCACCTACTATGTATTCATCCTGAATAATTGGGGAACCGCTCATTCCCTGCACAATCCCACCTGTTGTTTGGATTAATTCTCCATCTGTTATTTCAAACATGATATTCTTTGTTTTCTGATTATTTTTATGATTAATTTTTGTAATTAAAATATCATAATTTCCTATTTTATCATCTTTTAAAACAGTTAGTATTTTGGCCGGTCCTAATTTGATATCAATTGGTTTTGCAACTTTATATAATTTTTTATTAGGAAGTTGGGAAGTGTATTTACCAAAAATACCTTTATCTGTATTTTCTAAAACTTTTCCAAAAATGTTATTTGAGAAAAATTTTGCATTCTTTTCACCAGGAGCACCGACTTCACTTCGTTCGATATTACTGACTGATGTCTCAAATATTTTACCATCTTTTATATCAATAATTTTACCAGTCGTTCTTTCAATTATTTCATGCCCTAAGGCACCAAATAACTTTGTTTCTGGATCAATATAACTAAGGGTTCCAATCCCAGTAATACTATCTTTGACATAAAGTCCGGTTTTAAAAACGTTGTTTTGATCTTTATAAAGATTTAAAACAGTAGTTTTAGCTTCATTATCACGATGATATTTCAGTTTGACTTTTTGGTTAATTGTTGCATTGTTAATATACTTAACAAGTTTATCGATGGTTGTGATTGGTTGGTCGTTTGCTTCTACTATTATATCGCCAACCCTTAATCCTGCTTCTTTAGCCGGATACTGGTTATTTACTTTATATAGACCCACAATCATAACACCACGAGCATTTAGCTCGATCCCGATATTCTCACCACCAGGAATAATATAATCAGAATATGCCAGAACAAATGTTGGAAAGATGAAGATTGCTAGAAGAAAAGTAAGGCATGCTTTTTTGATTTTGGAAAAAATCATAATCCACTTCCTTCAAAGTACAAGCTACAATATTATTATGGCTACAAAAGAAAAAAATACCTGTGGTATTAATTCTCAACTTGAAATTCTTCTGTTTGACCATTTTCTAAAACAACTTTGGTAATTTTTTCTTCAATATTTTTTAATTGTTCATCACATTCTCTTACTAATTGCATAGCTAACACATACTTTTCGATTGAATCTTCTAAATCAATATTTCCTGCTTCTAATTCATTAATAATTTTTTCTAACTCTTTAATTTTTTCTTCAAATTTAATATTTTTGGTTGTCATTCGATACTGTCTTCCTTTCTACAACAGCTATTACTGTTCCATCATAAAATTTAATTTTTAATTTTGAATTATCTTCAATATCATTGATACTTTTAACAATTTTATCATTAATATAAGTTAATGTATATCCTCTTTTTAAGATACTTAAAGGATTAAGTAGTTCAAGTTTGGATATAATATTAACAAGTTCAACTTGTTTAGGCTTATATAAATTAAGAGGATTGATTAAAATGTTGTTGTTTTTTAAATTAGTTAAAGTTACTCTATGACTTTCAACTTTATAATTAATTAATTGATTTATTTTTTCAATAATATTATCTATTTTTTGTTGTTTATTTTCATACATAATCATTGGATTTTTAATAACAAATGAATTTTTAATACTATCTAAATATAATTTTTTAAAATTAATTTGTTTATATATATTTTCATTTAATCTAATTTTCATTTGATTAATGCTATGAGTTAAATCAATAATGTTAGGGACCGCCATCTCTGCAGCAGCTGTTGGAGTTGGTGCTCTTAAATCTGAAACAAAATCACTAATAGTATAATCGATTTCATGCCCCACTGCACTTATAACTGGGATTCTTGAGTTAAATATTGCTCTAGCTACTATTTCTTCATTAAATGGCCATAAATCTTCAATTGAGCCACCACCACGACCAACAATTAAGACATCTAATTCATAATCGTTAGCTTGGTTAATTTTTTTAACAATATCTGGTGCTGCATTTTCACCTTGTACTAAACTTGGAAATAATAATATTTCACAAATAGGAAAACGTCTTTCAATTGTAGATATAATATCTTTAACCGCCGCACCTGTAGCAGCAGTTACAACCCCTACTCTACTTGGTATTTTAGGAATTGGTTTTTTATGTATAGAATCAAATAATCCTTCTTTTGATAACTTTTCTTTTAATTGTTCAAAAGCGATATGTAAATTACCAAGACCATCTTCTAGCATTTCTTCAACATATATTTGATAATTACCAGTTGCTTCGTATATACTTATTCTTCCTCTAACTAGAATTTTCATACCTTCGGTTGGAGTAAAGGCTAGTTTTCTGTTATAACTACTAAACATAATTGCATTTATTTTACTACGTTCATCTTTAATTGAAAAATAAAAATGACCAGTAGAATGAGCTTTAAAGTTTGATATTTCTCCTTTTAAATAAACGGTTTTTAAATTAATATCACTATCAAATTTAAATTTTAAATATTTAGTTAAAGCCTCAACTGTTAAATACTTATTGTTACTCATCTTATCCCTACTTACTATGATATAGTTTATCTAAAGTGGCATTAATCATTTTTCTAACACTATCATCGCTATATATTTTTGCAAGTTCAATCGCTTCATTAATAGCTACAATATCTGGAGTATCAGTGTATATTAATTCATAAATGCCAATTCTCAATATTGCTTGATCAGTATTGCCCAAACGATCAATTGTCCAATTATTTAAATATTTATTAGCTAACTCATCAATCTCTTCTTGATGAGTTATAACTCCATAAACAATATCTTTTACAAATTCATTATCAATTTCTAATACTTCTTTAATAACGGTATCAACATCATAATTTATCTTGTTTTTATTATATACATTTATTTGGTATAGAATAGTCATGATTTTTTTTCTAAGTTCACTTCTATTTAATTGTTCCATTCAAATCACCTACATTCATTTTAACATAAATAACATTAAAAAAAAAGAAAATAGTAAGAATTAATAATGTATTAATCTACTATTTTTTTATTAATTAATATATTGTTCACCTTCACCGCGATACAGCATTACAAGTGGCCAAATTGATGTGTAAATAATCATAATTGTAAATAAAATCCATCCAATAACTGGAACAATAATCATTAATAACCAAATATATGGTGATAAATATATTTCTTTACCAGGAACATTTAATTTACCTGCAACTTGACAAGTAATTTGAATCGTAAAAATTGCTATCATAATAAAGAATGGGAAAAAGAAACAGGCAAATCCTAATAACCAATTTTGCCATTTAGCATACCAAGCATCTTTATCATAAACATCTAGTAAGGCACCTAAGAAAATATTACTAGCACCACTTCCAAAAATAAATAATAATAACCATACCCACCAATTTTCTCTTTTTAATAATTTCATAAACTTATCTCCTCTTCTACTTCTTCATTCATCTTTTGTTTTAATTTATATAATATATTTAAAGCCTCAATAGGCGTTATTTCAATTGGATTAATATGTTCCAATTCTTTTTCTACCAATGAATTTTTTTTAACAACAATTTCTTCAAGTGGAAGTACTTGCTGAACTTTAATATCTCTTTTAACTTCATTATTTTCATAAACTTTTAAAATCGCACTTGCTCTACTAATTAAACTGTTTGGTAAATTAGCAAGTTTTGCAACATGAATTCCATAACTTTTATCTACACTACCAGGTTTAATTTTATGTAAGAAAGTAATATTACCTTTTTCTTCATGCGCACTTACATGAATGTTTTTTAATTTATTTAAATTATTTTCTAAATCAGTTAATTCATGATAGTGAGTTGAAAAAATTGTTTTTGCTTTTATTTCATCATGAATGTATTCAATAATTGCTTGAGCAAGAGCCATACCATCGAATGTTGCTGTTCCTCTTCCAAGCTCATCAAATAAAATTAAACTATTTTCAGTAGCATTGCTAATTGCATGATTAGCTTCGTTCATCTCAACCATAAAAGTTGATTCGCCACTAACTAAATCATCACTAGCACCAATTCTTGTAAATATTGCATCAAATATCGGCATTATAGCCTCGGTTGCTGGGACAAATGAACCAATCTGAGCCATAATGACAGTTATTGCTATTTGTCTCATATAAGTTGATTTACCAGCCATATTTGGCCCTGTTATTAATAGTATATCAGTATTTTTATCCATTATGATATTATTTGGTACAAATTCAGAGTCAATTACTTTTTCAACAACAGGATGACGATTATCAATAATATTAATATATCGTTCATCAGTTATTGTTGGACGAACATAATTATTTTCTTCTGCTACTGTACTAAATGATTGAAGTACATCAATGGAACTAATGATTTTAGAAACATTTTGTAATACTGGAATGTATTCTTTAACTTTATCTCTAATTTCTACAAACAATTGATATTCAAGTTCAATTATTTTTTCTTCAGCATTTAATATTAAAGCTTCTTTTTCTTTTAGAATTGGACTTATATATCGTTCACAATTGCTCAACGTTTGCTTACGTTCGTATCCATATTCTTCTTTAACAAGCTCAATATTACCTTTAGTAACTTCAATGTAATAACCAAAAACTTTATTATAACCAATTTTTAAATTCTTAATACCAGTTCTTGCTCTTTCTTCAGCTTCAAATCTAGCTAAAAAGTCTTTACCACCCTTACGCAATTCTTTTAATTCATCAAGTTCACTATTATAACCATTTTTAATTAAATAACCTTCTTTAAGCCCAAGTGGTGGAGTTTCATAAATGCTTATTTCTAATAACTCGTATAATTCAGTTAATGTATCAATATTTTTATGATAATTAATTTTTTCTAAATTATTTTGTATATTTGGTAAAACTTTTAAAGAGTTTTTTAATTGAATTAAATCTCTAGCATTACAATTACCAAATGCAATCCGTCCACTTAATCTTTCTAAGTCATAAACTTCTTGCAAATTAGTCTGCAAATCACTTTTAACAATAAATTCTTTTATTAATGTTTCAACGACATCATAACGTTTATTAATTTCATCTTTATCAATTATTGGGTTTTCAATGTATTTTTTAAGCAATCTTGAACCCATTGCTGTTTTGGTTTTATCTAATAACCATATTAATGAATGATTTCTTTGTTTCAATCTTAATGTTTCTGTTAGTTCTAAATTTCTTTTAGTATGAACATCCATTTTTAAATATTGATTTTCTTCTCTTACATTAGCTTTTTGAAAATGACTTAAACTTCTTTTTTGAGTTTGATCTATATAACTAAGTAAATGTTTAATAGTTTCGATCATTCTCATATCTTTTAATTCACTATATATTTGTTCATAACCAAAAACTTCAAAAGAATTATGAATAGTTACAACAAGTTTAAATTGACATTTCAAAAGAGAAATAATATTCGGATCAACCTTATCAGTAACTATGACTTCTTTAAGTCCAACATTAATTACTTCACTAACAACTTTGCTAATATTTGGTTCTAATATTTGAACATATAACTCTCCAGTAGATATATCAGTATAACTTAGTCCGTAACTATCATTAAAACAAACTAAACTTCCAATATAATTATTTTCATATTCAATTAATGATTCATTATTTATTATCGTACCTTTACTAATTATTTGGACAACATCACGTTTAACAATACCTTTAACATCTTTAGGATCTTCTAATTGTTCACAAATACCTACCTTGTAGCCCAACTCAACTAATTTTTCAATGTATATTTGTGAAGAATGATGAGGAATACCACACATTGGGACTCTTTCTTCTAGTCCTGCACTTTTACCTGTTAAAGTTAATTCAAGCAATCTCGATGCCAAAACAGCATCTTCAAAAAACATTTCATAAAAATCTCCTAAACGAAAGAATAATATTATATCTTTATGTCTGTTTTTAATATCTATATATTGTTTCATCATTGGGGTTAATTTTGAGACATCTACTTCATTATATTTCACTTAGATCACCTTACTTAATTTTATCAAAAAAAAGAGCGTTAGTCCACTCTTTCAAAGAATTAAAATACGTAGTTGTTAAAATAAATAAATACATCTGTTCCAATTACAAGTATCTCTTTCTATAAAATATTTCAATATTTCCATTTTTATTTTCTAATTAACCTTACAATATTAAATATATCAAGTATGTCACTTTTGTCAATTCATTATGCATTATAATTACAAGATAGAATATCAACAAAAAAGATTACTCACTAGGGTAATCTTTCTAAATATTTAATTGCATCATCTAAAGTATTAACTGGTACTACTTTTATATCATAATTATTTTTATTTTTAACTTTCATAACTTCATCATAATTTTCACCAGCTGGAACAAAGAAAATATCCATCTTATCTTTAACGGCACCTTTTAGTTTATATTTTGCCCCACCTATTTCACCAACATTGCCAGAATCATCAATAGTACCGGTTCCTGCAATTTTTCTACCTTTACTCAGATTAGACCCCATTAAAGTATCATAAATAGTTAAACTCATCATAAATCCACCTGAAGGACCACTATCAGTTTTTTTAAAATTTAATTTTATTTTAGGGTCAGTTTCCAAATCTTGATCAACTGAAATTAATATACCAATCATCAATTTATTATCTTCTTTAATAATTGTTGCTGTCTTTTCTAAAAGTACATCCCCACGCTTAACAAGTATTTTTACTTCTTCGCCTTCAACAAAATCTTTACTTATTTCTTTTATGTCTTCTAATTCTTTTATTTCTTCATTATTTATTTTTATAATTTCATCCTTAATTTTCAAATCCGTTTTAGCGTCTTTATCAATATAAGTAACTAAAAAACGTTTATTTGTTATTTTTACCTCTTTCAAAGCTTTGGTATATCCTAAAATAATAGCTGTTTGATTTGCTTCTTTTAATAACATATGGTCGCGAAAATCAGCATCTTCCTTATTTTCGTTTTCAGGAATAACTCTATCTCTTTTGATTAAATCCCAATCTTTATTTAAATAAGAATATATTAGGGTTGGTATAGTAGCAGGAAATTCATAAACATAACCCATATTAAAGGTATCTTTATTAATTTCATAGTTTTCAATTTCAATTTTACCAGAAATATCACTAACTCCCCCAGGAGCATTAATATAAATCGGGAGTTTTATTGTTACCAATGCAAAACCAATAAAAAAACCTATAATAAACAAATAGTTATTTTTTACTATTTTTATAATTTTTTCATATAATTTATTAAGCATAGATCAGTTCCTTTCTAATATTAAATTATAGTTAATAAGGGAGTTTTTATGAAAAGAAAATTTGGTACTGTAATTATATTTTTTATTTTGGCACTTTTCATATTTGAAATTTTAACTCAATCTAGATCTATCTTAGAATCGGTTAATTTTTCAATTGGAATATGGAAAAACAATATTTTTCCATCATTATTCCCTTTTTTTGTAATAACTGAAATTGCCATTAATTATGGTGTGGTTGAATTATTTGCTGAATTAAGTAAGCCAATAATGCAAAAATTATTTAGATTAAACAGCAATGCTGCTTTTGTTTGGGGTATGAGTATCCTATCTGGTTTTCCTAGCAGTGCGAAATACGCAAGGGAATTATATTTAAATGGTAGTTTAAATGAACATGAAGCCACTAAAGTATTAACATTCAGTCATTTTTCTAATCCTTTATTTATTTTAGGAACAGTTTCAATACTTTTTCTAAATAATAAAGAAGTTGGTTTGTTGATTTTATTATCTCATTATTTAACCAATATTATTATTGGTTTAGGCTTTAGAAATTATTATCCTTCTAAAAAAGAAAACGAAAAAGTATCTTTGAGAAAAGCAATTAATAATATGCATAATAAAAGAATTAATAATGATCTAACTTTCGGACAAATTATTACTAATTCCTTAATTAACAGTATTAATACCCTTCTATTAATTTTAGGAGTTATAACAATGTTTTTAATTATAACTCAAGTTATTGATAATAACTTAAACCTTAGTAATTATGTACAAACCATCTTAAACGGATTTGTTGAAATGACCCAAGGATTAAAATACATTAGTTTACTTGATATTCCTCTTAAATTAAAATCCATTTTATCAACGATGATCATTTCTTTTGGTGGTTTAAGTGTTCATATGCAAATAATTAGTATTTTGAGTGATACAAAAATAAAATATTTACCTTTTTTTGTTGCTAGAATATTACATGCTACTATATCAGCAATTTTAGTATTTATTATCTTTGATTTTTGGATAATATATATTTAAAATGGTTCTTCAATAATGTAATCTTCATTACTGTTATATTGATAAACAATATTTATTCCAAAATTTTCATTTTCATAAAGGGGATAATAAATTGGAATATCAATTAAAATAAATGAATCAATATTATTATTAACATTTTCAATATTTCGATAAAAGTTAATATTAGGCTCTCCAAATTCACTATCTTTAACTAATCTAGTTGAAAATTTGCCATAATTAATTATTTTATGTTCACGATTAATTGATAGCGTATTACTTTCTCCGTCCTTAAAATTAAAAATAATACAATCTGTACCACAATCATCAACACTAATAATTGTTTTACTATTAAAGTCATTATTTATTTCTTTAGATATTGAAGTTTGTTTAATAAGTAGTTCTGTTTTATAACTAGTCATATTATAAAAATCTTTTAATGATATCAGCAGTTGAAAAAGTAAAACAATAACAATACTTGATATACTAAAAGATAAAATTAATTCAACTACTGTAAATCCTTTTTGTGATTTCACACTACCCCTCCTGTCCGAATCTTAATGTCGCATGAGTATCATCTTGAAAATGAACAATAAGACGAACATCAGAAGAATTGTTTTCATAATCTATATAATCTAAAAAGATTATTGTTTTTTCATTTACATTAAAATCTTTCTTGAATTCTTCCTTTAATCCACTAATATTATCAAACGTAAAGTAGACACTCTTTACATCTAATGCTTCAAATAATTTTTCGCAGTAAACCTTTTCTGTAAATAAATCAGCAGGACATTGAGTAAGATTTAAATATTTTTTATTTCCACCTTCTAAGGTGCTTTTAATATTATCAAAATCAAGATCTAATATATAAGTTCTTATTTGTTCGACTGCATATAAACTATTAATCGTATTGTAAGAAAAAGTACGATTATAGTTTTGGTTTGTTTGTCTAAATTGGATAAATACATAAAGAAGTGTAACAGTTACAAAGGTTGATACTATTAATGTTTCTGTTAACATAAACCCCAAATTGTTCCTTTTTTTCATAAACATACCCCTTTTAGATTGTAATTATTCTAAATATATTATATAATACTTTTAGGATAAATACTAGTCCTAATATAAAAAAAGGGGTTGACGTAATGTTAGTAAATATTGATTTTAATAAAATACC
>CAYXLG010000002.1:30685-32983 GCA_964465805.1 uncultured Muribaculaceae bacterium
AGTGAAATTGGACTAGATTTTGCTACTTCTCTTCGTTCAATATTAAGACAAGACCCTAACGTTATTATGATTGGGGAAATTAGAGATACTGAAACTGCTAAAATTGCTGTTAGAGCATCTATTACTGGACACTTAGTTTTATCAACACTTCATACGAATGACTCATTAAATACAATTGAAAGATTATTAGATATGGAAGTTGAACGATACTTATTAGCAAGTTCACTAACAGGAATCATTTCTCAAAAACTAGCAAGAAGATTATGTCAACATTGTCGAGTTACGAGACCAACTAACAAATATGAAAAGAATTTACTACAAAAGGTTTTAAACAAAACTGTCGATGAGGTATATACAAGCGAAGGTTGTGAAATTTGTGGTAACGGATATCACGGACGTATTGCACTTCACGAAGTATTGTTAATTGACCAAAAAATTAAAGACGCGATTAGTTCAGGCTTAGCGCGCGAAAAATTAAGAGGTTTAGTTTATCAAGCAGATGTTACAACTTTGTTACAAGATGGATTAGAAAAAGTTGTTTCTGGCGATACAACATTTGAAGAAGTTTTAAAATTAATTGAATTAGAAGGTGAAGATGCGTACGGAAATTATGACTTAAAAACAGCTATTGACTCAACTGCTATTGTTATTGAAAATCTTGAAAAAGAAAACGGAAACGGTGATAACAACATAGAATCTGCCCCAACAACAACGGTTGAACCGATTCCTGTTACAAATGATGTTGAAATGATTGATATATAATAAAACCAAGGTTATAAACCTTGGTTTTTCTATTGTTTTATTATAAAGTCTATGACTAAATTAAAATCTATTTTTAATAATAATATAATAAGAGCAGCAACACAAAGAAATGGTCCGAAAGGAATTATCCTATCATTATTTGGTTTTCGATATAGCATGAATATTGAAATAGGAAGTCCGATAAATGATGCAACAAAAATTGATAAAAGTGACATTTGCCATCCCAAAATTAAACCAAAGACAAATAATAATTTAATGTCTCCCCCACCCATTGATTCCTTCTTGAATAAGAAGTCTCCTAATTGTTTAATTAAAAGCATAATAATAAAGGATGACATTCCATTAAGAAGCGCCTCGCCAACTCCCACTGCTCCTTTTAAAAAGTATATTTCTACTAGTAAAAAAACACTAGTAACAAGTAACACTTCATCAGGAATGATAAAATAGAAATAGTCACTAATAATAATAATTAATGTCATCGATATAAATGTTAATGCAATTAACAATTCAATTGATAATCCAAAAATTAAATATGCAATAACAAATAATACCCCTGTTATTAATTCAAATAAAGGATAAAAAAGGGATATTTTTGTTTTACATTTTTTACATTTTCCTAATTGAAAAAGATAAGAAAAAATCGGAATCAATTCTAACATTGTTAATCGATGTTTACAGTTTGGGCAGTGTGAAGGGGGAAATATAATTGATTCCCCCTTTGGTAGTCTATACCCTACTACATTATAAAATGAACCTAAATTTATTCCAATAATGAAGAAAATTACTATATAATATATATCCACTATATCGTACTCCTTATTGTTGAATTAAGCTAAATGTGTTAAACATTGGAATTACTATTGATAATACTATTATTCCAACTACCATTGTTAAGAAAACTAACAATGCCGGCTCAATTAAAGTTTTAAGACGAGTTACAGCGTTGCGGTGCTGCTCTTGATAATAGCTAGCAACCTTCCCCATCATTTCTGCTAATTGACCAGTTCTTTCACCTGTAACTAACATTTCATAAGCCGGTAATGGAAATGCCCAATGATCTTTAAAGGCTAAAGATATTTTATCACCACGAGCTAAGTTACTAATAGTATCTAAAATTAACATTTTATAGATTTCATTATTTGTTATTCTATTTAAAACCTCCATACTTTCAGTAATAAATACGTTATGTGATAGTAATGATGCAAATGTTTTAGTAAATATTGTTACTTCATTATAAATAATAATTTTTCCAAACCCAGGCATATGCATAAAAAACCATTGCAAGAAAGTTCTAATTAATTTAACGTTATTATACAAATAATTGATTATTATAATAAATAATATAAATCCAACAAACATCCAAATTATGTTTGATTCTAAAAAGTCACTGACTGCTATAATAGCGCGAGTAAATGCTGGTATCTTTGTTTGATCAATGCTTTCATAAATCTGAACAAATCGTGGAATAACAAAAATCATAATAAATGTTATAACGCCAACTGATAATATTAATACAGCCGTTGGATAAATCATTGC
>CAYXLG010000002.1:33083-34870 GCA_964465805.1 uncultured Muribaculaceae bacterium
TAAATGTTATAACGCCAACTGATAATATTAATACAGCCGTTGGATAAATCATTGCTGTAATCATTTGTTTTCTTGTCTTTTCAGTTTCTGCATAATATTCAGCCATATCATCCAATGTTTCTGGTAATTGACCAGTTATTTCAGCTGCTTTAATCATATTAATTAATAATTTTGGGAATGCTTCACCTTGTTTAATCATTGCTTCACTAAAACTTTCTCCCATTGTTAAATCATAAATCATTGATCTAAAGATTTTTTGATATGTTTTCTTATTATATTGTCTAGTTAATATTTTCAGAGATTCAACAAGTGGAATCCCTGATTTTAAGTAAGTTGATAATTGTGTTAAAAAGAATAACAAATCTTTTGTTTTTATTTTTACTTTATTAACAGAAGTTTGTCCATGTAGGAAAGCAATCCATTTGTTAGTTCTAATACTATATACTTCAAATCCTTCACTTAATAAGAATGAGTGAACTTCAACTTTGGAATATGCTTCAAAGTATCCTTTAACAATTTTTCCATCAGCATTTTTTGCAACATATTCATATAATATTTTAACATCACTACGTTCATCTTTATTGGTAGCAAACTCTATTAATAATGCTTGACGCTCCATATCACGTTTATTTTTAGCATTTTTAACAATAGTTGAATTATTATATTTATCAAGAATTTTATTTTTAATATTTTTTGGAAAAGCAACTATCTTTTGGAGAAACTCATCGATACGATCCCCCATTTTTTTCTTTTCAATCGTTACATTTTCATTTCGATAAACTTCGGTCATTTCTTTTCGTTGTTTTTTCTTTTCTGCTAAACGTTCGGCACGTATTCTTTCTGCTTCTTCTTTCTTACGTCTTTTACGCGCTAAATCTTCTTCTTTACGTTTTCTTAATATTTCTTTTTTCCGTTCTTTTTCCTCTGCTAAACGTTTCTTTTTATTTAATCTAGCAATACGACTACGTTCTGTAGCAGCTCTATATTTATGATAAAGTGCTCTAATTTTTGATAACACAAAAGAAATAATTTCATATATTATAACGAATGGGAATAAAAAGCCCATAACAACTAATCTTACAAAACGATAAACTACATAACTTACATACATAATGCCCTTTAAAACATAAGATATAAATTTAAATGGTAGTTTAATTACCATCAAGTAGATTATGTAAGATAAAAACATAAAACCAATTCCAACTAATCTCACTGTTTCGAATACTACGTTAACTAAAATTGTTATTATAGTAACGTTAAAAAAGAAAAATCCTAAAGATATATATTTAACCAACTTAGCGAAAAAGTTGAAAATAAACGAAACTACTCGATAAACAAATATGAATGGTATTAACGCAATTGGTTTATTCACTAGATACACCCCGACATTTCTTTTTTTATTCTATTATATATAAACAAATTATATCATAAATATGAAATTATTAAAACATTTTTATATAATTTCATATAATATTGTGAGAAAGGAGTATTAAAATGAATTATTATAATTACCCCAACATTATGCAGTATTCACAACCAGGCTTATTTGGTTCGTCTGGTCTGTTTAGTTCACTATTTAAAAACAAAATAAATTGGTCATCTTTATTAAGTGGTACCCAAAAAACACTTAATGTTATTAATCAAGTAGTACCTATCGCAAGGCAGTTACCACCTATTTACAAGAATGCTAAAACAATGTTTAAAGTAATGAATGAGTTTGTAAAAGTTGATACTCCAACTTCAACAACTAGTCAATCGAATACTTCCCCCACTTCTAACAATACTCA
>CAYXLG010000002.1:34970-39715 GCA_964465805.1 uncultured Muribaculaceae bacterium
CTCCAACTTCAACAACTAGTCAATCGAATACTTCCCCCACTTCTAACAATACTCAAACCCAACGTCAAGAAAACGTAAATATAAGTTATGACAACGGCCCAACATTTTTCCTATAATCATATACCAAAATTAAAAGTTGTATTTAACAACTTTTAATTTTGTATAATCTCAAATTTCTCAACTCATATTATATATCTATACTAACTTTTGATTAATATACTCATTTATTATTCAATGATTGTAATTAATTCTTTTACCGATTTCACAGAACCTTTACTTACTTTAATTAATTTAGGATGACTATTATTATACATATAATAACCATTAAACATTTCATTCATGGAAATATCATTAAAACCATCACCTACAGTATAAATTGCTTGTTTATCAATATTTAACAGTTCTGATAAATAATTAACAGCGTTGCCCTTACTAGCTATTTTATTAACAATATTTATCCAATGGGAACTAATATATCCTTGAACATCATGGAGCTCTTTCATTAATTTATTAACTTTTTTATATGCTGATGCCGGTTCTATATATCTACCTAAAACAGCATTGTTATTCTCTATTTTATGTTCAAAATAATTAATGCCGTCATCAACTAGTGTTTCAATAACATTTTGATCATTTTGTAATTCATAAATTAATTTATCAACTGAACTTAAGTTAATATCAATTCTTTTAATAAGATTTAAATATTTATCAAATATAATTGCACCATCATTACAAATTAAATAACTATATTTAATATTTACTTTATCAATTTCTTTTCTAAGTTGACTAAGATTTCTTCCTGTAGCAATAATAAATATATTTCCTTTATCAACAAATTCATTTATTTTCTCAATGTTTTCAAAATAATCTTCTGTAAATAATGTATTATCAAAATCACTTACAAGGGTTTTCATCTATGTCTATTCTCCTTTACATCGTTTTTATATATTTATATTATTTTTCCAACAACTTGCTTTTATCCAGTTTTCATATTCGAACATATGACCGAATCTTTCTTCAATAAAACTTTGGCTTTTATATACTTTTATCATTTTATTCTTTTTGATATTTAAATATTTTTCATCTATTTTAGTTAAATCATTTTTAATTTTTTTCATATTATATGGCTTATAGTATTTTCCAAAATAATAGAGATTATCTTTTTTATTATAAATATCAGTGACTATTTTATTAGTCATCTTATGATGATCATGTCCATATTCACCATTTGGATTATGTGTTACAATTAAATTCCAGTTTTTATAAGTAATTATTTTCTTCAAATCATTACTTATATCACTATAATGATCTTTCCAATCACTACGAACACCTTTTACCTTATCAGGATAGCCAAGCATAATATATTGATTATTAGAAATTTCCATTACCTTTTTAAATTCTTTAGCACGTCTTTTCTTGTTCCCACAAGTTATACAAACAACTAAATAATCATCTTGTAATAACCTTGCACCACCCCATATTGTTTCATCATCAGGATGCGCAACTATCATTAGGTTATTAACTTTATCTAAATTTAGTTGAGTAATATCTTTATTTACTTTAATTGGCATGTTTTGATTAACGGTAATTGTTAATCCACTAATTATTATAATTATAATAAGAGCTTTCAAACTTACTTCCATTTTAATTCACCTCAAGCACTTACTATAAGTATACATAATAAGTTTTGATTTGGCAATTTAAAACCCCCAATTTGGGGGCTTTTTCACATCATATTTTCTAGCTTGTTCTCTGTTTTATTCTTTGTTTGATTAACTACTTTTTCCATTTGCTTTCTAATTGGTTTGTTGTATTTCTGATATGCCAAAACTGCTCCTGCACCTAAAGACATAAGTGCTAAGCTTTTACCTAATTTCATTATATCACCCTCTTAGCTAAAAAACATGGTTTGTATGATTAACATACACTAATAGTTTTAGGTTTTTTTTATAAATTATTCATAATTTTATTTAACAAGTCACTTTTGCGATCATATTCATTATTATTTTTAATTGAAAAAGCAAAAGCGTTCGGGTCACCAACAATATACAATTCTTCCTTAGCGCGTGTAACACCTGTATAAATAAGCTTTCGATACAACATTCTTTGGTAACTTGGACACATCGGAATAATAACTGATTGAAATTCACTACCTTGTGCTTTGTGAATTGATATAGCAAAAGCATGTCTTAATTGATTGAAACTTTGTGGTAGATACTTAACAATATTACCATCAAAATCAACATATATTTCAGTCTTACCACTTTCACTTAGTGTTGCTTTATTTATTTGAATAATAATTCCGATATCACCATTATAAATAAACTCATCAGGAACATTAACTAATTGAATTACTTTATCGTTAACTCTAAAAATTATATTACCATAAGTATACTGAGTTTTTTCTTTAGATGGAGGATTTAAAGTTTTTTGTAATTCTTTATTGATATTATCAATTCCGTTCAACCCTCGATACATTGGTGCCATTACTTGAAATGAGGTATAATCATAACCTTTGTTAATTAATGCGTTTAAAACATCCTTTAAATGCATAATAATACTGTTTGGTGAACATTCAATAAACTGATAATCACTATAATTTGAAAAAGTGCTTGGTAATAAAATCCCTTCCTTAATTTCTCGAGCAAGTATTGGAATATAAGATTCTTCGCTTTGACGGTATAAGAAATCTAATTTAGACGTTTCGATTTTTTTACTAGTAACTAAATCTTTTAAAATTTGACCAGGTGCAACACTGGGTAATTGATGATAATCACCTACAAGAACAAGTTTAATATTATTATTTAAACCTTTAAAAAGACTATCTAAAAGCATAATATCAACCATACTTACTTCGTCAATAATAATTAATCTATTATTAGCCTTATTATATTCGTTTACAGCGAATTGATCAGTATCTTTATTCCATTTTAAAAAGCGATGAATTGTCATGGCTGGAAATTCAGTTGAATCACTCATTTTCTTGCTCGCTCTTCCAGTTGGTGCTAGAAGTGCTAGATGTTCTAACAATTCATTATCATTAAGTTTATTAAGTTTTTTATATAATTCAACTATAGCTTTTATAATTGTAGTTTTTCCCGTACCTGGACCACCAGTAATAATTGAGATATTATTTTCGATTGCTGATGTGATCGCTTTCTTTTGCATTTCATTATAACTAATATTATATTTATTTTCTAATTCAACTATCTTTTTATCAATGTTTTTATAACTATCACTAGCTTTTGAATTTAAATATTTAATCGTTTCAACAATATTACTTTCAGCCTCATATAAATCAAACAAATAATATTTATTTTCATCTATAACTATTTTTAAGTCTATTTCTAAATCATTAAAATACTCTTTTAAAATTTCATCGGAAATACCAATATTTAAAAACCTTTCAAGTTCACATTTAATTAAATCATATTCCAAATAACAATCTCCTGTATTAAAAGTAATTGCATTTATTAAATAAATAATGGCTGCCTTGACTCTATTTTCATTAGTTGGTTCAACATTAAATCTTCTTGCTATTCGATCAACTTTTATAAATGAAATGTTTTTAACGTCATCAATAACACTATATATATTATGCTCAACATAATTAAGAGTATTACTACCATAAAAATTATAAATACTTAAAGCATCACGCATAGAAAATCCCATGTCACATAATGATACTATTGTTTTATGGCTTTCTTCATAGTCGATTAAATTATCATAAATCATTTCAGCTAATTTTTTTGATAATTTAGGGACATAGTATAGACAAGTGGAATCATTAATAATTTTATCTATTGCATTATCACCTAATGTATTAACAATAGACTCGGCCGTTATTGGCCCAACACCGGGGAAAAGTTCACTTGATAAAAACTCAATAATTCCATCTTTACCTTCAGGTTTTACCCGTTCATATTTAACCACATTAAATTGTTCTCCATATTTATAATGTTCAACTTCATGGCCATAAAATATATATGGATCACTTTCACTTAAATCATGAAAATAACCTGTAAAGGTAATGGTTCTATCGATTCTGTTTTTTAAGTTTTCAATGTTAGTATCTTTAATTTTAAAAAGACCAATAACGTATCCGTTGTCGCTTTTAAAGATATTTTTACTATATATTCCTTTGATGTATGTTTCCACTTTACCACCCAATAACATTTTATCATAAAAAACAACATTTCCCCAGTTAATGCTGATTTTTTTAATATATATTTTGTTTACTAAATATATAAGAATGAATGCTATAAACTATTAAATTAATATAAAAATGTAACAATTAAAAAACACAAAATTAATTGTGTCTTAAAATTAAAATTGTTCTTTAAATAATTTTAATATGTCATCAAACTCATTGCTATCTTCTAATCCAGATAAATATAACTCATCATCTTCAAATTCTTCAATTCTAATTAATATATCTTCTGGGTTATCTAAATTAGCAAATAAAACATAATCTTTATTATTATAATTTAATCTATTCATTACTATATATTCTATTTCATCATCAAGAGTTAAAAGTTCTCCTATTTCTAAAGATTTCATTATTTAACACCTCTAGATTTATTTTTAGAATTAACAGCTTCCTTCTTTTCTGCATCATACCATTCATTTTTATCTTCATAGCCTTCTTTTTTAGCAAGATCATCCCAAGATTCATAACCACGATAATTTATAACATCTAATGCAGCATCGCTTCCCATATAAACTAGTAAATCAAAAGCATCAAT
>CAYXLG010000002.1:39815-41086 GCA_964465805.1 uncultured Muribaculaceae bacterium
AAATAATTACCAGCATGACCAATTAAATAACCATTTTTGTATATTTCAGGAATAAATTCAATTGTTTTATTTAAATATCGGTTCATTGTTTCAATTTCTAATTTTTTAGATAATTTTAACAATTCTCTAACTCTTGCTTTTTTGGTAACTGGATCGACTTGATTATCCATATTAGCCGCTACCGTTCCTTCTCTTTTCGAATAAGGAAAGACGTGAAGTTTTGAAAAATTTATTTTATTAATTGTATCTATTGTTTCTGAAAATAATTCATCAGTTTCATTTGGAAAACCAACTATAACATCAGTGGTTATAAGCATATCAGGGCGAATCTTATGTAATTTATTTATTGTATTAATAAAATACGCCACATCATACTTTCTATTCATTAATTTTAAAATTGTATTTGAACCAGATTGTAATGGAATGTGCATATGATTAACAATTATATTATCGTTTTTTAAAACTTCCATAAATTCACTATCTAATTCAGTTATTTCAATTGATGAAATTCTTAAACGCAACAAATTATTTATTTTAACGATTTCTTTTAATAATTTAGCAAATGAATAATCTTTTAAATCAGTACCATAACTTCCAGTATGAATTCCAGTTAAAACAATTTCATGGTGTCCATTTTTAACAAGTTCTTTAATTTCACTAAGTACTACTTCAGGTTTTTTACTACGAACATTACCACGAGCATATGGAATAATACAGTATGAACAATAATTATTACAACCATCTTGAATTTTAACAAATGCTCTTGTTTTATTGAAATTATTTAATTTCATTTCTTCAAATTCAACATTACAAATATCTTCGATTTTTTTAATTTGTTTTCTATCGTTTAAATATTCATCGATATAATCATCAATTTTAGATTTATTAACATTACCCAAAATAATATCAACGCCATCAATTGTGTCTATTAATTCTGAATTGGTTTGGGCTAGACAACCAACAACAATAATAATTGCATCAGGATTACGATTAATAGCTTGTCTAATCATTTTCATTGATTTATGATCAGCATTATTAGTAACTGTACATGTATTAATAATATATATATCTGATAAATCATTAAAATCAACTAATATATATCCTTTATTTTCTAAAACATCTATCATTACATTAGTTTCATAAGAATTAACTTTACAACCTAATGTTTCTATTGCAAATTTCATCTAATCGCCTCCAAAAAAACAAACTAGAGATTTAATCTAGTTTTTTTCGAAATTCCCTTAAAGTTTTTAAAAAATCTTCATTTTTTG
>CAYXLG010000002.1:41186-47200 GCA_964465805.1 uncultured Muribaculaceae bacterium
TTGGTTCTTCTTCTAATAATTTAGTTGGTTCTTCTTCTAATAGTTTAGTTGGTTCTAGTTCATCGTTACCTAATTTAGCGCGTCTTATTTTAGGAATGGTAGGATATTCAATATCATTATTTACTCGTCCATATACAGGTGAAATAAACTCAGAATTACGGAACGTAGTTGTTGAAATACTAGGTTCTGTTTTATTAATTATTTCTTTGTTCATTTCTTCTTTTTCTTCTTTTTTAGTTTCAGTTATTTCTTTATTATTAACGCGTAACAACTCTTGATAACTAATAATTGATTTTTCTTCTTGTTCTTCTTCAAATGTTTTCACCTGATCAACTGGTTTTTGTTCTTCTAAATCTTTCCTCATTTGCTCTAAAACATCATCTAACTGCATTTTAGAAGGATTCACTTCTTCTTTAACAGGTTCTTTTGGAACACTTATTTTATCTACCTCAGTAACTGGAATTACTTTTGGTTTATCATCAATTTTAGTTACAACTTTTTTTGAATGTTTTTTAAATTTTATAAACATTAAAACCAATGTTATAATTAAGACTATAACAATTAGTAAATATATCTTTTCATTATTACTTATGTTCCTAAAATAATTAACAATCACAGAATCACTCCATATACTCATAATTTATTATACTTAAAATCACCATCGGTACAGTTTCAACTCGTAGAATCCTATTTCCTAATGATACTCTTTCAAAGCCAAGATCAACTAATAATTGTTCATCGTTTGGCGAAATACCACCTTCTGGTCCAATTACTACATTTATTTTATCATAAGCCGTATGGTTTTTCAAATACATTTTTATAGATTTGATATTATTAGAGGTACTACAAACAACCTTTAAACCATCTAATTTTTTTAAGTCTTTTAATTCCATAATATTAGTAATTATTGGAATATCAAGTCGTTTTGATTGTTCACTTGCTTCTTTACAAATGCGTTTCCAACGATCAAGTCGTTTATTAAATTTATTATTATCTAGTTTAACAACGCTTCGTTCCATTTTTACTGGAATAATTTTTTTAACTCCAAGCTCAGTTGCTTTTTGTAAAATTAAGTCCATTTTTTGTTCTTTAAGTAACGGTATAATTATAATTGTTTCAAGTTTATTATCATTATTATGTTCTAGTTCTTTAATTATATTTACTATTATATTTGTATTAATATTATCCAAATCGCACAAATACAATTTATGATTATATACAACCTCAATTTGATCTTTATTTTTCATTCGCATTACGGTTTTTATGTGATAATAATCATCATCGTTTAAAATAAATTGATTATTTTTCTTGTTTTTTGCGAAATATCTTTGCATAACATCACCTAATTAATTATAACATAGGAATTGGGAAAAAAATACATTTTACTATATCTATTTAAAAATTTTCCTTATGGGCAAATATACATTCTTATCAATAACAAATTAAAAAAGACATGAATTTTTCATATCTTATTTATATTCATTAACCCAGTTAACTAGTAATTCCTTTGGCATAAAGCCACTTCTTGTAGCAATTGGTTTTCCATCTTTAAAGATTATTAAAGTTGGAACACTCATAACTCCAAATTGTTGTGCCAAACTTTGATTTTGATCAATATCTATTTTTACAATATCAAAATCATTTCTATCTTCAGCAAGTTCATCTAATACTGGTCCAAGCATTCGGCATGGTCCACACCAAGTTGCAAAAAAATCAACTAATACCAAATCTTTATTAACTAACTCATTAAAGTTATGTTTATTTCCCATGATTACCATATTCTCACCCTTTCTATCGATATTGTTTTAATACACTTTCTACATTATCTATTTGTAATTTATTTTTACCAATTAACCCATCAACTGTTTTTACATCAACAATTCTTTTTTCCAATAATAAATCAAGTGCCTCTAAGTTGAATTTATTAACGTTTTGCTCTGTTTTAAACTTATCTTTTAAGTCATTTAAATCTTTCATAACACCTACAGTTTTTTCGACAAATGATGATAAGATTGGTGTATTATTTAAAATCTTATTTCTGTATTTAGATTGTTCAACGAATGATAGATTAAAGAATGGTAAAGTTAATACATATAAAACAATAAAAACTATTACATAATATTCAATAACTCCTACTATCGCCCCTAATATTTTTGATGGTATCCCTAAAATAATTGTCATATTTAATATCGTTTCAAATATTTTAGTTGCAAATAAGACAACTTTTAAAACAATTGATAATATTCCCAATACAATAACAAATGCAATGAATTCATATAATACGATATTTAAAACTGATGCTCCTTTTAAAAAACCACTAAATTTAAAAAATGGTAAATTCTTAAATAAAAATTCTGAAACTGGAGTTCTTAAGTTAAAGGCTAAAATAACGATTAAAATAAAGCCAACAGAACTAACTAATTGTCTTGTAAATCCACGTTTGAAACCAATAACTGCTCCAAAAAGTAAAATTATTACAATTCCAATATCAATTATATTCATATGTTACCTCCAATACAATTATATTATATTTTAATATAAAAAGAAAGTATTTTTATTTTATTTATGGTAAAATTGAATTAGGAGGTAAATTTATGACAATTACTTTAAAGATAAGTGAAAATACTAAACAAAAAATGATTGAATATTTTGAGGATAAAAAGCGTGAAAAAACACCACCCTATGCAGTTTTTCAAGCGAAAGAAGCTGACACCGTAATTACTCTATATGAATCAGGAAAAGCTGTATTTCAAGGAATAAGTGCAGATATTGATGCTGCTATGTGGAGTCAGATGGAAAAGCATTTAAATCCTAATAAAAAAACCGAAATAACTAATAGCAAAGATAGCAAGAAAAAAGAAAAAAAGAGTGTTGATAATAACCTTTATTATAATTCTACTAGTATTGGTTCTGATGAAGTTGGTACTGGCGATTTTTTTGGGCCAATAGTTGTTACTGCTGCTTACGTAAAAAAAATTGACATTCCTTTTTTAAAAGAGTTAGGTGTTACTGATTCTAAAAAATTAACTGATGAAAAAATATTGGAAATTGTTCCCAAAATTATTAAAAAAATATCACATGAAACAATTATGTTATCAAATGCTGATTACAACAAATATTATAGTAAAGATATTAATTTAAATAAGATTAAGGCTATTTTACATAATCGAGTTCTGTTAGCAATGACTAAAAAAGAACCAACTTATGATTATGTTATTGTTGATCAATTTACAACACCGAAAACTTATTATAATTATTTAAAAAATAGCCCCTTTGTTTTTAGAAATATTACTTTTTTAACCAAAGCTGAAAGTATTCACTTAAGTGTTGCGTGCGCTTCGTTAATTAGTCGTTATCATTTTATAAAAAAGATGGATAAATTAAGTAAAGAATTAGGAGTTATTCTTCCTTATGGCGCTGGTGAACAAGTTGATAAAGTAGGTTTTGAAATTATAGAAAAATATGGTTTTGATAAATTACAGGAATATGCAAAATTAAATTTTAAAAACACAGAAAAAATAAAAAAATTGAAATAAATAATAAACCCACTATTGTTAAATCAATAGTGGGTTTTAATGTTACTTACTAGTAACATTAATATTATAAATTAATTTTTATTTATTATACTCTTTTTTTATTTCTTTTTTTAACATTTTTTGATTAAAATGATTAGCAACTTTTTCTTCTTGAATAGTTTCATAATCAACATTTGGAATAAATTTAATGTTTTTCTTCATTAATTTATATTTTGTAAAACGTCCCTCTATATAACGATCACTATTATCAATGCTTTTGTTTAAAATATTAATTAATTCTATAAAATCATTATATATTTCTTCCAAACCTGCAGTTTGGTTATTATAAACTCTTTCATTAATTGATAAAACAATTCCCTTTACCCGAGTTTCTTCTGATACTTGTTTATTCATAATAAAATTAATATCCTTTAATATTCTTTCATATAAATAGCGCTTATCTGATATTGAAACCATTTTTTTTGCTTTATAATAAGTATTCATAATTTTTAAATAACCAACTAAAACTTTATTTCTAAAAAAATAATTTTCTAATTTTTCGTTTACTTGTTGTTCCATTTTATCTTCCTTTCATTTTTTTTAATTAATACTAAATGTTTATTATTAATATTTTCTCGCACTTTTAAAACATCATCAAAAGTTATATTAGGACTTATTTCATTGTCTTGATATTGTTTTATACTAGCATTTACATCATCAATATATATTTCATTAATAATTAAGCCTCGCTGTAATTCTTCAATATATAAACTTAATTTTTGTCTTAATGGTAATATTTTTTCTGTTTCACCATTTTTTTCTAATAATGCCACATAATCACGAAGTACTAAAACATCATCACGATCACCTTTTTGTTTTTCTATTAAATATTTTATTTCCCAAATAAATGTATCTAGATCATTAGTTGGGGTACTTAACCTTAATATTTTTTTTATTTTTAAATTAATTTTTAAAATAAATAATTTATCTATTAAATCAGTATTATCTAATAGAAAATTTTCAACCCTTTGTTCTAAATTATTCATTACAACGCCTCCTCCAATTTATGGGATTTATTATATCATTATAATTTCTTTTTGGCAATCATATATGAAAAAAACCCTTTGTTATAAGGGCTTTTATTTACTTTGTTTTTCTTTTAATTTTTCTTCATAAGCATTTTGTAAAACATATATTTCTTTACTACTCATAAATAAAATAACAGCATTTTCATGAATAAGTAATTTATCGGCCATATCATTATCAATGTATTCACCATTATCTAAAAGTTTGATTAGTTCATGGCAGTCAAATGGTTCAACATCTTCTTTTCGATCAACATAAACATCCATAACATATGCTTTATCTGCAAGATTTAGTGCATCAGCAAATTCTTGCTTGAACTTAGTAGCTCTTGACCAAGTATGAATCAACAATATAGCTACAATTTCTTTATCAGGATATTTTTGGCGGGCACCTTTGATTGTAACTTTTACTTCAGTTGGATGATGGGCATAATCATCAATTGTAACAATATCCCCTATTACTTTTTCCTTGAATCTACGTCTTGCACCTTTAAATGTCTTCAGATGTTTTGCAACATCTTTTGCATCAATTCTTTCATAATAACATACTGAAATAACGGCTAGAGAGTTTAATAACATATGTTTTCCGTATAAAGGTAAGTCAAAATGTCCGTAATAATTACCTTCAACAAAGACATCAAAACTCGTACCATCATCTCTAAATTCAACATTTTTAGCAATAATATCATTATCTTCATCTAAACCATAGTAGAAAATTGGTTTTTTTACATTTAATGAATGAGTATATGGGTCATCCCCACAAGCAATAACCATTTTTTCAGTTTTATTAGCATATTCTTCATAAGCCAACACCATATCATCGATATCTTTATAATAATCAATGTGATCTAACTCAATGTTAGTAATAATTGCATAATAAGGTGAGTATGCTAGAAAGTGACGTTTATACTCACATGCTTCTAGTGCAAAATATTGATTATCTTTATTAGCTTTACCAGTACCATCACCAATTAAATAATTGCATCCTTTAATATTATCTAAAACGTGTGCCATCATTGATGTGGTAGTTGTTTTTCCGTGACAACCAGATACACCTATTGTTTTAAATTTTTTAGTTAATTTACCCACCATTTCCTGGTATGAATAAATTTTAAGTCCTAATTCTTTGGCTCTTACCACTTCTTCGTGATCATCTCTGAAAGCATTGCCTTGAATAATAACCATACCTTCTTTTATATTATTAGCTGAAAAAGGAAGGATTGGAATTTCATTTGCTACTAAAGAATCTTCTGTAAAAAAATGATCCTCTTTATCACTTCCGGTAACTTTATAACCTAAGTCATGCATAATTACGGCTAGTGAGGCCATACCTGACCCTTTAATACCTATAAAATAATACATATTAATCACTCCTATCTATATTATACAATAAATTTAGAAAATTAACTCAAAA
>CAYXLG010000002.1:47300-53987 GCA_964465805.1 uncultured Muribaculaceae bacterium
AATAATAATGCTGTAGTTAATAAACGATTATTCATAAACTTGATTGAATCCATATCTTTAAGGTTGCCCAGCATATCTAATTTTTGTTGAATTGCCTCTATTTCTTTATCTCTATATATTTTTCTAATCATTCTATTTTTAACTTTTGGTTTAGACATTATCTCACAACCTTACCTTTATAAACTTTTGAATTACATAAATATAACCAATATATATAACTAATATAATACCTAAAATAATTTTTCCGAGTTCTGTTGTATATAACGGAACGAAATAACTTGGATTAATAAAATTAACAACAATAGCAAAGAATATTGGTAATATGATTAAAATGCTGACTACTACTTTTGAACTTCCTGTTAACGCTTTAAGTTCAAGTTTAAGTTTTTTCTTACTAAATAATGTTTTTTCAATTGATGAAAATACTTTAATTATATTTCCACCTGTTCTATTTAAGATAGACAGTGCGACGGTTAAATATGTTGCTTCTTCTAATTTTATTCGATCTGCAAATCTTTTAAAAACCACATCTATTGATAGACCAAAATTAATTTCCATTGCCATTTTCTTGAAATCACGAGAAATCGGACCTTCTAATTCATTACCTACTAATTCGATTGCTTGAGTAATGCTACGACCTGATTTAAAGGCGTTATTCATAATCGTAATAGCTTGTAAAAAGTCATTTTCTAATTGATTACGGTATCGTCTATATTTATATATATAAATAATGTTTGGTGTAAAAAAGCCAAATATTAATGGTAAAAACACGTCAGAAAAAGATAATAATTCATATTGTAATAATTTAGCTAAGAAAGCAACAAAAACAAACAATAAAGATGTTAAAAATTTTTCGCTTACATAATCTAGTCCACAATTATAAGGTTTGCTAATAACATTTATATATTTATTGTAATGCTTACTATATTTATTTATAACGCTTGATTTTCCTAAAACAAAACTTATTTTATTAATAATCCTTTTATAATAATTAATTAACCGATCTCCCAGTGATAAACTATCATCAGAAACGGGATTAATACTATATTTGGTAACTCGTCGTTCCAGTTTTATTCCTCTTCGGTAACGAGCTATTATTACAAGTAAAACTAAAATAAGACCTAAAACAATATATTGAAGTGCCATAACACTTTCTAATCTTGCATCATAGACGTTAATAGTAGCGGTTGATGTAGTTACATTACCAGCCGTATCAGATACAGTATAAACTAGTTTTTTAACACCAACTGTAGTAAAATCTAATTCATCATAATTAGTTCTTATAAATTCTACTAAATCACCATCTTGTTTATCATAAGCTCTAACACCTTTCATAATTGAAAATTCAGAACCTAGTGACATATCAACTTCACTTTCATTTAAAATAATATATGGTTTATCTTTATCAATAATATATTTACCACTATTATAAACTTCTATTCTGTTATATTCATCATAAGTTGTTACTTTTATTTCATATTCACCGGTTCTATCTAAAAAAATATTAGTTGGTGATGATGAATTAATAGTAATGCTTCGATATTCTTGATTATCTTTTAAAATAATATATTCATATTTTATAATATGTTCGTTTGGGGTAAAGATTATTGTTAGGTCTTCGTTTGTTGGGCTTCGTTGTTCATATAAACTAAAATTATTTAATTGATTATCCATTATTTTCAACCTCAAAAATGTCTTTTAACGAGTCAATTCCTCGAGATTTGATTTTCTTATAAACTTCCGGTACATAATCATGAAGTAAAAATTCACCAATAACTTCACCATTATCAGATAATCCTGTTTGTTTAAAACCAAAAATTTCTTTTAGTTTTATTGAATCATTTTCAGAATCAACTATTTCACAAATACTAACAACTTTCCTCCTACCATCACTTAATCTTTCAACTTGAATAACAATATCTATTGCTTTTTCAATATATTCTCGAACAGCAAGAATAGGAATTTCCATTCCTGCCATTAAAATCATTGTTTCTAGACGGTTTAAAGCATCAATTGGTGAGTTGGCATGCATAGTCGTTAAACTACCATTATGACCTGTATTCATTGCTTGAAGCATATCAAAAGCTTCTTTACCACGAACTTCACCAACCACAATTCGATCAGGTCTCATACGAAGTGAATTAATAACTAAATCACGAATTGTAACTTCCCCTTCTCCTTCATAATTTACAAGTCTTGTTTCTAAGGAGATGACGTGTTCTTGCTTAAGTCTTAATTCTGCGGCATCTTCAATGGTAATAATACGTTCATCATGACCAATGAATGATGATAAAACGTTAAGTAATGTTGTTTTACCACTACCAGTACCACCACAAATAATAATATTTAACTTAGCTTTAACGCACGCATCTAAGAAACGAGCCATATAAGGAGTAAGTGTTCCACTTCTTAAAAAATCCTCAATAGTTGCCAAGTCATCTTTAAATTTACGGATTGTTAAAACTGGTCCTTTTAATGATAAAGGTGGAATAATAGCATTTAATCTTGAACCATCTTCCAGCCTCGCATCAACCATTGGGTTAGATGCATCAATTGTTCTACCTAAAGGTTGAATCATTCTTTGAATTGTTCTAATAATATGTTCAGCATTAATAAACGAAATACTATCATCTCTAATAACACGACCATTTAATTCAATATATATTTCATTTGGCTTATTAACCATTATTTCAGTAATTAATTTATCTTTTAATAATTCAGTAATTGGCCCATATCCATTAATTTCATTATCAATTAAATTATAAATATAGCTTCTTTCAACATTTGTTAAATCATAACCTTCTAAAGTACGATCAATTTCATCTTTAACAAAATCATCTAAATCATACCTTTGATCACTATTATCTATTAAATTTTGAATAATTTTGGTTCTTAAGTCATCTAATAACTCTTTATTTTGAAAAGCTTGATAGTCAGGTGTATAAGTATGAGTTATTTTATCTATATCAACATTAAATTCATCAACTAGTTTTTTCATCTTACTCACCCCTATTTGTCTTTAATAATGATTCTGCTAGCATGTCAAATACTTTAACTGTTTTTTTGTTAGATGACCTTATCTTTTTATTCAAAATTAATATTTCCCCATCCAAAATATATTTATCAAAATTTCTATTATAAAATTCACTAGGTATAATATAATCAACACTATCTTTTATAATATTTTTAATATCATGTTTATCAAAATAATTACGAAGTCTGTCTTTAGCATTGTTAAGAACAATTTTGTAATTAGTTTTTTCCATATCTTTAAATATTGAAACCATTGACTTCATACTTTTTAAATCAATCGGATCATTACTAATAACATATAATATCTCATCGCTAGCATCTAATGTTACTAAATTTATTTCATTTAAAATATGGTTAGTATCAATTAAAATAACATCATATTTGGTACTAGCTCGGCTGATGACTACATTTAAATATTTACTATTTATTTTATTTGCAAAACGTGGGTCTTTGGGTGCTGGGATAACATCAATAAACTCATTATATTTAGAAATATAGTCTTCTATTTTATCGAAACGATTATTATTTAAATCATCAATAAATTTATAGATGTCAGTATCAATTGGAATATCAAGCGATGCTGCAATTGAACCACTATATAGATCTAAATCAATAATTAATACCTTTTTATTCATTAAACTAAAAGTTCCAGCTAAATTAAGAGTAGTTGTAGTTTTTCCAACTCCTCCTTTAACTGAAGTTACTGTAATTGTTTTCCCCTTATGTACCGCCATATTATCCCTCTATTCTTTCTCTATTACAACTTCCCCATCATTTGAATATCCTGTATAAGTAACTTTGATGGTAAATCTATCTTTATTAATAATTGTTGGTAGTTCTGCTTTAAAAGTTGTTTCAATATTTATTTTAATATAATTCTCATCTATCTTGATATCTAACAAATTAATATTATCTATATTTTTTTGGAGATACTTTTCAATTTTTTCATATATTATTTCATCTGTTTCTTCTAATTCAAATCGATATTTAATTGCATTTTTAATATCGTTAGTAAGTGCTCTTTTATTTATGTAAATAGATCCCTCATTAATAATAAATGCCAGTAGTGTTACCAATAATGGTAATAACAAGATAAAGACTACTAGTGTTTGACCTTTGTTATTTTTCATATACATATCTTTCTACAGTTACATAATAAGGATCTTTTAAAATTAAATTAAGTCCAGGAGTTGTTATATTAACTTTTTTAGATAATCCGATTATTGTAAATTCTTCTTCATTTGTAAAATATATTTTTATTTTGTTTTTAGAGATGTAGGAATTGATTTCTTCTTGTTTATTTTCATGATATAAGTCTGTTACAAAGTCTAAATCATTTTCTAACTTATATTTTTGATGGAAAATATTGCCAAAATCGACCATTCCCAAGACAATAAACAATAAGACTGGTAAAATCATTATAAACTCGACTAACGCTTGACCTCTTTCGTTCATTTTATCAACCCCTATCATAATAAAATTATATCAAATTATGTATAAATAAACAAGAACATAATAATTTTGAAAAATAAAAAAAATGATTTGCATCATTTTATTGATCAACACATTGACCTTCGCCTGGTTTTTCTCCTTCAACATATACTTTATTAAGTAAAGAGCATGAAGTCTTAGTTACTGAATCCTGTAAATATCCACCCAATAATTTGACCACACCAACAACAATAACACTAATAACTGCAATAATTAATAAATACTCCACCAATGCTTGACCCTTATTATTTATCTTAAACATATGAACCTCCAAATTATCTTATATTTCAATTTTATCTTTTTTTATACGAATTGTCAAACCCTTTTAGATATGTTATATTTATTATGGTGATATTATGACAATTAAATGTTATACAAAGTTTAAAAATAGGCTTATTGGGTTAATGTTTAAAAGAAAAAAAATAAATTATGGGATTTGTTTTCCAAAATGCAATTGTATTCATACTTTCTTTATGTTTCAATCAATTGATGTTATTATGACTGACATTAACCATAAAATATTGTATATATATCCTAACTTTAAACCTTGGAAAATTATATTACCCAAAAAGAATGTTTATTATACTTATGAATTACCACTAGGAAGTACATCTAAGTTTAAGATTAATGATATATTTAAAAAGCAAAAAGTCTAAAATATTAAGACTTTTTGTTTTTCTTTTGTTCTAACATCATAATAATCTTTTTGTTCATCAGTTATTTTTAAATTATGTTCTTTTTCTATTTCTTCTAAAATTTCAATAATATCAATCTCACTAATTTTTTCTAGATATTCTATGAACTCAGGATATTTTTTTAATATTCTTCGAAATTTGGGTTCCCAAAAGGCAGGTGCGATTAAAGAGTTACCGACTGAACATCTTAAAGTAATGTTTTCATCCGGATTAAAATAACACCCTGATTTAATGCATTCATACGCTTCAGCATAGTCAAAAAGTGGAGCAAATGCTATTTTATCATCATTTTTTTCAAATAAGAAATTACTCGCTACCCTATCAGCTTGTCCCATTACATAATCAAGACAAGTCATTTTTAATATGTTATTAATTAAATCATAATAATCTTCTTCGGTGCAATACTTTTTCAATTTTTTTAGATTTTTATAATTAGGTGTAGTTGTGTTTTTAAAACCTAAATCAAACATTGTAAGATATTTTTTATTTGGTTCTTTAAAATTTTCTGATACTATTCCATAAAATTTTAGTTTTTCACTATAATGCATAATTGCAGGTAAATTATTAGCAGTTCTAAGTTCTAATTTATGAGCAATTTTCGGACCAATCAACTCATTAAGAATATGATAAAAACGATTAAAAAACTTAAAACGATAATATTTACCATTAATATAATGCCAACAAGTCTCGCTTTTAGCTGAATAAATTGTACTGTCTACTTCTTTAGCAACTTTAATAATTTCTTCTTCACTACGATTAACTGGTTTTAAATTAATACAATGCTCAACATCGTAAATATCTTTAAACATAATACCCCCACTTTCAGTGGGAAGTATTATAGCAGAAAATAGTAAAATTGCAAATTATGATGCTTAAATCTAAATAAAAAAAGACACAAACTTTTGTGCCCATTTATTGTTTAATAATGCTTTTTTATTCTATACCTTTCTTCTAAATATCCTTTTGAAAAATAGCAAATTTTATCAGGCTTTTGAAAATTGAATATTTTTTTACGAAACAATAATTACATTAGGATATTTGCCTGCATTTGCCAAAGCGTTTTCAAGCCACTCTTTTGTTTCAGCATTTTTTGTATAAATAGTCTCTACTCTACAAGAATTAAACATCCAATGTTTATTTACTACATTATTAAAGGTAGCATTCCTAAAGTCCAAATTTCTCATTGAAAAGGTATTATAAAACATATCATCCATATATTTTACCATTGAAGTATCAAAACTACTTAAATTTAAATTAATTAATCTACTACAACAATGAAACATTTGAGACATATCAGTTACATTAGATGTATTAAAACTGCTTAAATCTAAACTGGTTAATTTGGTCATGCCACTAAACATGCAATTCATCTCAGTTACCTTAGATATATTAAAACTGCTTAAATCTAAACTGGTTAAACTACTCACTCCCTCAAACATAGAAGACATATTAGTTACATTAGATGTGT
>CAYXLG010000003.1:0-49791 GCA_964465805.1 uncultured Muribaculaceae bacterium
TTTAATAATCTTAATTTATTTGAAATTGTAGATTGATTACGATCTAATTTTACAGCTAGACCCTCTTGATTTAAATAACCCATATCTAATATTTTTTTATATGATATAGCTTCTTCGATTGGGGTCAAATCTTTTCTTTGAATATTTTCAATTAAAGCAACTTCAGCGCTTTTTTTATCATCTAAATTATTTATTATTGCAGGAATTTTTTCTTTTCCGGCAATTGCACTTGCTTTATATCTTCTTTCACCAGCAATAATCTCATATTTATCACCAATCTCTCTAACTAAAATTGGTTGAATTACGCCGTGCTCCTTAATTGAACCAGCTAGTTCATTAATCGCTTTTTCATCAAATTTTATTCTTGGTTGAAATCTATTAGGTAAAATATCATCAAGATTCAATTCTACAACTTTTTTTTCTTTCCCCTCGTTCATTTCGTACCTCCTATTTATTCTTTATAGATATATAATACTATATTTAAATAAATAAAACAACTTTTTTTGGGAAATATTTCCCAAAAAAAATATAAAGTGGATTGTATCACACTTTATAAAGGGTTGTTTTTTATTTTATTAAATTTTCTTGGATAAACTTTAGATGTTTTTCCTTTCTTTTCTACTAATATTAAACTCCTTGTACTATTTTCAATTGGTAATTTAAATTCAATAATATCCTTTACTTCACTGTTTAATTTTTTTAATGCTGTTTTAGATAAAATTATTTCCTGGGAAATATTTCCCTTCATTGCTACAAAAAAATTATCCTTTTTTACAATTGGAATGCAATATTCCAACAAAATATTAAGTGGTGCGACTGCCCGTGCAGTAACCACATCAAATAAATCTTTATTTTTTTGACCAAAATCCTCAATTCGACTATGGATAACATTTATATTTTTAAGTTCTAATTTATTAATAACTTCAGTTAAAAATGTTATTCTTTTCATTAAAGAATCAATTAATGTAACTTCTAGGTGAGGAAATAATATTTTTATTACAATCCCAGGAAATCCAGCACCCGACCCTACATCACATAATGTTTGTTTTTCATAAAAATTAATAATTTTAACAATAGTAGCTGAATCATAAAAATGTTTTAAATATACATCATCTTTTTTAGTTATACCAGTTAAATTAATTTTTTGATTCCACTCAATTAATAATTCATAATATTTTTGGAATTGTTTTAATTGATACTCAGTTAAATTGATTCCAAGTTCACTAATACAATTTAAAAATTCTTGCTCACTCATTTTTTTCACCTTTTTTTAAATAAACCATAAGAATAGATATATCTGATGGATTAACTCCGCTAATTCTCAAGGCTTGACCAAGTGATGTTGGTCTGATTTGGTTTAATTTTTGAATTGCTTCATTAGCTAAATTATGAATTTTATTATAATCAATGTTATCTGGAATTTTTTTCATTTCTAGTTTCAACATTTTCTCAGCTTCTTTGATTGCTTTATTAATATAACCTTCATATTTAATTGTGATTTCAACTTGCTCAATTATTTCCCTTTCAAACTGAATTTTAATAAATTTTTCCATTTTGGAAAGATTTATTTCAGGTCTCTTTAATAAATCATACATTGTTATACCATCTTTTATTGGGGATGAATTGATACTTTTTAAATATGAGTTTACTTCTTTTGTTGGGGTTATTTTGTTGTTTTTTAACAATTCTTTTAATTTGTTTATATTATTAAGTTTTATTTGAAATTTATTATATCTACTTTCATCAATTAAACCAACTTCATATCCCTTTTGTCTCAATCTTATATCAGCATTATCATGTCTTAATAATAAACGATACTCAGCCCTTGAAGTAAGAAGACGATACGGATCTGTAACACCTTTTGTTACTAAATCATCAATTAATACTCCAATATAAGCTTCATTTCTCTTAAGTATTAAAGGTTCCTTTCCTTCTAACTTTAAGGCAGCATTAATTCCTGCTATCAATCCTTGACAAGCTGCTTCTTCATAACCACTTGTACCATTAATTTGACCGGCTGTATATAAATTTTCTATTATTTTAGTTTCTAAGTTTTGCTTTATTTGAGTTGGATTTATTGCATCATACTCAATGGCATAAGCATACTTTAAAATTTTAGCTTTTTCTAATCCTTCAATACTATGAACTAACTTTTCTTGAATATCATATGGCATACTTGTAGATAAACCTTGAATATAAATATCGTCATAATATCTACTTTCAGGTTCTAAAAAGATTTGATGACGCTCCTTATCTTTAAATCTAACAACTTTATCTTCAATTGAAGGACAATAACGTGGACCAACACTTATAATATCATCTAATCCTCCATACATACTAGATTTATTTAAATTTTCATTAATAATTTGATGAGTTTTATGATTTGTGTAAGTCAAATAACACGGTTCTTGTTTTTCTAAATCGTAATCATAATAAATATCATGATTAAAACTTAAGTGATAAGGGTCACCTTTTTCAACTTTTGTTTTTCTAAAATCAATTGAATTTCGATCAATTCTTGGTGGGGTACCCGTTTTTAGACGAATAATTTCAAATCCTAAATTCCTTAAACTATTACTTAAATAAAGACTTGGTTCTTCATCGTGAGGGCCTTTTCTAGTTCTAGTGCTACCAATTAAAACATCTGATTTTAAATAAGTTCCTGTTGTTAATATCACAATTTTTCCTGTTATAATACTTTTATCTTTTAAAACAATTCCTTTGATTTTATTATTCTCAATTATTAAATCTTCAACCATTCCTTCCAAAAGTTCTAAATTATCTTGTTTTTTTAAACTTTTCATCATTTCTTTTGGGTAAATTATTTTATCTATTTGAGCTCGTAATGCCTGAACTGCCGGACCTTTTTTATCATTTAATTTTTTAATTTGGATTTGTGAGAGGTCTGCTAATTTACCCATCTCACCACCTAAAGCATCTATTTCCCTAACAACTACTCCCTTTGCACTTCCGCCAAGAGATGGATTACATGCCATATCAGCAATATTGTTTATATTACTTGTTATTAATAAAGTTTTATGATTTTTTCGTGCGGACGCTAGAGCGGCTTCACAACCGGCATGACCTGCACCTACAACAATTATTTCATAGTCCATATTTACACCTCCAACTACTTATTTTTTATCATACAAATTAAAAAAGATTAAGAAACCTTTTACCATAAACTATGATCTTAATTTCTTATATTATTTTCCTAAGCAAAATTGTTTAAATAATTGGTCGATCAATTCGTCTTCATATGTTTCACCAATTATTTCACCTAGTTGTTGCCATATTCTTTTAAGATCTATTTCAATCATGTCAATGTATTCACAATTAGCAACACCGTTTTCAACATCTTCGATAATTTTTAATATATTTTTTAATATTGAAATACTTCTAGCATTTGTTAAATATGTCAAATCATGTGTAACAATTTTTTCAAGATTATATATTTTTTTAATACAATTTTTTAAATTATCAAAACCTATATCCTTAATAGTACTCATAAAAACAATATTATCATTTTTTAAAAATTCTTCGTCTATTTTTCTATCTAAATCTATTTTATTAATTATAACGATATGGTTTTTGTTCTTTAATTTAGAAAGGATTGAAATATCTTCTTTTGTTATTTTTTCATTATTATTTAAAACATATAATATTAGGTCTGATTTATCAATTAATTCTAAACTCTTTTTTACTCCTAGACTTTCAACAACATCTTCGGTTTTTCTTATTCCTGCAGTGTCAATTATGTTTAAAAGTAATCCACCAATATTAAGTTTACCTTCTACAATATCTCTTGTTGTACCTGGAACATCAGTAACAATTGCTTTTTCCTCATCTATTAATTTGTTTAAAATACTACTTTTTCCAACATTGGGTTTACCTATTATAGCGGTTTTAATTCCTTCTTTTATTATCTTTCCATTTTCACTTTCTTCAAGTATTTTATTTATTTGATTTTTTATACTTTTTATATTGTTTTTTAAATCATTAATAGTAACTTCTTCAATATCTTCATATTCAGGATAATCAATATTTACTTCAATATTAGCAATTATTTTAAGTATTTGTTGGCGAAGGTTTTTAATTAAATTAGACACTTTTCCACCAACTTGATTTATAGCTAAAGCACGGGATTGCTCCGTTTTTGAATTTATTAAATCCATTACTCCTTCTGCTTCTATTAAATCTATTCTACCATTTAAAAATGCTTGTTTTGTAAATTCACCAGGTTCAGCTAAGCGACATCCATTATTTAACAATGTTTCTAATATTCGATTAGTTGTAGTAATTCCACCATGGCAATTAATTTCAACAATATTTTCTCTTGTAAAAGTTTTTGGAGCATACATTATTGAAACTAAAACTTCATCAATTATTTGATCACCATCTTTTATGTGACCATAATTAATTGTGTGTGAAGCAACCTTTTCTAGATCTTTACCTATAAAAACATTATTTACTATTTTAATTGCATCTTTACCACTGACACGAACTATTGAAATTGCACCAATACCAAGTGCTGTTGATATTGCAGCAATTGTATCATTCATATTATCACTCCGTCCTTGTATTTAGTCCTATTATTTTAAAATAAAGATGAAGTTCTTCTGGTCTTCTTAAAGCATTAAGCGAAACTATTTTATCAACTATTGTAACAATCCAACTCTCTAAATATTTGGGTGGTACTATATTTAATGGAAACATATGCCTTAATATTATATCCTCTATTTTACAATTTAATAATGTTGGAAACTCTCGCCTAGAATTATTTAAAGCCTCCTGGGCATGTACAAAACCATGACTTTTAAAAAAATTTGTAGTTTTTTTACGATTAACCTTTCCATTAACTAACCATGGTTCATTATAAAAATCATGAAGTAAAGCACCAATTGCTATACTATAATAGTCTAAATTAAATTTTTTGGCTAATTTATAAGATAAAATTGATACTTTTATTGAATGAATATATAATGTTTCACTACCATGATGCTGATATGATCTTCGTTTTTGAAATTCGATATTTTTTAATATTGGTTTTACAATTTCATAATACTCTTTTTTGGCAAAAACCATTGTTTTCCTACCTCTCTAGGCCTAAGCACAATTTTACTCTATTTATTTTTTTATTAATTTGTCAATTTATATAAAATATATACATCAATTTTATAGTTGTATTCTACATCAAATATAAACTATAGTCAATGTTCAAAATAAAATCAATTATTTTAACAAAATAATTGATTAGTTTTTT
This sequence comes from uncultured Muribaculaceae bacterium, assembly GCA_964465805.1. Classification (GTDB taxonomy): domain Bacteria; phylum Bacillota_I; class Bacilli_A; order RF39; family UBA660; genus DUPI01. The sequence continues at coordinate 5,264 of CAYXLG010000003.1, forward strand.
TATTCTTTATATTTTATTATTACAAACCTATTAGGTTCTTCACCATCACTAATAGTTTCTAATTTTTCAAAGGAACTTACAATTGTGTGAACAATTCTTCTTTTATAAGAATTCATAGGATCTAATTGTGCTTCTATTTTTGTTTTCAAAACCTCTTTTGCTATTTTAGTTATTTCACGTTCAAAGTATTTTATCTTTTTGGATTTATAATTTGAAACATCTATATTAATTTTTATATTAAAAGGTACGTTATTATTTAATGTTTGTTTAAGAAGCAATTGAATTGAATTTAATGTTTTTCCATCTTTCCCTATAATTATTGAATTATTAGAAGTTAATAAGTTTATATTTAAAATTTCATCCCTTATTTTTATTTCACAATTTATATTTACATTCATTAAATCAGATAATTTAGTAAAATATTTTTTTATAAATAAGATTAAATCATCCTTTTTTAAAACATTTATTTCGTATTTTTTTATTTTAAATAATTTGCCCTCTGTTTCTTTATAAGAAATAAAAATTTCATTTTCAGTTACCTCTAAGTTAGTAAGTGTTCTTTCTAATAATTCTTCCTTTGATTTTCCTTCAAAACTATGGATTTTTAACATTTTTATTACTTCCTTTCACAATTAGATTTTGTACAATTGTAAAACCACTATTAAATATCCAATAAAGTCCAATTCCTGTAGGTAAATTAAAAGAGAATATTGATATCATTACTACCATTATATTTGTTGTCATTTTCATTTGGTTTTCTTGTTCTTCAGACATTGGTGCTGTTTTGTTAAGTTTAAATGAAAAATATGTAGATGATATAATTAAAATGATAAATATTACATAATAATATTGATTAAGTCTAAATGCTTCTAATGGAGTTCTTCTTAACTCAAATAATTTTAAAAAGTTTTCTTCAAATAAAACAGGTAATCGATTTATAGCCTCAAAAAATGCGAAGAATAAAGGAATTTGAATAATAGCAAATAAACACCCAGATAACGGTTTTATATTATATTTTTTATAAATTAATAATTGTTCCTGACTTTTTTGCATTAATGATTCACGATCATTTTTATTTTCATATTTCTTATTTAATTTTTCTATTTCAGGTTGTGCTTTACTCATATTTACCGATTGAGCAGTTGTTTTAGCTGTTATTGGTAATACTAATATTCTTAATAACAGTGTTACTGAAATAATAGCAAAACCGTAACTATTTAATGTTTGCCCAACTTTCAATAGTAAAAGTGCTAATGGTTTTACAAAAACTGTCGTCCACAGACCTTCATACCCACCATCTGTTATTTTAAATTGTGAACATGATTTTAAATTTTTAATATCTATATTATTTTTTTTGTATATTTCTATAGTTTCTTGTTTTTCTGGTCGACACAATATATTTTCAGTATATAATTTTCCTTCATAGTTAAAATTTTTTGTACAACCTGTTATTCCTAATAAAAATACTATCATTATTATTAATTTTATATATTTTTTATTCATCAATAATTACCTCCATCAATCTAATATATCTAATTTTTTTAGAGAATTATTTACATCATTTTCTATTTCTTTAAATGTTTTAGTAATTATTCCTCTATTAACCATTATAATACAATTAAAACCATTTTGATAGTTATTTTTTGAAATTATTTCTTTTAATTGCCTTTTTATTTTGTTGCGTTTTACAGCAATGCCAATTTTTTTACCAACTGAAAACCCGAAAAAATAATTTTCTTCGGTTATTCGCTCTATATAAAAACTTAAGTATTTATAACGATATGGTTTAAAAGTTTTTATAATTCTATTAAAATCCTCATTTTTTTGTAAAATATTTTTTTTCTTCATAATATTCTCCATAAAATAAAACACCACTATTATAGTAGTGTTTTTAACGTGATAAAACCTTACGTCCTTTTTTACGTCTTCTATTTATAATATTAGTTTTCATACGAGCAAAAAAACCATGTTTTCTACTTTTTCTTCTTTTGTTTGATTGATAAGTTCTTTTCATTCTTCCACCTCCTGAACTAATTCACATTTGCTGATATAATTATATATATGTTTTTTTCATTTGTCAAACATGTCCACATAAAAATGTTAATAACTTCTTCATTTTTTTAATTTATTATTAAGGTTTTATGTGTTTTCCACATTTTTGTGGAAAACTATTTTATTCTTTTTGTTAATAATATATTTTTATTCACATTTTTGTGGAAAACATTGTTTTTAAAAGATTTTATTGTGGAAAAGTCGTTTTCACTTGGTTTTTTATTGTTTTTGTTGTAAAATAAACTTAGTTAATTAGTTAGGTGGTGGAATGATGGAAATAAATAGTATATGGAATAATTTTTTAGAAAAAGTCCAAAAGAATCTAGCACCTATGTTATACGAAGCATGGTTTGCTGAAACTAAATTGATTTCATTAGATAATAATAAAGCAACGGTGTTAGTTCCAATGCTAATTCATAAAAAACATTTGAAAGAAAATTATAATACTTTAATTGAAACTATATTTAATGAAGTAACTGGCTCTAATTTTATTTTTGAATATTTAACAGATGAAGATATCGAAAAAATTAAAGATAAAGAAATTTTCTTATCAGATGAGGAAATCTCCGAACCGTTTCAATCAAATTTGAATCCTAAATATTTATTTGAAAATTTTGTGGTTGGAGATAGTAATAAATTTGCAAAAACAACTGCTATAGCAGTTGCAGAAAAACCAGGTTTTATGTATAATCCTTTATTTATATATAGTAATAGTGGACTTGGTAAAACTCATTTAATGCATGCAATTGGAAATTATATTGTTCAAAACAGTAAGAAAAAAGTATTATATGTTACCAGCGAACAATTTGTTAATGATTTTATCGAATTGTATAGAAAAAACAAAAATAATAATAATTTTAAAGAAGTAGAAAGGTTTAAAAAGAAGTACAGAGATGTTGATGTTTTAATGATTGATGATATACAATATCTAGAAATTGCTAACAAAACACAACAAGAATTTTTTAATACATTTAATGAACTCCATACTAATAATAAACAAATAATAATTTCTTCTGACAGATCCCCAGATGATTTAAAACAATTAGAAGACAGATTAAGAACTAGATTCACTTGGGGATTAATGGTAGATATTATGCCTCCTAATTTTGAACTTAGGCTTTCAATTATTGAGAAAAAAATTGAAGGGCATGCTTTAAATACTAATTTCCCACAAGATGTTAAAGAATATATTGCAAGTAATTGTATTGGTGATATTAGAAAATTAGAAGGTGCAATTACCCGTGTAGTTGCATATGCCACGATGATGAACGGCTCTGATATAACATTAGAGTTAGCTATTGAAGCTTTAAAAGATTATATAGGAAAATGTATGGTTTCAAAAAATAATATAGAGAAAGTACAACAATTAGTTGCAAATGCTTATAATATAACTATTGAAGAGTTAAAAGGAAAAAGAAGAATTGCGGCAATTGCTGTTCCTAGGCAAGTAGCGATGTATATTTGTAGAACTGTATATAATGAACCTCTTACAAAAATCGGATTATTATTTGGTGGAAGGGATCATACCACTGTTATACATTCTGTCGATAAAATTAAAAAAGAATTAATTAATGACATTAATTTAGATAAAGAAATAAAAAAAATTATTAGAAATTTAAATTAATTTGTGGATAAATTATTATATAAAAAAGTTTTCCACAATATAAAAACAACGTTTTTTGTATTTAATTAAAGGAAATTATTCGATTTTCCACATTATCCACATATATAATAATAATATAATAAACAAAAAATATAAAAAGGAGAGTTTTATGAATTTTGAAATTGAACAAAAAGTTTTATTAGAACATTTAAATTATGTAATAAAAGGTATCTCAACTAAAAATTTAATACCTATTTTAAATTGTATAAAAATGGATTTAACAAATGAAGGATTATTTTTACTAAGTACTAATAATGATATAGCAATAAAGACATTTATTTCATCTGAAAAAATAAAAAATATAAAATCACCAGGTACTATAGTTGTATATGGTAAATATTTATTTGAAATTATTAGAAAATTACCTGATGAAATTATTAATATAGAAGAAGTATTAGAGGATAAAATTAATATATATACAACTAAATCTTCTTTTTATTTAAATTGTAATAGAGTTGAAGATTTTCCAACTTTAAATTTAGAAGAAAATAATCAACCTATAAAGTTAAATAATAAAGTATTGAAAAATATAATAAATCAAACAATTTTTGCAACGTCAAATGAAGAATCACGACCGACATTAACTGGATTGAATCTACAAATAAAAGACAATCATTTAAAATGTACAGCAACTGATTCATATAGATTATCATCAAAAGTTGTGGAAATAACTCAAAAAATAGATAATGAAATAAATATTATAATTCCAAATAAAAATATTCAAGAGTTAAATAGAATACTCGGTGATGATGATGATATTATAGAATTGCATATTTTTAATAATAATATTATATTTAAGTTTTCTGATATTAAATTTATGTCACGTTTGATTAATGGAACATATCCAAATACTTCAGCGTTGATACCTACAGATTTTATGTTAAAAGTAAAAGTTAAAAGACAAAATTTTTATAATTCAATCGATAGAGCTTCTTTACTAACAAATGAATATGAAAAACATACTATAAAATTAGAGTTAAAAGATAATGAGTTTACCATTTTTTCAAATATTCAAGAAATAGGGAAGGTCGAAGAAAAATTGATTGTTGAAAAAAACAATGAAAAAAACATAATAATATCTTTTTCTTCAAAATATATGCTAGAAGCTTTAAAGTCAATTGATGAAGAATTCATAGAAATATTATTTAATGGGGAATTAAAACCCATCATTATTAAAAATTTAGATGATGACTCTTTAATCCAATTAATTCTGCCAATTAGAACATATTAATGTCTTAAATAAAAAAATAACCTCTAAAGTGGTTATTTTTAATTGCTAAAAAAAACTTTAGACATAATAATGGTTATTTCAGACAAAAACATACTAAAATGTAAAATTTTAATGTATTATGAAGGAAATTCGCAAACTATAGCGAATTATATTAGTAAGGAGGTGTAAAATGGAAAAGTATGAGATTAGTCCTTCAACTATTGCAATTATTGCAATTGATGGTTATAAAAGTAAAATAATTGAAGATAATGATACTTTTATAGTTAATAGAACGACCCCAAAAATAATAGATGACAGTTGTCGTTATTTTGGAAGTTCTTATTTAGGAAGATTTGAAGGGAGTAAAAATTTTTTGGGTGGTACTATATACAAATCACCAATTATTATTGAAGAGAGCCATGAAATTATTTTTTTACCTACAGGATCAGCACGTTCAAGTGATTGCTCGTGGATCTCTTTAAATAAGATTTCTCATTATAAGAAAAAAGACAACCAAACAGAAATACATTTTAAAAACGGAACTTCTTTATTATTTCCGATGTCATATTCGTCATTTGAAAATCAGGTTTTACGAGCATCTAGATTAGAATCTATACTTAGACAAAGAAAATCTATATAAAAAAGCGTTATTAACGCTTTTTTTTATTTTTAAAGCCAAATTTATGGTATAATTAATATGTAGGTATAGGGGGTCAATTAATTATTAAAATCAATTAAAGTATCTTAAAAAAAGAAATGAGGGGAAAATGTTAGTTAGAAATCTTAAAATTACAAACTTTCGAAATTATAAAGATTTAGTAATTTCCTTTAGTCCTAATATTAACATTATATATGGTGATAATGGTCAAGGAAAGACTAATTTATTAGAAAGTATATATGTTTTAGGTATTACCAAATCTCATAAATCAGTAATTGATAATTATCTTATAAATAAAGATTCCACCTTTGCACGTGTTTCCGGTATTATTAATGATGAATTAATTTCATCACAATTAGAAGTAATAATAGAAGCACAAAGAAAAACACTAAAAATAGATGGAAATATTATAAATAAAGTTAATAATTATATTAACAAGATGAATATTATTATTTTTCATCCTGAAGATTTGGAATTAATAAAAGGTTCCCCCTCTGGACGAAGAAAATATCTAAATGTACAGTTATCCCAAATCCACCAAAATTATCTAAATATATTAAATGATTATAATAAAATATTAAAGCAACGAAATGAGTTATTAAAAAACTATATAAAAACTCAAAAAATAGATGAATATTATTTTGATATTATAACAGAATCATTGATTGAGAGGGGGGCAAAAATATATCAATATAGAGAAAATTACATAAAAAATATAAATAAAAATATAGGTGATATATATTATAGCCTTGTAAATATTAAAAACTTCAAAATAGTTTATAAACCTGTAATTAATATTAATAATTATGAAATTAATAATATTTTAAAAACATATAAAGAACAATTGAAAAAAAGTTATAAATCAGAATTAAAATTTGGTATGACCTTTGTAGGTCCACACCGAGATGATTTTGATTTTATTATTGGTGATAATAATTTAAAAATTTTTGGTTCACAAGGTCAACAAAGGTTAGCTGTATTATCATTAAAATTATCTGAGGTTCCAATTTTTAAAAGTTATAAAAAAACTTATCCAATATTATTATTAGATGATGTTTTTAGTGAACTGGATGATATAAAAAAGAACAATTTATTAAAATATATAATAAATAACATCCAAACTTTTATTACAACAACTGATTTAAAAAGTATCAATAAAGAAATATTAAATCGTGCTCAAATCATAAAAATAAAAGATGGAAAAATTATAAAAAAAGAAGAGGTGTAAAAATGAAAAAAGAACAACATTATGATTCATCTGATATTCAGGTATTAGAAGGATTAGAAGCAGTAAGGAAAAGACCAGGAATGTATATAGGTGCAACAAGTTCAAGAGGATTGCATCATTTAATATGGGAAATAGTTGATAATGCAATTGATGAGGCGCTAGCTGGTTATTGTGATGATATTGAGATAATTATAAATAAAGATAATTCAATAACAGTAAAGGATGATGGTCGTGGAATTCCTACCGGAATTCATGAAAAAACAAAAAAATCAACTATAGAAACAGTTTATACAATACTTCATGCTGGTGGTAAATTTGGTGGAGGTGGATACAAGGTATCTGGCGGTCTTCACGGAGTAGGTGCCAGTGTTGTTAATGCATTAAGTAGCTGGTTAGAAGTAAAAGTTTATCAAGATGGTAAAGTTCACTATATTCGTTTTGAAAATGGTGGGAAGCCTGTTGATAGTTTAAAAGTTATAGATAAATGTTCTATTGATAGGACTGGAACAACCGTTACTTTTAAACCAGATCCACAAATATTTACTGAAACAATAATTTTTGATTATGAAATATTAAAAACTCGTGTTAGAGAATTAGCATTTTTAAATAAAGGCTTAAGAATAATTCTTATGGATGATAGAGTTGAAAATAAAAAAGAAACCTTTTTCTATGAAGGTGGTATAAGTGAATATGTTGCAATGATAAATAAAAATAAAAATGCGATACATGAACAAATTGTTTATATAAATGGACAAGAAGATGATATTTCATTAGAAATTGCTTTTCAATATAATTCGGGATATAATTCAAATTTATATTCATTTACTAATAATATAAACACTTATGAAGGTGGAACACATGAAGAAGGCGTAAGAAGATCGTTAACAAGAGTGATAAATAATTATGCAAGAAAAACAAATATTTTAAAACCAAATGATGATTCTCTTAGTGGTGATGATGTAAAAGAAGGATTAACAATGATCATTTCTTGTAAACATCCTAATCCACAATTTGAAGGACAAACAAAGACAAAATTTGGAAACAGTGAAGTTAGAAAAATAGCTGATAATATATTTAGTGAAGGATTTGAAAGATTTTTATTAGAAAATCCAAATCAAGCAAAAATCATTATTGAAAAATGTATGACTGCAGCTCGTGCTAGAGTTGCGGCAAAAAAAGCAAGAGAATTAACAAGAAGAAAAACAGCACTTGAAGTTTCAAGTTTACCTGGAAAACTTGCTGACTGCTCATCAAAAGATGCTAGTATTTCTGAAATGTTTATAGTGGAAGGGGATTCGGCTGGAGGTTCAGCAATTGGAGGTAGGGATTCCCGAACACAAGCAATCCTACCTTTAAGAGGGAAAATATTGAATGTAGAAAAAGCGAGATTAGATCGTATTTTAGCAAATGAAGAAATAAGAAGTTTAATAACTGCATTAGGCACTGGAATAGGCGAAGAATATGATATTACTAAATTAAGATATCATAAAATTATTATAATGACTGATGCTGATGTTGATGGTGCTCACATAAGAACTCTTTTATTAACCTTTTTCTATCGTTTTTTCAAGCCATTAATAGAAGGCGGTTACATTTATATAGCACAACCACCACTTTATGCTATTAAACATGGTAAAACAATAAAGTATTCTTTAAACGATAAAGAGAGAGATGAATATTTAGCAACTTTAAATGAAAATACACGTTATGAGATAACAAGAAATAAAGGTTTAGGGGAAATGAATGCTGCTGAATTAGCAGAAACAACAATGGATCCGGCTAATAGACATTTATTAAGAGTAACTATTGATGATGCAATTAGAGCAGACAATGTATTCCAAACATTAATGGGTGAAGAAGTAGAACCTAGACGTCAATTTATTGAAGAAAATGCTACTTATGTCCAAAATCTTGATATATAAAGGAGAGATAAAATGAATGAAAGATTAAAAGATATAAATATATCAGACGAGATGGAAGGTTCTTTTCTCGATTATTCAATGAGTGTTATCGTATCAAGAGCATTACCAGATGTTAGAGATGGTTTGAAACCAGTCCATAGGCGTATTTTGTACACAATGTATGAAGAAGGATTTTTACCAGAAAAAAAATATGTAAAAAGTGCAAACACAGTTGGTAATGTTCTAGCACATTATCACCCTCATGGAGATACTGCCGTATATGATACTATGGTTAGGATGGCACAGTCATTTAATTATCGTTATCCATTAGTAGATGGTCACGGAAACTTTGGATCAATAGATGGTTATTCAGCAGCTGCACAACGTTATACAGAATCTAAATTAGCAAAAATTTCTATGGAAATGTTACGTGATATAAATAAAGAAACCGTTGATTTTGTACGAAACTATGATGGTGAAAGAAAAGAACCATCTGTTTTACCGAGTCGTTTTCCAAATATTTTAGTTAACGGAACAATGGGAATTGCAGTTGGAATGGCAACTAATATTCCTCCACACAATCTTAATGAAGTTATTGATGGATGTATAGCTTATATTGATAATAATGATATTACAACGTTGGAATTAATGGATTATATAAAGGGACCAGATTTTCCAACAGGAGCTAAAATTTTAGGTAATAGTGGAATTAAAAAAGCTTATGAAACTGGAAAAGGTATAATAACAATTCGTTCTAAATGTGAAATAGTAGAAAATAAAAAAGGTAAACAAAGCATTATTATCACAGAAATTCCATATCAAACAAACAAATCATCATTAATAACTAAAATAGCAGATTTAGCTCGCGAAAAAGTCATTGAAGGAATAACAGATTTACGCGATGAAACAGATTTAAATGGAATACGTATAGTAATAGATATTAGAAGAGGTGTAAATGCAAATGTAATTTTAAATAATTTATTTAAATATACTAATTTACAAACATCATACGGTATAAATCTCTTAGCTTTAGTTGATGGAGAACCAAAACTTCTAGGTTTAAAAAGCATAATTGAAAAATACATTGAACATCAAAGAACTGTTATAATAAGAAGAACTAGATATGATTTAAATAAGGCTTCTAAAAGAGCTCATATATTAGAAGGATTAGTAATAGCGTTAGAAAACATAGATGATGTTATCAAAATTATTAAATCAGCAAAGAATGATAAAGATGCTATCGATCAGTTAATTAATAAGTATAATTTAACGCAAGAGCAATCAGAAGCTATTCTTGAAATGAAATTAAGAAGATTAACTGGGTTAGAAAGAAGTAAAATTGAAGAAGAATTAAAAGGTTTAACAATATTAATCGAACAATTAAAAGAAATACTTTCAAGTAACGAAAAAATTCTTAATATTATTAAAGAAGAATTATTGGAAATCAAAAATAAATATGGGGATGAAAGAAGAACTGAGATTGATGTAACATCTATTGAATATATAGAAGATGAATCATTAATTCCAGTTGAAGATATAGTAATTACTTTAACAGACAAAGGTTATATAAAAAGAATTACTAGTGAAACTTACCGTACACAAAATCGTGGTGGGGTAGGAATAAAAGGTATGACAACAAATGAGGAAGATATCGTTGAACATTTATTAATAATGAAAACTCATGATTATGTAATGTTTTTCACAAATAAAGGAAAAGTATATCGAATAAAAGGATATGAAATACCAATGTTCAGTAGGCAATCAAAAGGATTACCAATAATTAATTTGTTACCATTAGATAAAGATGAAAAAGTAAACGTCTTGTTAAAAGTAAATGAAGAAGATACTAATAACAATATTGTATTTTGTACACAAAACGGTCTAATTAAGAGAACTAAAATATCAAAATTTGAAAACATTAGAGTAACCGGAAAAATAGCCATTACTCTTAAAGATGATGATGAATTAATATCTGTTAAAAAGACAACCGGTAATAATGAAATTATGATTGCAACAGCTGATGGAAGAATGATAAGATTTAATGAAGAAGAAGTAAGAATTATGGGTAGAACTGCAAGTGGTGTTAAAGGTATTAATATAGGCAACAGCAAGTGTGTGGGTTGCGAGATTGCTACAGATAATCAATTGGTCCTAATTGTAACCGAAAATGGTTATGGTAAAAAAACAGACGTAAACGAATATAGAACTACACATCGAGGTACTAAAGGTGTTAAAGCACTTAATATAACAGAAAAAAATGGTAATATTATTTCATTTAAACTAGTCGATGGAAATGAAGACTTAATGATAGTTACAGATTATGGTACTATTATTAAATTATCACTAGAGCAAGTTTCAACAACAGGTCGTGTTGCACAAGGGGTAAGATTAATAAATTTAAAAGAAGAACAAAAAGTTAGTTCCATTGCTATAGATACTAATGTGAATGAAGAAGAAAAAGATGAATAACAATCATCTTTTTTCTATTAAATAATGTTTCACGTGAAACATTAAAGTATTAATAAAAAAACAACAATACCATATAAAAACGAACAAATAAAAACCAATGTTTCACGTGAAACATCAAAGTATCAACAAAAACAACGTATCATATAAAAAAATAAATAAAAGACAATGTTTCACGTGAAACATTGAAAAAACAATATAAATTGTAAAATATATTAAGAAAAAAACATTGTTTAATAAAAAAATAGATTAATTCTTGCTTTTTATTAAAAAATATTATATCATCTAATAGACACAACATATATAATCGAACTAGGTCAGGATTGGAAGATAGCAGCCTTAAGATTCCCTATATGTGTGTGTCTTTTTTTATGATAAAAAATGTGAGGTGTTTTATGAAATATAATTTTATGGAAATTGCACTACAAGAAGCGGAAAAATCTTTTGAGTATGATGACGTTCCTGTTGGTGCTGTTATAGTAAAAGAAGGAAAAATAATAGCAAAAACTCATAATAAAAGAGAAAAAAACAAAATGGTAACTCATCATGCTGAAATTCTAGCTATTGAAAAAGCGTGTAAAAAATTAAAAACATGGAGGTTAGATGATTGTATGTTATATGTAACTCTTGAACCTTGTTTGATGTGCTATGGAGCAATATTGCAATCTAGAATATCAAAAGTGATTTATGCAACATCCTCGGATAAATTTGGTTTTACACATAATATTAATAACTATTTAAATAAAAATGTAGAAATATTAAAATCAGAAAAAAAATATGATGTAAAATCTAAAGAAATGCTTCGATTTTTTTTTAGAGATAAACGAAATTAAATTTAAAAAACCACATTAAAATGATATAATATAATAATGAGGTGAAATAATGTATCAATCACTATACAGAAAATATAGACCTAAAAATTTTGATGATGTAGTTGGTCAGAAAATTATAATAAGAATTTTAAAAAATTCAATTAAAAAAAATCAAATAACACATGCTTATTTATTTACTGGTCCTAGAGGAACCGGAAAAACAAGTGTTGCTCATATATTGGCTAAAACTGTTAACTGTACAGATTTAGACGATTATAAAACTTGCGACAAATGTGTTAGTTGTACACAAATAAACAATCGACAAAACATTGATATAGTAGAGATAGATGCAGCTTCAAATAACGGAGTTGATGAAATAAGAGAACTAAAGAGTAAAGTTTCTTTAATACCGTCGACAAGTAAATATAAAGTATACATTATTGATGAGGTTCACATGTTAACAATTGGTGCCTTTAATGCTTTATTAAAAACGTTAGAAGAACCACCAGCACACGTAATATTTATCTTAGCAACAACTGAGCCTCATAAAATTCCAGAAACAATTCTTTCTAGATGTCAAAAATTTAATTTTAAGAAAATAGATGATAAAAGCATGTTTGATAGATTAAGTTATATTTGTAAAGAAGAAAAAATTAAAATAGAACCACCAGCACTAGATGAAATTATTCGCTTTTCATCTGGAGGTATGAGGGATGCTATAAGTTTATTAGAACAAGCTTATGTTTATAGCGAAAATAAGATTACAATTAATGAAATTCATGAGATAAATGGTACATTACCTCAATATCAATTAAAAGATTTAGTAATTAATATTGTAAATAAAAATTTAGTTGAAATATTTAAGTTGATAGAAAAATATGATCATGAAGGGAAAAATTTTATAAAATTAGTTGAGGAAATAATATTGTTTCTTAAAAATATTATTATTTTCAAAAACATTCCAGATTACTTTACAGATGATATTTCCCGGGAAATATATAATGACAAAATTTTTAAACTTTCAAATGAAGAAATCTTGAAAAAAATTTCCAAAATAAATGATTCTTTGATTGAAATGAAAAATTATAATCATCCTAAATTAATATTTGAATTATTAATGATTTCATTAGTTGGTACAGAAAAAATAAAAAACCAACAATTAAAGGAAACTGTTGAACAAATTAATAATCCAGAATTAGTAAAAGAGGTAATATTAGATAATAAAACAGATAAGAATAAGAAAACTCCAAAAACTATTGAAAACACAGAAAAAAGTAACGAAAAAGAAGAAATTATAAAAAAATTAATAGAAATAAGAGTAAATAATACGTTTGTAAAACCAAGCAAATCTTTATTAAATAAATTAAATAGGGATTTAGAAATATCTCGAAAATATGTATTAGACGACAATTATGGAAAAATTGCATCTTTATTATTAGATGGAAGAATAACAGGTGCAAGTACCGAAAATATTATCTTTGTTTATTCTAGTGAAGGAATGAAAAGAACATTTAATAATAATATTTCAATTATTGAAAACTTTATTTCAAAAATATTTGGTAAACATTATAAAATAATTTCACTAAATGAAAATGATTGGTCTTTTTATCGTTCAGAATTTAAAAGTAAATTAAAAAAATATGTATATATAGAAGAAACAGAAGAAATAAAAGAATATTTAAATAACCAATTAGAAAAAAATGATAAAAAAGATGAAATACAAACTTTGTTTGATGATATTATAGTGTATAAAAATTAGAAAGAGGAATAATATGGATATGCAAAAAATGATGAAACAAGTACAAAAACTTCAAAAAGAAATGATGAACGAAAAAGCGAGAATTGATGAAACAATTTTTAATGAAAAGACATCAATTGTAAGTGTGGAAATGAAAGGTAGTAAAGAATTAGTTAGTGTAAAAATTTTAGCTGATGAAATTTTAAATGATGATATTGAATTGTTAGAAGACATGATACTAGTGTCGATTAACAATATTATAAGTAAGATTGATAAAGAAACAGAAAAAAGATTAGGAAAATATACACAAGGAATGCCGGGTATATTCTGATGAATTATCCAAGAACAATTAGAAAATTAATTGAATGTTTAAAAAAGTTGCCAGGCATTGGTGAAAAAACAGCTGAGAGACTAGCACTTGCTATCTTGAAATTAGATGATGAAACTATTGAACTGTTTTCTAAATCTCTAAAAGATACAAAAACAAAAATTAAAAGGTGTATTATTTGTAATAATTTAACTGAACAGGAAAAATGTGATATTTGTCTGGATGAAAATAGAAACAAAAAAATAATTTGTGTAGTACAAGAACCTAAAAATGTTATTATGATTGAAAAAGCAAACACTTATAATGGCCAATATCATGTAATAGATAATTTAATATCACCTTTAGATGGAATAAACCCATCTGATATAAACATTAACAATCTTAAAACAAGAATAAAAGAAGATAATATAGAAGAAGTTATGATTGCTTTAAAACAAAGTATTGAAGGAGAAACAACCACGCTTTATATAACAAAAATATTAGAAAAAACAGGTGTTAAAGTTACCAAAATAGCGCAAGGAATACCATATGGAACTGATATGGATTATATAGATTACTTAACTTTAGAAAAAGCAATTGAAGATCGTAAGGAAATTTCATAAGAATATATTATTCTCATAAAATATATAAGGAGGATAATATGTTAAAAAAAATATTTTCAATAATAAAAAAAATCATTTATAGTTCTTTTTTAATTTACGGTTATAATTTACTTGCAGCACCATTGAATTTGATTATACCAATAAATGTTATAACTGTCGGATTGGTAATTTTGTTAGGTTTTCCTGTAATAATATCATTAATTATTTTTTTATTAATTAATTTTTAAGGAGGATTAGATATGCTAGATAAATATATAAGTGAGCAACCAATTGCTTGTAAAATATTAAATAACTCTATTACAAATAATAATATTTCCCATGCATATCTATTCATTTCAAATCAATATTCTAAAACAATGGATTTAGTGATATCTTTCGTAAAAAAAATAGTTACGAAAGATATTAGAGATGAAAAAATACAAAAGGATATAATTGATAAAATAGATAAAGGAATTTATAACGATCTTATAATTATAGATTCTGAAGAACTATGGATTAAAAAAGAAATTGTTCAAAATCTTCAAAAAGAATTTAGTAATAAATCAGTTTCAGGAAATAAAAGAG
The DNA here is from genome assembly GCA_964465805.1 of uncultured Muribaculaceae bacterium. Taxonomy (GTDB): domain Bacteria; phylum Bacillota_I; class Bacilli_A; order RF39; family UBA660; genus DUPI01. The sequence continues at coordinate 20,486 of CAYXLG010000003.1, forward strand.
TTTATATAATAAATAATGCACATAAATTAAACAAATTTTCAGCAAATTCAATTTTAAAATTTTTAGAAGAACCAGAAAAAAATATAATTGCTATTTTAATAACAGATAATAAATATCAATTATTAGAAACAATAATATCCAGGTGTGTTAATATTAATTTAATAAAAGACAAAAAAATATTAACCAATTCAGAAAATACTATAAAAGAAAAACTAGCTAATATTCTATTTAATAATGAAAAAGAAATAGAGGAATTTATAAAAAATGAAGAAAATGATGTTCTAATAAATACTGTTGTAGATTTTATAAATTATTATGAAAATAATAGAGAACAAACAATATCACATTTAAATAAATTATGGCATGAAAAAATAAAAAATAAAAAAGACATTCAAATTGCATTTGATTTAATGATATTTTTTTACACTGATGTTTTGCATAAATTAATGAATAACAACATTAATATTTTTAATGATTATTATGATATAATAAGTAAAATGTGTAAAGAAAACACGATTAAAGAAATTTGTAACAAAGTAAATATATTAATAGATTTAAAAGGAAAAACAAAATATAATGTAAATAACAAATTGTTGATGGACAAGTTGGTATTATTATTAGGGGGTGAATTATATGATTAAAGTAGTAGGGATAACTTTAAAAGAAGGTGGAAAGACATACTATTTTATACCAAATAATTTTCATTTAAAAAAACATATAACAGTTATTGTAGAAACAGAACGAGGATTACAATTTGGATGTGTAGAAACAGATATAACAGAAATAGATGAATCAAAATTAAATTCACCTTTACATAAAGTTATTAGAATAGCATCAAAACAAGACTACAGAAAGCATAAAAAAAATTTAAAAGATGCTAGAGAAGCTATGGAAGTAAGTAAAAAATTAATTAAAAACCAAAAACTAAAGATGAAAATAATTGATGCTAATTTTACTTTTGATCGTAGTCAATTATTATTTCATTTTTTAGCCGATGGACGAGTTGATTTCCGAAAATTAGTGAAAGAATTAGCATCAATATATAAAACAAGAATTGAATTGAGACAAATTGGGGTAAGGGATAAAGCTAAAGAAATTGGTGGGTTAGGACAGTGTGGTAGAACTTTATGTTGTGCAACTTTTTTCAACAATATTGAAAATGTAACAATAAATATGGCGAAAAATCAAAATTTGTCTTTAAATCCTTCAAAAGTAAATGGTTCTTGTGGTAGATTATTATGTTGTTTAAAATTTGAAGATGAAAATTATAAAGTTTGTCATAAAAATCTACCAAAAGTCGGAGCTGTAGTACAAACTGAAAAAGGTGAAGGAACCGTTATATCAGTTAATATTTTAGAAAGAAAATATAAAGTAGATATACCTAATACTGGAATAATTGAAGTGGAACTTAATAAAAATGGATGTCATTAATTATCTATTAGGATATAAAAATTTAAAGATTTATCAAAATACTTCAATGTTTAATTTTTCTCTTGATTCAGTTCTTTTACCAAATTTTGTAACAATCCCTGCAAGGACTAAAAAAATACTAGATATTGGCTGTGGTAATGCGCCAATATCTTTGATATTAACAACAAAAACAAAAGCTCATATAACGGGTGTTGAAATACAAAAAGAAAGTTTTGAATTAGCACAAAAATCAGTAAAATATAATAATCTAGAAAATCAAATTAATTTAATAAATGATGATATAAATAATTTATATAATACTTGGGAAAGTGATATATTTGATATAATTGTCTGTAATCCACCATTTTTTAAACTTAATCCTAATTCAAAATTAAATAATAACAAATATAAAACAATTGCACGCCACGAAATTTCTTTAAATCTTGATAAATTAATGAAAATAAGTAGGAAGTTTTTAAAAAACAACGGTATAATAGCGATAGTTCATCGACCTGAGCGCTTAGTAGAAATTATAGAACAAATGAAAAAAAATAACATTGAGCCTAAAAAGATTCAATTTATATATCCTAAAAAAAACAGTACTGCTAATATATTATTAGTTGAAGGTCGTAAAAATGGAAATCCAGGCTTAAAAATATTATCACCAATATATATACACGAGGAAAGTGGAGAATATACACAAACTATAAAAAAATATTTTGAATAGAGGGATATTATGTCTCAAAAAAGTTATAATGATACAGCATCTCTATATTTGATACCAACACCGATTGGTAATTTAGACGATATAACATATAGAGTAGTTAAAACACTTAAAAATGTTGAAATAATATTTGCGGAAGATACTAGAGTAACTAGAAAATTATTAAATTATTTAAATATCAATAAAAAAATAATATCTAATCACAATTTTAATGAAACAACTAATGGTGAAAAATTATTATATTATTTACAGAATGGCTATAATGTAGGATTAGTTACAGATAGGGGAACACCGGTAATTAGTGACCCAGGTTATGAATTAGTAAAAGTTGCTATTGAAAAAAAATTCAATGTAATTGCACTACCAGGACCAACTGCACTAATTCCAGCTTTAATAGTTTCAGGTTTAGAACCATCCCCCTTTTTATTTTATGGTTTTTTAAAGAATAAGGAAGAAAAAAGAAAAAAAGAATTAGAAAAACTAAAAAAATTAGAGTTTACAATTATTTTTTATGAATCACCTCACCGAATTTTGCAAACACTAAATAATATGTTAGAAATATTTGGAGATAGAAAAATTAGCATCTGCCGGGAAATAAGTAAGAAGTTTGAAGAAATATACAGAGGAAAAATCAGTGAAATATTAAAAGAAGTAAGTAATATAAAAGGTGAATTAGTTATTGTTGTGGAAAAAAATAAAGAAAAAAATAATTTTAATTATTTAACTATAATTGAACATGTTAATTTATATATTAAAGAAGGAATTGACAAAAAGGATGCATTAAAAAAGGTAGCTGAAGATCGTCAAATTAGTAAAAAAGAAGTTTATAAAATATATCATAATATTAATAAAATAAAGTAGGTGAAATTATGAAATTAATTATTGGATTAGGAAATCCAGGCAAAGAATATGAAAAAACCAGACATAATGTTGGGTTTATTATGCTAGATAGTTTGTGTAATCATCTAAATATAGAACTAAATAAGGAAAAATTTGGTGGAATCTACGGTGAGTTTTATCATAACAATGAAAAAATAATTTTATTAAAACCAAATAAATTTATTAATTTATCAGGAGAGGTTATTAAAAAATTTGTTGATTATTTTAAAATTGATATAGAAGATATATTAATAATTTGTGATGATTTAAATATAAATGTTGGTAATATAAAATTAAAGTATAAAGGGTCATATGGAGGGCATAATGGTTTAAAAAATATTGAAATGCATTTAGGAACAAAAAATTATAAGAGATTAAAGGTTGGTATTTCTCAAAATAATTTAATCGATGTTCGACAATATGTACTAGGAAAATTTAGTGATGAAGATTATAAACAAATAAAAAAAATTGCAGAACAGTTCCCAAAAGTGATTAAAGATTATTTAGAATTATCTTTTGTTGCTCTAATGAGTAAGTATAATAAAAAGCAAAAGTAATGGTGGGGTAAGATGAATAATTTTTTTAATATTGATCTAAAAACAGAAGTAATTATTGGATTAAATAAGGAATTAAAATGTTTATACACATATAATAGATTTGTTCAATCAGATGAATCTATTGTTTTTTTAGTTAATTCGTTGTATGAAGCCACCAATATTTATCAAACTTTATTATATTATACAAAAGATGTATTATTATTTCCTATGGATGATTTTTTAACTAGTGAAGCATTTGCATTAAGTCCTGAATTAAGAATTACAAGACTAGAAACAATCCATTCTATTATTAATAATGAAAAAAAAATAGTTGTTACTAATTTAATGGGTTATTTACGTTACTTACCAAACAAAAAGATGTTTATTGATAATAAAATAAATATTGAAATTAACAAAGATTATAAGATTTCAGATATTGTAAAACAATGTAACAAAATGGGTTATAATCGTGAAACTATTATTAATAAAACAGGTGAGTTTGCGGTACGAGGATTTGTGTTAGATATTTTTCCAATTAATGAAGTAAATCCAATAAGAATAGAATTTTGGGGAGATGTTGTAGAATCAATCAGAATTTTTGATGTTGATACTCAAAAAACTATAAAAACAATCAATAAAGTAAATGTTTATGCAAATACTGAGTTTTTAGTAAATGAAGAAGTTGACGAAGATTTAGTCACTCAGAAGGACCTTGTTAAATATTTAAAACCAGTTAATATTTGTGATTATTTTAAAAACTGCAAAGTAATTGTGGATAATTATAATGAACTAGAAGTTAGTTATAAAATGCTACAGGAAGAAATATTTAATTATCAACAAAGTATAAATGTAACTAATGTAAAGTATATGCATGATTTTTATGAGTTGAATTCTAATTTTTTATATTTAATGGAATTTGATAATGATATCTTAGAATTAAAAAACAAAAAAGTTTACAGTTCAAAAGATATTGAACCGTTTGGTAAAACTAAAGAATTAATAAATAATCAATTAAATAAATATTTATTAAAAAACAAAAAAGTAATCATTTGTATGTTTAATATAAACTCAGTTAATAAATTACTTGCTGAATTAAAAAATTCAAATATTATTTTTACATCTATCGATAAAATAATAGATAATAAAATAAATATTATTATTAAAAAAATTAATAGCGGATTTCAATTACCGAGTCTTGTAGTCATTAGTGAAAATGAAATATTTAATAAGAAAAATGCTAATCAAAAATACAAATCACGTTTTAAAATTGGAACAAAGATAAGTGATTTAACTAAAATTAGTATTGGTGATTATATAGTTCATGAAATTTATGGTATAGGTAGGTATTCTGGAATAAAAAAGGTAAAGAAAAATAATTTAGAAAAAGATTATCTATTAGTAGAGTATCGTGATAATGATAAATTATATATACCAGTAGAAAAAATAGAAACGATCAAAAAATACTCTACTAATAGTGGCTATAAACCTAGACTTAATAAACTCGGAAGTTCAGAATGGGCTAAGACAAAGTTAAGGGTGAAACAAAAAGTCGAAACAATTGCTTTTTCACTTCTAGAATTATATGCAGAACGTGAAGCTAGCAAAGGTTTTGCATTTGAGAAAGATGGTCCTGAACAACTAGAATTTGAAAAAGAATTCAAGTTTACGGATACACCTGATCAGTCAAAAGTAACAGAAGAAATAAAAAAGGATATGGAAAAATCAATACCTATGGACAGAATTTTATGTGGTGATGTAGGTTTTGGTAAAACAGAAGTTGCTTTCCGGTCGATGTTTAAAGCTGTATTTTCTGGTAAGCAAGTGGCTATGTTGTGCCCTACGACAATTTTGTCTAATCAGCATTATAATAATGCATTAGAAAGATTTAAATCTTTTGCTGTTAAAATAGAACTTTTAAATAGGTTTGTATCAACTGCAGATCAAAATAGAATAATATCTGATATTAAAGATGGAAAAGTAGATATTGTAATTGGTACACATAGGATTCTTAGCGATGATATTGTATTCAAAGACTTAGGACTATTGGTAGTTGATGAAGAGCAAAGATTTGGTGTAAAACATAAGGAACAAATAAAAAAATACAAAACAAATATAGATGTTTTAACTTTAACAGCCACACCAATTCCACGAACTTTACAAATGACATTTACAGGTATTCGTAGTTTATCAATGATTCAAACACCACCAATTAATAGGTATCCAATTCAAACATATGTAATGGCTTATAATAATCAAATTATTAAAGATGCCATTTATAAAGAAAAGTCTCGTAATGGTCAAGTTTTTGTTTTATACAATAATATTGCAAATATGGCTTTAAAAGAGTTAGAAATTAAAAAATTAGTACCTGATCTTAGAATAACATCTGCACATGGCAAAATGTCTAAAAGTGAATTAGAAAAAATAATGTTAGACTTTTATAATTATGAATATGATGTATTACTTTGTACAACTATTATTGAAACAGGTATTGATATTCCACGAGTAAACACTTTAATTATTGTTGATGCAGATCGTTTCGGGTTATCACAACTATATCAAATTAGAGGCCGTGTTGGTAGAAGTAATAAGGTGGCCTATTGTTACTTAATGTATGATAATAAAAAGATTTTATCCGAAATAGCTACTAAAAGATTAAAAGTTATAAAAGATTTTACTGAATTAGGTAGTGGTTTTTCAATAGCAATGCGGGATTTATCAATAAGAGGTGCTGGAGATATTCTTGGTAGTGAACAAGCTGGATTTATTGATACAGTTGGTATTGAAATGTTTTTAAATATGTTAAATAATGAGATAAAAAAATTAAAAGGTGAACAAGTAGAAAAAACAGATGAAAAAGAAACTTTACCTTTATTGGAAGTTGATACTTCTATAAGTGACAATTATGTAATTGAAGAAGAATTAAAAATTGAAATTCATACTATGATTAACTCTATTGATTCATATGAAAAATTAGTAGAGGTTAAAAATGAGATAGAAGATCGCTTTGGAAAAATAGACGAAAAAATGCTTATTTATATGTATGAAGAATGGTTTGAAAAATTAGCACGAAAATTAAATATTACAAATGTAAAACAAACTAATAATTTTATTGAAATTGAAATTTCTGAAGAATTAACTAAAAAAATTACAATTCAAAAATTATTTGTGGATGCTAGCAATATAAGTAAAATGTTTAGATTTGGAATGAAACGTAATAAACTATTAATTATATTAGATACTTTAAAAATAGATAAACATTTTATTTATTACTTAATAGAACTCTTAATAATAATAGAAAAAGATTATATCAATAATTGATATAATCTTTTAACTTGATTTTATACTATTCATAATAATTGGAACAATTTGTTTTTTTCTAGATAAACAATTAGGAATAAAAGTCCATTGTTCTAGGTTTGTTATTTTAAATGAATCGCTAAGAATTTCTTTTGCATCATTATTAAAAATTATATATGATCCTTTATTGAAAACATCGGTTATAAATATTGTAAACACTTTGTAATTTCCTTTTTTAGCATTATTATTAATTAATTCAATATATGTACTCAAATCCTTTTTAATATCAGTTGGATTTGTGGTAAATATTTGACCAATTCCAATTAGATAATCTTTAATAGTGAATTTTTTAAAATCGCTATATATTATTTCTTGAGGAGTTTTTTCTTCTAAAGATGAAGCAGCGTCAAACATTTTTTTTGCAAGTTCAGCGCTATTAATATTAGCAATTTTACTTAATTTTTTTAATACATAAGCATCAATTTCTGTAGTTGTTGGCGATGTTAATAAAAGTGTATCGGAAATAATCCCCGCCAACATTAAACCAGCAATGCTTTTATCAATATTTATATTATTTTCTTTGTAAAGTTGATAAATAATTGTATTGGTGCTACCTACTGGCATATTCCTAAAATTAATAGGTAATGATGTGCCAATTGATCCAATTTTGTGATGGTCAACGATTTCTAATATTTCTGCTTCCTCTAATCCAAGCACGCTTTGTTCTGATTCATTATGATCAACTAAAATAACTTTTTTAGCACTTTTTTCTGACAAATCAGACAGATGAATAATACCTAAACATTCTCTTTGTTTATTAAGTACCGGATAATTACTATATTTAGTTTTATTTGCAACTTTGATAAAATCATCAACGTTGTCTAATTCATTAAAATATACAACATTTGTTTCTTTGTTAATAGTGTGTACATAATTGCATAAATGAATCATTTTAGCTACCTTAAAGGTATCATAAGGTGTTCTGATTATATTAACTTTATTCTTTTTTGCCAATTCAAGATGTTTATCTTTTATTATTGAATTATTAGTTAAAATAATTAATTTAGCCATATTATGTATTGCATATTCATGAATACTATGTCGATCTCCCATGATAAGTATTGAATTATTATCTATGGTTATATTATTAATAAAAGTTGTACTTCTATACGAAGGTACAATTATTTTTCCGTTTATTTCTTCATCGAATTTTAATATTTCTTTACCATCTAGGGCTTGAATAATATTATCGTAAGTTGTACACATATTATAAAAATCACCTTCAATATGATCCTTAGCAATATCCTTCATCGAAATTATACCCTTAAAAATTTTATTTTCATCAATGATAGGTAAATTGCTTATAAAGTTATTATTCATATAATTATAGGCAGTAAAAATTGATTCATTCATATTTAAAAAGTAATTTTTTTGATAATTTATATCTTTTATTTGTAGTTTTACATCATTTAAATATTCTGGTTGTTCAAAACCAAAATAATCAAGCACAAATTTAGTCTCTGAATTTATATCACCAAGAACTCTTGGGGAAACATTTAAGCCTTGTTTAATTTTTAAATCAGCGAGTGCGATAGCAGCAGTTACACTATCCGTATCTGGTGATTTATGACCAAATATGTAAACTTTTTCCATTGTAACACTCCTTTCACGAACATTTTAAATTATATCATATTTATAAATTGGTGCAAGTATAAAATCTCCATAATTAGACAAAATATAAAAGAGAAAGAGAGGTAAAAATGAAAAGCATAGGAATTGTCAGACGAATAGATGAAATGGGTAGAATAGTTATTCCTAAAGAAATTAGGAAAACATTGAGAATAAATAATAATGACAGTATCGAAATATATATTGAGGATGATGATAAAATAATCTTGAAGAAGTTTTCACTAATGAAAAATATAAATGATTTTGCACAAAAGTTTGTAGACTCAATGCATACATTTGTTAAACATAACATTATTATAACCGATACCAAAGATATTATAGCAGTAGCGGGATTTAATAAAAAAGAATATTTAAATCAACCAATAAGTGAGGGCTTGGAAAAATCAATATTAAGAAGAGAAAACATTTTAGAAAAATACGAAAAAGATTATGAAATAATTAAAGGAAAAAAAGAAAAAGGTACTTACACATTAAGTACTGTAATTACTAATGGGGATGCAGTTGGTTTAGTAATAATAACATCTACTAACGGGGAAGTTACTAAGGTTGAGGAAAAAGTTGCTAAAATAGCATCACAATTTTTAGGAAAATATCTTGAACAATAATTATAATCGTGTTATAATATACCATAATTATTGTTTAAAGATTATGAAGGAAAGATAAATATTGTTGTTTTGGTAGAGACTTTGTGCTTGGTGAAAACAAAGAAAGCATAATATTTTAAATGGTTCTGGAATTGTTTGATCGATATGTAGATTAAGCCGTATTCATGCGTTAAATGGTTAAGTGTATAACATTTGTTATAAATTAAGGTGGTACCGCGTAATCACGTCCTTAAATTGGATGTGATTTTTTTATTTGGAGGTATAGAATGGCTAGAGGATTTGAAAAAATAAGTTTTCCACAGTTTTGTGTGGATATTTCTGATAATAAAGAAATTTATGAGGAATATAATTTACCAGCTAGAAGTACCAAATATAGTGCAGGTTATGATTTTTGGGCATTAGAGGATATTGTTATAAAACCTGGTGAAACAAAAAAAATCCCAACGGGAGTTAAAGTCTATATGAATCCTGATGAGATGTTAATGTTGGTTGTTAGAAGCAGCATGGGATTTAAATATAATGTTAGATTATGTAATCAAGTTGGTATAATTGAGAGTGATTATTATAACAACGCTTCTAATGAAGGACATATTTGGATTAGACTTCAAAATCATGGTAATGATAAATTTTTAATAAAAAAAGGAGATGCCTATATACAAGGGATATTTACACAATTTTTGTTTGTTGATAATGAAGAAAAAATAGAAACAGAAAGGGCTGGTGGTTTTGGTAGTACCAGCAGAGGTGATAATAATGAGTAAGAAATTTAATATTTATACAGCCATTGCTTATACATCTGGCAAACCTCATATTGGTAATACTTATGAAATAGTACTGACTGATGCGATTGCTAGATACAAAAGATTATTAGGATATGAAGTATATTTTCAAACAGGAACAGATGAACATGGACAAAAAATAGCGGAAAAAGCTTGTGAAAATGAAAAGAGTAATCAAGAGTTTGTTGATGGGGTTGCATTAGAGGTAAGAAGAATTTGGGATACTATGAATACAAGTTATGACAAATTTGTTAGAACTACAAATTCAAATCATAAAGAAAAAGTTTCTAAAATATTTGAAAAATTATACAAGCAAGGAGATATATATAAAGGCGTTTATGAAGGATTATACTGTACACCGTGTGAATCATTTTTTACTATTTCACAATTAGTTAATGGAAAATGTCCTGATTGTGGACGTGATGTAGTACCTACTAAAGAGGAAGCGTACTTTTTGAAATTAAGTAATTATGCTGAAAGATTAGAAGAACACATAAAAAATAATCCCGATTTTATTGTACCTGAAAGTAGAAAAAATGAAATCATAAATAACTTTATAAAACCAGGATTACAAGACCTTTGTGTATCAAGAACATCATTTGATTGGGGAGTACCTGTGACTTTTGATGATAATCATGTTGTTTATGTATGGATAGATGCTTTAAGTAATTATATTACATTTACCGGATATGATGTAGATGGTAACCATGAATCTAACTTTGAAAAATATTGGCCTGCAGATCTCCACGTTATAGGAAAAGATATTTTGAGATTCCATGCTATTTATTGGCCAATAATATTAATGGCTTTAGATTTACCGCTTCCTAAACAGATTTTTGGTCATCCATGGCTTTTATTAGGAAAAGAAAAAATGAGTAAATCAAAAGGTAATATTGTTTATGCTGATGATTTAGTTAAAATATTTGGTTTAGATCCGGTTAGATATTATATGTTAAGTCAAATTCCATATGCAAATGACGGAATATTTACATATGAGTTAATAATTGATAAAACCAATGCTGAACTTGTTAATAATTTAGGAAATTTAGTTAATAGAACTATAAGTATGGCTCATAAATATTTCGATGGAGTAGTCCCAGAACCTAAAGAATTTCAAGAAATTGATGATAAACTTATTGAATATATCAATGAAAAACAAACTACTATAGATATAAAAATGAATGAATATAAGGTTTCTGAAGCTATAAATGCAGTATTTGATATATTCAATAGAACTAATAAATATATTGATGAGACAACACCTTGGATATTAGCTAAAAATACTGATGATCATGATCGTCTAGCAACAGTTATATATAATTTATTAGAAAGTATTAGAATTGGTGCGATTTTACTATCACCATTTTTACCTGATGCAGCAGAAAGAATTTTTGAACAGCTTAATGTATCAAATAAAGACTATAAATTAATATTTGACTTTAGAGGTATTGTTCCTGGTATAAAATTAAATAATCCAGAGCCATTATTTTTAAGAATTGATAAGCAAGACAAACTTAAAGAAATAGAAAATTACAAAAATAATGCATAAAAGTGTAAAATGTTGTAAAATGTCTAATAATTTTTTTTGAAATTCTTTGTATTCTTCAGCACATTATGTTATATTATTTATGCTGAATAAAATGGAGAAAGGGAAACATGATTACTAAGGATAATAAAAAGATAAAGTGTGTAGCTGTTTGTTTTATTATTATATTACTACTCAACTTAGGAAGTATCCTTATAGAATTTAGTGTAATCAAGTTTATATACTTAATATCTACGGCTTTTGTTTACACCAAACATGTGTATATAAATAAATGTCAATGAGAATTATACCTAATTATGGTATAATTTTTTTGTGAGGTGAAATAATGATTATTGATACGCATTGCCATTTATTCCAGGAATATTATGATAATTTAAGTACTGTCATTAATAAAATGAATAATAATATAATTATAGTAAGTGGTACTAATTATAAGACAAATAAAGAAGTAATTGGATTGTGTAATAAATACAATAATATTTTTGGAACACTAGGTTACCATCCATCAGAACTAAAAAATTTTAAATATGATGATTTAAAATTAATTGAAGAAAATATTGATAATCCCAAAATTGTTGGTATAGGTGAAATTGGACTAGATTACCATTGGCAAACAGATAATAAAGATTTTCAAAAAGAAATATTTGAGCAACAATTAAAGATAGCTAAAAGTAATAAAAAAACAGTAGTTGTTCATAGTCGAGATGCACTTGAAGACACATATAATATATTAAGTAAAAAAGAATATAGAAACATGAAAATTATATTACATTGTTATAGTTATGATTTAGAAATGGCTAGAAAACTTACTAAAATCGGTATAATGTTAGGAGTAAGTGGTGTTGTAACTTTTAAAAATGCAGAAAAGTTAGAAGATGTTGTTAAAAATATAGATTTAAATTTATTATTATTAGAAACTGATAGTCCTTATCTTACACCAGTGCCGTTTAGAGGAAAAACAAATGAACCAATAAATGTTATAATAGTTGCTAAAAAGGTTGCTGAAATTAAAAATATAAGTATGGAGGAGGTGTGTAAAATTACAACTAATAATGCCATTCGTCAATTTGACTTAAATATCGATTTATGGTAAAATTTCATTGTTAGGGGATATTATGAGGTGAAATTTATGAATTCATATTTACTACATTTAGTTGGTAAATGGATAAGTTTATTAACGGTTTCAATAACATCGTTATTTGGTACCTACACACTAAATAATGTAGAGAATGTCAATACTAACGATAATTTTAATAAGAGTTTAAATATAATATATACAGTTGTTGAATATGATACTATTGTAAATAAAAATGCTAAATTACCGTGGAATACTAAGCGTGTTATTGTTGAAGGTCAAGATGGTATTGTTTATGATAATAAAGAAAAGAATAGAGTTGAAGTAGTTAGAGAAGTTGTTAACGAAGTTATTGATTTAGGTACTGGTCCTAGCGGTAATTACTTCGGACGATTAACTGCTTATGGTGCTGATTGTAAGGGATGTAGTGGAATAGTTGCTTGCAAAACACCTTTAAATAAGTATTATAACCTTGATAAAGATGGAATTGTTTATAATGATACTGAATATGGAGAAATTAGAATTTTAGCAGCACCGCATGAGGTCTTCCCATGTGGAACAATAATAAAGGTAACTCGTGAATCTGATGAACCGTTTATGGGTGTTGTTATGGACACAGGGATTGCAATGAGAAAGGCTTGGAAAGAAAACAAAAAAATTATTATTGACTTAGCGTTTTCTTCAGAATTAGATCCAGAAGTTCCCAAAACAACAAGCAATAATGTTAATTATGAAGTTATGCGCTGGGGATGGTAAGAAGACGTTACGTCTTCTTTTTATTTCTGATAAGGAGGTTTTTATGAATTGTTCGCCCAAAAAATCAATGGAAATGTTAAATAAACATAATTTTAAATTTAAAAAGAAATTTGGACAAAATTTTATTGTAGATAAAAACATAATAGATTTAATTATTAATAAAAGTAATATTGATAAAAACACATTAGTTATTGAAATAGGACCAGGAAGTGGTGCACTAACAAATGAATTAGCACATATTTCCAAAGATGTTTTATGTTATGAAATTGATATAACTTTAAAAAGTATATTAGAAAGCACACTTAAAAGATATAATAATGTTAAGATAATATACGATGATTTTTTAAAAAGGGACGTTATGTCAGATATTAAAGATTATAATTATGAAAAACTTTATGTTGTTGCTAATCTTCCATATTATATTACAACCCCTATTATTATAAAATTAATAGAAGACAAGATTGACACTGATAAAATTGTTGTTATGGTTCAAAAAGAAGTTGGTGATCGTTTTCGTGCCAAACCGGGAACAAAAGATTATAATTCATTAACTATCTTTGTTAATTATTTTTTTAATGTGAGAAAAATAATTGATGTTAGTAGAAATGTTTTTATACCCAAACCAAATGTTGATAGTATTGTTGTAGAGTTTATCAAAAAGGAAAATAAATTGCCTTTAAAAGATAGTGAGTTCTTTTTTGAGATGGTGTATGATTCGTTTCGTCAAAAAAGGAAAACAATTAAAAATAATTTAAAAGATTATGATATGGATAAAGTTGAAAAGATTCTTAAAAAACATAATATGGATTTATCAATCCGTGCCGAACAAATTCCGATAGAAATTTTTGTAGAACTAGCAAATTGTTTGGTTAATGAGTAATGGTGTTATGAATACACAAAAAATCAAAATAACAAATAATAAGTGGGATAAAATACTACAAGAAGAATATAAAAAAGAATATTTTCAACAATTAATGAGTTTTCTTAAAAAAGAATACAAGAATAAGATGATATTTCCGGAATATAAAAATATTTTTAAGGCCTTTAGTATTACAGATTATGATGATGTTAAAGTTTTAATCTTAGGGCAAGATCCATATCATGGAATTAATCAAGCTCATGGGTTATCATTTTCGGTCTTAAACAAACAAAAAAAGCCACCTTCTTTGAAAAATATTTTCAAAGAACTAAAAAATGATTTAGGGATAAACCGTGATAATAGTGATTTAAGTAATTGGGCGAGACAAGGAGTTTTACTCTTAAATTCAATTTTGACAGTTGAAAAGGATAAACCTCTTTCACATAAAAATATAGGTTGGGAAAAATTCACTGATTACATAATTGAAATTTTAAATGATAAAAAAGAACCAATTATTTTTGTTTTGTGGGGAAATTACGCAAAGTCTAAGAAGTATTTAATTACTAATGAAAAACACATAATCATAGAAGGATTTCATCCTTCACCATTATCAGCAAGTCGTGGATTTTTTGGTAGTAAACCATTTTCAAAAATAAATACTTATCTCGAAGAAATTGGTAATAAACCCATAAAATGGTGAATTAACTTGATATCATCTTTTAAATATAATAAAATAAAAATAGAGGTGTTATAATGGAAAATGTATATAATTATTTAATGAATGAAATGGGTATAGAATATGGCGATTCAGTAGTAGTTGGTGTGTCAGGTGGACCAGATTCTATGGCTTTGTTACATCTTTTAAGTCGTTTAAAAAAAATTCTAGAAATACAAGTGGTATGTGCTCATGTTCACCATAATCTTCGTAAAGAAAGTGATGAGGAAAAAAAGTTTGTTGAGCGCTTTTGTGCAAATAACGGAATTGTTTTTGAATGGCACAAAATTGAAGATTACGGGGATGATAATTTTCATAATGAAGCTAGAAGTATTAGATATAATTATTTTGCTAAAATTGTTAAAAAATATAATGCTAAATATTTATTTACAGCTCATCATGCTGATGATTTAATGGAAACCATATTAATGCGTATTGTTAGAGGTTCAACTTTAAGAGGATATAGTGGTTTTTCAAAAGTAGTAAATATGGGAGACTATACTATTGTTCGACCTCTTATCAATATTACTAAAGAAGAAGTATATGAATATACTAAGAAAAATAAAATTGATTATGTAGTAGATAATTCAAATTTTAAAGATGTTTATACTCGTAATCGTTTTAGAAAATATATCGTACCTACTTTTAAAAAGGAAGATCCAAGAGTTCATGAAAAATTTTATAAATTCAGTACAACTTTGCTAGAATATAATGATTATATTGATCAACAAGTTCAAAAAAAACTAAAGAAAATATACCCACAAAATGTTTTAAATATAGAAGAATTTTTAAAAGAAGAACGTGTTATTAAAATGAAAATTATTTATTACATTTTGGAAAAAATATATCAAGATGATTTGATGTTAATAACCGATAGGCATGCGAAATTACTATATAATTTAATTCATTCTAAGCGTGCTAATGTAAAAATATATTTACCAAATAATGTTAGGGCGATTAAATCTTATAATACTTTTGTTGTTGTGCAAGATGAAATGAAAAGTAATGAATATGAAATTGAATTAATTAATTATATGAATTTACCTAATGGACATAATATAGAGATTGTAACTGAAGCTGATTCAAATAGTAATTATTACTGTCGTCTTGACAGTAGTGAGGTGACTTTACCATTGCATGTACGCTCAAGGAAAAATGGTGACAAAATGTATGTTAAAGGAATGTTAGGTCGTAAAAAGATTAATGATATTTTTATTGATGAAAAAATTTCCGTAAAAGAAAGAGATTTATGGCCTATAGTTGTAGATTCAACAGGGGTAATTGTTTGGTTACCGGGGTTAAAAAAATCTAAATTTAATAAATCAAAATCTGAAAAGTATGATATAATACTAAGGTACTATTAAGGAAGGAGATTATAATGAATAAAAAAGTAGTGAAAAAAGGATTATATCCATATTTAGTGTTATTTTTAATAATGCTTTCAATTATGTATGTATTTGGTAATGCAAATTTAAAAACTAATACATTAACATATGATTCATTTATGGAGTTTGTAAATAAAGAAGAGGTTAAAGAAATAATAATTACACCTCGAACTAGAGCTAATGTCTATGAGATAAAAGGAAAATTAAAAAATTATGATGAAAACGAAAGTTTTATTTTAAAAGTTCCGTTATCAAATGAAGTTATTTCAAAAATATTTAATGCTGAAGAGCAATATAATTTCAAGGTTGATACTAAAGTTGACCCAGAATCAGGAACATTTTTATTATTCTTAGTTAATATTTTACCAATGTTATTATTGATTGGTTTTGCATTTGCATTTGTTAAAAAACAAGTAGGTACAGCTAATAGTTCAATGGATTTTGGAAAGAGTCGTGCTAAATTAAATCCTGACTCAAATAAAGTTACATTTGAAGATGTTGCAGGATTAACAGAAGAAAAAGAAGAAGTTTCCGAATTAATTGATTTCTTAAAAAATCCTAAAAAGTTTCAACGTTTAGGAGCAAGAATACCAAAAGGTGTTTTATTAGTTGGTCCTCCAGGAACTGGAAAAACCTTATTAGCCAGAGCTGTTGCAGGTGAGGCTAGTGTACCATTTTACTATATAAGTGGTTCTGATTTTGTTGAATTATTTGTTGGTGTTGGTGCTAGTCGTGTTAGAGATATGTTTAAACAAGCTAAGCATAACGCCCCTTGTTTAATATTTATTGATGAAATAGATGCTGTTGGTCGTCAAAGAGGGGCTGGTTTAGGTGGTGGACATGATGAAAGAGAACAAACTTTAAACCAGTTATTAACAGAAATGGATGGTTTTGGTGCAAACGAAGGAATTATAATAATTGCAGCTACTAACCGTCCTGATGTTTTAGATCCTGCATTATTAAGACCAGGTCGTTTTGACCGTCAAGTTACAGTTAATTTACCTGATGCAAAAGGTCGTGAAGAAATATTAGCGGTTCATGCTAAAGGAAAAATTTTTGCAAAAGGTGTTACTCTATCTAATATAGCTAAAAGAACGGTTGGTTTTAGCGGGGCAGATTTAGAAAATTTATTAAACGAAGCTGCTTTGTTAGCTGTTAGACGTGATAAAGATTGTATTAATATGGAAGAAATAGATGAAGCGCACGACCGTGTGTTAATGGGTCCTGCTAAAAAGACTAAAAAATATACTGAAAACGAGAAAAAATTGGTTGCATATCATGAAGCAGGTCATGTAGTTTTAGGATTAAAATTAAGTGATGCGAATGTTGTTCAAAAAGTTACAATTATTCCAAGAAGTTATGCAGGTGGATATGCTTTAATGTTGCCAAAAGAAGAAAGATATACATCAACTAAAAAAGAATTATTAGAAAGAATCGCTGGTCTTCTTGGTGGAAGAGTTGCTGAAGAAGTAGTTTTTAATGAAATAACAACAGGAGCTCACAATGACTTTGAAAAAGCAACAAAAATAGCACGTGCTATGGTTACAGAATATGGTATGAGTAGTTTAGGACCTGTTCAATTTGAGCATCAAGAATCAAGTGTTTTCTTAGGCAGAGATTATAACAAAAGTAGAAATTTTTCAAGCCAAGTGGCTTATCAAATTGATGAAGAAGTTAGAAAAATAATTGGTGAGCAATATGAGGTGGCAAAAAATATTATTAAAGAAAACATTGATTTGTTAGAATTAATTGCAGAAACTTTAATTGAATGTGAAACTTTAACAAAAGAACAAATTGAATATTTAGTAGAGCATGGATGTATGCCAGAAGATGTTGAGGAGAAAGAAATAACAGAAAACTTAGAGGATTTAACCGTAGCTAAATTAAAGGAACTTGCAAAATTAAAAAATATTTCTGGATACAGCAAGATGAATAAAAGTGAATTAATTGATAAATTAAAAGAGTGATACCACTCTTTTTTCATGTTTATTAAGAAACTTTCAAAAAATAATTGCAAATATTGATTTATTTGGTTATAATAATATTGGAGAATAAAAGGAGGGAAAAAATGGAGAAGATAACTTTAATTAATACAAATAACGAACCAATAGATGCTCATGTTATTCGTTATTTTGAATTAAATAATAGTAACTATTTAATTTACTCATTAAATGAAATTGATGAACAAAATTATCTGAAGTTGTATGCAGTAAAAGTAGAAAACCAAAATGGTTCATTGTTCAGTTCTAATATAACTAATGATGCTGATTGGAGTGCTATTAAAGAACTGATTAAGGTGATTATTAGAGGTAATAAAAATGGTGTAGCAGAAGTAAATGATTTAAATTATAATGAATTAGAATCATTAAAAATAAACGAAATGCGTGTGTTTAAGTTAGCTAATCAATTAGCAGAATTATTGGCTGCTAATAAGAAGGTGACAGAAGAAAAACCACAAATCGAAATTGAACCTATTGCTATTGAGCCAATTGTAAATCCTGAAGTTAATATTGAAACTGAACCGATTGTTCAAACACCTGAGCCTGCTGAAACAACAGAAGATAAACAACAAAATGTAGAAGCAGATTATTATAAAAATTTATATCTTAAAGAAAAAGAAAAAAATGAAGATTTAAATAATAAATTAAATGAAATCAAAAAACTTTTAGGAGCAATATAAAAAAATAGAATTGTTAATCAATTCTATTTTTGTGTGCTAATCTACTAGCAGCAGATGAAGCAATCGCGCATATAATATCATCAAGAAATGTATGGCATTGCTTTTTTTCTTTTCCTAATTTATCAAGTTTGCCGATTATACCAGGTTTAACCTTATCTAAATAACCAAAGTTAGTAAAAGCAATAGAACCATAAATGTTTACTATACTAAGCGGTAATATTTCATCAATACCATAAAGGGAATCATCATTTTTGATTATATTGTTAATTATTTCATCAAACAAATTTTTTTCAACCGCTTCATCGATCGCAATGGCTGTTAAGATAGCATGTGTAACCTCTCTTTTATCAATAACACTATAAACCGTGCTAATACAGTCTTTTTCTGTAAGTTTTTCTATATATTGTTTTTGTAAATCGAAAACAATAAGTGCTATATCTTTAATTTCAACATTTCTTTCATTTAATTTTTGAATTGCTACTTCTTTTAAATTATTCATTTTAGTCCTCCAATCATAAAATAATAATAATTTCATAAAATTAGTTGAGGTGAATATATGAAAAATACAATTAATTATTTTTATAACATTCAACCTGAAAATATTCACCAACATGAAAAACAATTTAGATTTAGAATTAATAACAATAATTATGCTTTTTTACCTTGCTACCGCCCGGAAAATGAGATAAGAGAATTACAAATTTTAAGTACTTCTTTATTTTTACAAGGTATATATTGTCATCAATTTGTTTTAAATATTAATTCTTCTATAATAACCGATGTAAATAATGTTCCTTATGTTTTATTATTAGTACATACAAATGATAAACGTCTTGTTACTTTAGATGATTTAATATGGTTTTCCAACATTAATATATCTCCAACCAACGATTTGTTAAAAAAAGATAATTGGTTTTTGTTATGGACTGAGAAAATAGATTATTTTGAATATCAAGTTAGTCAATTTGGAAAAAGTTTTCCATTAATACGTGAAAGTTTTAGTTATTTTGTTGGTATGGCTGAAACAAGTATAAGTTTTTTAAGAAATACCAATACTAATAATAACAAAATACTGTCTGTATCACATGGTAGAATAAAAAGTAACAGTACGATTTTTGACTTGTATAATCCTTTAAATTTTATTATTGATAGTAAAGTAAGAAATATTTGTGAATACTTTAAGGATCAATTTTTTAAAGGTAATGATATAATTGATGATCTTTTTAACTATATTTCATCTAGTAATTTTGCTACCTCTGATTATATGTTATTATATGCAAGAATGCTTTTTCCTACCTTTTATTTTGATGTATATGAGCTTGTTATTCATGGATACATAGAGGAAAAGGAAATTCTTAGTATTATTCAAAGGATCAGTGATTATGAGTTGTTTTTAAAATATTTACATGATTATTTAAAACAATTTGTTATGATTCCGAATATCGAGTGGATAACCAGATAAATTATTAACTACAATTTATTACTTCTTTTATTTCTGGAACTTCGTTTTTAATAGCGGTTTCAATAACTTCTTTTATAGTAACATTAACCATTGGGCAACCGGAACAAGCACCTAATAATTTAATATAAACAATATTATCCTCTAGTTTAACAAATTCTACATTCCCTCCATCACTAATTAGAAAGGGTCTTAATTCATTAATTAATTTAATAATTTTTTCTTCATTATTTTGCATATTATACCTCCTATTTCATTATATATTAATATTTTAAGATAGTAAATAGTTTTTAAATTAATTGAGTTTTGTGCTATAATAAAAATAGAGGTGTAATAATGACTAAATATAAGAAAGGAAAAATTGTTAAAGGTACAGTTACGGGTATGGAATCATATGGAATTTTTGTATCATTAGATGAATTTTACAGTGGATTGATACATATTTCTGAAATTTCTCATAGTTATGTAAGAAATATTAATGATTATGTAGAAATTGGTGATATAATATATATGGAGATTCTTGAGGTTGATGAAAAATTATCGCAACTTAAATTAAGCATAAAAAACATTAATTATAAGAGAACTGGTAATTTTAGAAAGAAAAAAATTAAAGAAACTAGTTTGGGTTTCAAGACATTACAAAAAAAATTACCATATTGGATAGAAGAAAATATAAAAAAAACGACAAATGTTGTTGACAAATAAAATTATAAATGATATATTATTTTACGTCCAGTGGTTTTGGGTGATTAGCTCAGTTGGTTAGAGCACCTGCCTTACAAGCAGGGGGTCGTAAGTTCGAGTCTTACATCGCCCACCATGCCGGAATAGCTCAACCTGGTAGAGCAACTGACTTGTAATCAGTAGGTTACGGGTTCAATTCCTGTTTCCGGCACCATTAGTTGGAGGGATAGCGAAGTGGTCAAACGCGGCAGACTGTAAATCTGTTCCTTCGGGTTCGATGGTTCAAATCCATCTCCCTCCACCATTAATATTTGACCTTGCCTCGTAGCCAAGCGGTAAGGCACCACACTTTGACTGTGGCATGCGCTAGTTCGAATCTAGCCGAGGCAGCCATTTTTATGTCCCGTTAGCTCAGTCGGTAGAGCATTTGACTTTTAATCAAAGGGTCACAAGTTCGATTCTTGTACGGGACACCATTCTTTTTTGCCTGAGTGGCGGAACAGGTAGACGCACAGGACTTAAAATCCTGGGAGACTCAAATCTCGTGCCGGTTCAATTCCGGCCTTAGGCACCATTATAATTTTTAGATTAAATCTATATTATGGAGAAATACCCAAGTCTGGTTGAAGGGGCCGGTCTTGAAAACCGGGAGGTCGGTAATACGGCGCGGGGGTTCGAATCCCTCTTTCTCCGCCATAAAGATTTAATCAATATCGCGGGGTGGAGCAGTCTGGTAGCTCGTCGGGCTCATAACCCGAAGGTCGGTGGTTCAAATCCGTCCCCCGCAACCATATTTGGTCCCGTGGTGTAGCGGTTAACATGTCTGCCTGTCACGCAGAAGATCGCGAGTTCAATTCTCGTCGGGACCGCCATTGTTGGCTTCGTAGCTCAGTCGGTAGAGCAGAGGACTGAAAATCCTCGTGTCGGTGGTTCGATTCCGCCCGAAGCCACCATTTTAAATATAAGATTTAATTTGCGCCCGTAGATCAATTGGATAGATCGTTTGACTACGGATCAAAAGGTTATGGGTTCGACTCCTATCGGGCGCGCCATACCGGGAAATAGCACAACTTGGTAGTGCACTTGGTTTGGGACCAAGGGGTTGCAGGTTCAAATCCTGTTTTCCCGACCATCTGGGGAATTAGCTCAGTTGGCTAGAGCACCTGCCTTGCACGCAGGGGGTCAAGGGTTCAAGTCCCTTATTCTCCACCATTAGAAAATTATCTCGTTTTTACGAGTTAAAGCACAAAATCAACAAAAATTGTTGATTTTTTTCTTATTAATGATAAAAATAACCATTAATTTACTTTTTTTGCTTGACAGATGATAAAAAATGTGTATAATAAAAGTACTTTAAAGGGGGAATGTATATATGGCTGATATTCATATAAGTATGAAATTAAGTGATATTCTTAGGTCATTATGGAATGTCAATGATAATCTTAAAAATTTAAATAGTAATCTTAAAAAAAATGATGGATCAGAAAAAGTTATCTTAGAATCTTTAAGTGAAGTGTTAAAATCAAATCAAAGAATTGAAGAATTACTTATTGAACAAGTAGAATTAAAAAAATACGAACTAGGATTGCCAAGTAAAATTAATGGAATTTATAATAAAAACCGTTCAAATTTAGATACAAATCATTCAAAAGGTAGAGTTATAAAAGGAAAAATATAAAAAATCAGATAATTATCTGATTTTTTTAATGATGTTAAATATAAATAATTTATATCAAAAATGGTTGCAATTTTTGCCGGACTATGTTAGCATAAAGTTAGTTTACGAGAAGCAAACATATAGAGGTGATGTAGTGATTAATTTTGTTTTATGTGATGATAATAAGGAAATACTTGATAAAGTTAGTAATATTATTGATGAAGAAATGATGAAAAATCAAATAGTTTATAAAAAACATATGTTCAAAGACTATGATTCCAAATTCATAAAATTAGTTAAGTCAAAATTATCTTGCCGAATATATATATTAGATATTGAAACGCCTAGCGCTTCTGGAATTGATATTGCTAGAATTATCAGGGAAAAGGATGTGGAAAGTGTTATAATTTTTTTAACATCTCATGATGAACTTGGTTATACAGTTTTAAAAAATGAATTTATGTTTTTATCATTTATTAACAAGTATGATAACTATCAAGATAACTTACGTAAGTCAATAAGAAAAGCGTTAGAAATTCTTGGTAAGAAACGAATTATTAGATTTGAAGATAGGGGAGCAATATACACAATACCAATTAATGATATTTTATATATTATTCGTGATAATATTGAGAGAAAAGTTGTTATAACCACAGATTATTCAAAATACAGCGTTAATAAATCTTTAACTGAGATGTTAGAGTTATTAGGTGATGTTTTTAAACAAACACATCGTTCGTGTATTGTTAACATTAATCGAATAACAATTGTAAATGCTTCTAAAAGAAAAATTGTTTTTGATACTGGAGTAGAAATTGACTGGTTAAGTGCAAAATATAAAAACGAGGTAATTTTAAAATGATATTACTTATTAATAGTTTTATTTTTTCTCTAGCTTGCTTTTATGTTTCTTCTAAGATTTTTAAATTTAAAATAGATTATAAAAAAAAAGATTATTGGATTGTTGTATTTATTAATACACTATTAATAACATTATCGTTTGTTATTACAACACACTTTTTAAGAGTTGTTTTTAATTATATTATTTTATTGATTTTAAACAAATATTACTTTAACAAACCCTTTTTCGAATTAATGCTAGGTAGTTTTTTTACATTTGTAGTAATAACTGTTTCTGAAATATTTATGGCAATTATGTTAGTTAGTGTTTTCAAAATAGAAATTACACAGTTATCAGAATCATATATTGGACAGTTTTATATAAATATTATTATATCAATTATTATGGTGTTGATTGTTAATGTACGTGAATCAGGCCGTTTTTTTAAAATTTTCTCCGATAATGTTAAAACAAAAGGACTTGAAGGAATTGCACCTTTAGTACTAATTATTATAGTTATATATGCTGCTCTTTTATATTATATATATTATCAAATAAACGGAATTACAGTAATGATTTTAAGTGTTATTCTTATTACTATAATATGTGTTTTATTAATGACTGTTTTGAAAGAAAAAAATTATAGTGTTAACCTTAAAAAGGAATATGAGGAGTTAATTAGTAATTTAAATGAGTATGAAAAAGTACTGGAAAAGTACCGATTAACAAATCACGAGAACATTAATAATTTTATTATTATAAAAGGAATGCTAGAAAAAAATGAAAGCGATGTTGTAAAACAAATTGATGAAATTATTTGTAATAAGCAACAAGATGATAATGAAATATTATTTAAGACAAAAAAATTGCCTACTGGTGGTCTCCAAGGTCTTGTTTATCAAAAAATGTTAATTATGAAAGAAAAAAATATTATATGTAATTTAGAAATTAGTAAACATATTAATGCGAAAAAAATGAAAACATTAGAATCTGAGTTAAATAAAAAAATATGCACTATTGTGGGTATTTTTATTGACAATGCTATTGAAGCTGTTGTTGACTTGAATAAAAAAAATGTTGGATTATATCTATATATGGAAAATAATGAATTGTGTTTTTCTATTTCAAATAATTTTTCTGGTATTATTAATTTAGATAAAATAGATAATATTGGATATTCAAGTAAAGGCAAAGGTAGGGGTTATGGCTTAGGTTTAGTAAAAAAAATAGTTGATAAGGATGAAAGGATAATAATTAAACGGGAAATTATTAGAGATTCATTTAAACAAATAATAAAAATAAAAATGTAGAATTTCTACATTTTTATTTTATTAAGTTTTCTGGCATTTCTGGTTCATCTAACCAAAGAAACATACATGCTGTACTAAAAGAATTTGCAGAAGCAAAGCCAATTAGACTCAAAACAAAAGCACCTATTTTATTCATGTTAACCTCCTTTTTAATATAAATAATTATTATATGGTTGTTTAAATAAATAATAGCTAAGTGGGCTAATTAAGAAAGATTGGATAGTAATTGCGCTAAATATAGCATTACTTATAAAATTATCATTAGTAGTAATTAAAATAAGCCCATATATAGCAATAATTAAAATGGAAATAAATTTATATATCATTCTTCTTTTTAGACTAATAATAGGTCTTTTTTTTGTATCCGCAGGAGCACACTTTATAAAGATTAAAGTGCATATAGAAAATATAATGATTTTGGTCAGTTTTGAAATTGTTACAATGGTGCATAAATAAGCTGTACCAATAAAAATAGAGGCAGAAAGTATTAAACAACTTAAACTATTATTAGCGTGCGATCCAAAGGAAAACATTCTCAGAAAGTTATATAATATAACAATTATTAATAATTGTTTTAAAATGTTTAAAAGAAAAGCAATTATGAATATTATAACAGTTTTGGTAACTGATATATAAATGCCTTCTAATCCATATCTTATTGTTTTTAGCTGTAGTTCCGAATACTCAGGATAAGATTTATTAATTAATTTTATTAAACTATCTAACACATATTTTTTCATTACTAAATCACACCTTTATTTATTATATAATGTGTTTAATTTTTTTTTAAGAATGTGTTTAAAAAAACTGTTTTGATGTCTGAAATTACAAAAAACATCTTTTTTGATTAAAAAAATATATAATAGACGTTAAAAGACATACTTTAGACCATTTAATAAAAATTTATAATAAAACATAGTAGAATATTTTTATTGCAAATAGAAAATGTCGAAATTTGACTTTCTTATTTTATTGATTATTATACCATTAATGAGGTATATTTGAATTGTAAGGAAACTAGAAGGGAGAGGTATTTGTGCGAGGTAAGGTTAAGTGGTTTAACAATGATAAAGGCTTTGGATTTATTGAATACAAAGAAGGCGAAGATATCTTTGTTCACTATTCCGCCATTTTGTCATCGGGCTACAAAACATTGGTTGAAGGACAATATGTTGAGTTTGAACTTGTTCGAACTGACAAAGGGTTACAAGCTAAAAATGTCATTGAAATAAAAACTGCTCTTGTTTAGTAGTTTTTTTTATTTTTTTATTTATATATAAAATTAACTATGTTATAATTAATATAGGAGGTAGATAAGATGAAATTTAATATTAGAGGTGATAAAGTAAAAATAACCCCAGCTATAAATGATTACATCGAATCTAAGATTGGTAAATTAGATAAATATTTAGAAAATCCTGAAAATATAACTGCCAATGTAATTGTCAGAGTTCGTAATATTGAACAAATTGTAGAAGTGACAATTAGATTTAACAAAGTAATATTACGCGCAGAGGAAGAACATAAAGATTTATATGCTGCTATTGATTTAGTTAGTGAAAAATTAGAACGTCAAATTAGAAAAAACAAAACACGAATGAGCAAAAAAAATAATGATAGTTATATAAAAGAAATAAAAACTAATTTTGAATTAGAACAATCAGAAAAAGAAGAAAAGAAAGAATACAAGATTGTTAAAAGAAAGTCAATTGAAATGAAACCTATGAATGAAGAAGAGGCAATTTTGCAATTGAATTTAATTGACCACAACTTTTTTGTTTATAAGGATGATTCAAGCGAGAAAATTTGTATATTATACAAGAGAAAAGATAATAATTATGGGGTTATAACAACTGAATAGGCCGCAGGCCTTTTTTATTTAAATAAATATAAACCGAAGTTTTACTATTATTTTTAATCTTTTTTTGATAAAATAGATATATAGGAGAAAGGAAGATAAAATGAAGTTTTTAAAACGGATATTTGATCATGAATATAAAGAACTCGAAAAATTTAAAAAAATAGCTGATGAAATAGATAAATTTGATGAAACAATGAGCAAAATGTCTGATGAAGAACTTAAAAATAAAACAGATATTTTTAAGGAAAGAATCAAAAATGGTGAAACTGTAGAAGATGTTTTGGTTGAGGCGTTTGCTGTTGTTCGTGAAGCCGCATATCGGGTTATTGGTGAAAAACCTTATTATGTTCAGTTATTAGGTGGTTTAGCAATTCACTATGGTAATATTGCAGAAATGAAAACTGGTGAAGGTAAAACATTAACCTCAACTATGCCGGCTTATTTAAATGCTTTAACCGGTGAAGGTGTTCATATTATTACAGTTAATGAATATCTAGCTGATCGTGATGCGAATTGGATGGGAAATATTTATCGCTTCTTAGGTTTGACAGTAGGCGTAAATCATCGTGATTTGTCACCTAGTGAGAAAAAAGAAGTATATGAATGCGATATTCTTTATTCTACAAATAATGAAATTGGATTTGATTATTTACGAGATAACATGGTTGTTAAAGCTGAAAATAGAGTTCAACGACCACTTAACTTTGTAATTATTGATGAGGTGGACTCTGTTTTAATTGATGAAGCTAGAACACCACTTATTATTTCTGGGGGCTTTTTACAATCTGCTAATTTATATGTTCAGGCTGATAGATTTGTAAAAACTCTTAAAGAAGATAATGGATATATATATGATGAGAAAACAAAAACTGTTGCACTTGATCCAGTTGGGATTGAGGCTGCTGAAAAAGAATTTAAGTTAGACAATTTATTTGATTTAAATAATACAATTTTGGTACATCATATTAATCAAGCGCTGCGCGCTAATTATGCAATGAAGAGGGATTTCGATTATGTTGTAGAAGATGGTAAGGTTATTATTGTTGATCAGTTCACAGGTCGTTTAATGCATGGCCGAAATTATTCAGATGGGTTACATCAAGCGATTGAGGCTAAAGAAGGTGTTAAAATTGGTGAAGAAACCAAAACCTTAGCAACTATTACATTCCAAAATTTATTTAGAATGTATAAAAAATTATCTGGGATGACAGGAACTGCCAAAACAGAGGAAGAAGAATTTCGTGAAATATACAACATGTATGTTATTTCTATTCCAACAAACGTCCCTGTAATTCGTGAGGACTATGAGGATTTAATATTTGCTACAAGAAAAGGTAAATTTAAAGCAATCATATCTGAAATTAAAGAAAGATATGAAAAAGGTCAACCGGTTTTAGTCGGAACTATTGCAGTTGAAACTAGTGAGTATATTAGTACATTACTTAAAAAAGAAAAAATTCCACATGAGGTATTAAATGCTAAAAATCACGCTAGGGAAGCTGAAATTATTGCCAATGCTGGACAAAAAGGTTCAATTACAATTGCAACCAATATGGCTGGACGTGGAACAGATATAAAATTAAGTCAAGAAGTTAAAAAATTAGGTGGACTTTGTGTTATAGGAACAGAAAGACATGAATCACGTAGAATTGATAATCAATTAAGAGGACGTTCTGGGCGTCAAGGTGATCCGGGAATGTCACAATTTTGTGTATCATTTGAAGATGATTTAATGGTTCGATTCGGAACTGATCGTGCAAAAGGAATGTTAGAAAAAGTTGGTTTTGATGGTGAGTCATCACTTCGTAGCCCAATGTTTGCTAAAATGATTGAATCTGCACAAAGACGAGTTGAAGGAAATAACTTTGATATAAGAAAAACATTATTGCAATATGATGATGTTATAAATAATCAACGAACCATTATTTATGAAAAAAGAAACGAATTATTAGATACTGAATCAATATATGACATGATACTTAATAATTTTATTGATTACGTTGATGAGTTGGTTATGAGTCATTTAATTGAAACTACAAAGTTAACTGAAACGGATTTGTCAGAAATTTTAGAAGCAGTTAACACTAAGTTATTAAAAAATCATATTTCAATTGATGAAATTAAGAATAAGAACGAAGATGAAATTGTTGATTATATTTCTCATAAAATCATCAATGAATATGAAACAAAAATTAAGAGTGTACCTGAGGAAATTAGAAATGAATTTGAAAAAGCAATTGTATTAAGGGTAATTGATACACATTGGATGGAACACATAAATACAATGGCTCATTTAAAAGAAGGAATTCATTTAAGAGGTTATGCTCAGGAAGACCCATTACGAGCGTATACTACAGAGGGATATGAATTGTTTGATAATTTATTAAACACTATTGATAGAGAAATTACTATTTATTTATTAAATTCAGAAATCAGACAAAATATTGAAAGAAAAAAAGTTGTTGAAAACGAAATTACTAATGATAGTGATGATTCAGTAAAAAGAAGTCCTAAAAAGGTTGAAAAAATTGGACGAAACGAACCATGTCCTTGTGG
>CAYXLG010000004.1:0-22010 GCA_964465805.1 uncultured Muribaculaceae bacterium
AGAATATAATGATAATATTAGTAAAACTTGTCCGTCTAAACTTAGACCGGCTGAGTTATCAATGTTATTTTATCGAAAAATAATTCCAGAAGTATTTACTACGTCCATTTTATCGCTGATTTACTTTAAAAAAATAAATGTTAAAAAAACTGATAATGATTATGTTTTTACTATTAATAATAATAGTGAATATAAAATGACTAAATCTCAAAAATACATTTATGATATTTTATTTAATTCAATTGTTACAGAACCAAAAATTAAGTTAAGTGATATAGAAAGATATGCTAATAATAAAGGTAATAGTTCAGAGTTTTTTACTAATTATTATGTATGGAAAAGAATCGCTCAAAGCGAGACTTTTCATCAACATTTTTATGAAGAAAAAATTGGTTATTCTTTAATAGTCATTTACAAATATATTACAATTTTACTAATATTAATTAATTTTTTTACAGGTTATCATCATTTTGAGGCTTATTTATTAATTGTTTTATCTTTTATTTTAAGTCTGTTTTTTTATAACACTTATAAAAGGACTGAAAATTCTAATGAAGAATATCACAAATGGAAAGCTTTTAAAAATTATTTATTAAATTTTAATAATGAAAAAACAGATTTAAATAATGACTTAGTTTTTCCTTTTTTAATATATGGTACTATTTTAAAGGTGTCTTCAAATATATATAATGAGACATTTGATGGTATGGATGAATTAACTCTTAAATTAAATAATATTATTAAAAAATGTGTTCTCAATGCAGAACTTCATGCTCATAGAGAGATTAAATGGAGATAAAACTTTTAGGCAAAAAATATAAAGTTGAAATCGTTAAAAAGAATAATAAAAATACTTATATTAGAGTAAAACCAGATTTAACAATACTCGTAACAACTGGTCCATTTATTACCAAAAAAGATGTCAATCGATTACTTTTGAAGCATGAAGATTTTTTAATTAAAAGTATAAAGAAAAGAGAACGAGAATTAGAAAGCAGTAAAAATTTTTACTATCTAGGTAAAAAATATGATATTGTTATATTTCCGCTATCTAAAGATATAGAAATTAATGAAGATAAAATATATATACCTTCCATAGAAAAATTAGAAAAATGGTATCAGAAACAAATGACAGAAATATTTAATAAACAATTAGTTTATAATTACCAATTATTTGAAGAAACTATTCCGTTTCCAAAACTCAGAATAAGAAAGATGAAAACCAGATGGGGAGTTTGTAATAGCAGTAAAAATATTGTTACTTTAAATAGTGAATTATTAAAATTTGAACTAGAAGTTATAAATTATGTTATTATCCACGAACTAGTTCACTTTATCCATCCGAATCATTCATCAAACTTTTGGGAAATGGTTGCTAAATATTGTCCAAATTATAAAAAAATAAGAAAGTATATGAGAGAGTAAAATGAAAAAAATATGGATAATTTTATTAATATTGTTAACCGCTTGTAGTAACAATCAAGAATCACAATATTATAAAAAAATCGAACAACTAGAAAAAATAAATGAAAGCAGTATTAATATACCTTTTTCAATTGATATAATTGTTAATAAATTAACAAATATGGAATTTACATATCATGTTATTATTGATAATCCATTAGTTGACGCTAAAGATATGAAGGTATTAGTAATTCATGATGTAGAGACTAATAATATTTTTCCTAGTATAGGAATTGTTGATGATAAAGTTAATTTAATAAAAGACAAAGTAGATTTGGATAAAAATATAGTTAAAGGAATTGCACTAGTTGGGTATTTGCCAACTGATTTAAATAATGATATACTTTTTAAAGTATTGATTGAATATTATGATAATCAAAATAATAAAAATATAGTTTATTACGTTTCTAATGTGACATTAACAGACATCAAATAATTATAAAATAATAGTGGTGATAATATGAAAGTAAAACTTTTTGATGAGGATCATGAAAAAGATTTAGAAACTGCTATTAATGAATTTTTAGATGAATTAGAAGGTATAGTTGTTGATATAAAATATCAAGTTACTTTAGGAATATGTGGAGAAGAACAAATATATTGTTTTACTGCAATGATAATATATGAAAAATAAGGTGTGGTGTAATGAAGAAAAATGGTTTTTTAGAAGGTGCTATGATTACAACTATTGGAATCATAATTTGTAAAATAATTGGATTATTATATGTTATTCCTTTTAAAAATATAATAGGTGAGCAAGGTGGAGCACTTTACGGATATGCATATTCAATTTATGCTATCTTTTTAAGTATCTCTTCAAGTGGAATACCTGTAGCAATGAGTAAAGTAATAAGTGAATATAATTCACTGGAATTTCATTATACAAAAGAGCGAGCTTATAAGATTGGTAGCCGTATCATTATTGTTGTAGGTTTCATTTCTTTTTTAATTTTGATGATTTTTGCACCAGGTATTGCTAAACTTATTTTGGGAGATCTTGAAGGCGGAAACACTATTGCTGGAGTAACTTTTGTTATTAGAGTTGTTTCGACAGCGCTTTTGATTGTACCACTATTAAGTGTAACAAAAGGTTATTTGCAAGGTCATAAATATATGACTGAATCAAGTATATCTAGTATTATTGAACAATTAATGAGGGTGGCAGTTATTATTTTAGGTAGTTTTATGGCTTTAAAAGTATTTAATTTATCACTGGAAACGGCAGTTGGAATAGCTGTTTTTGGTGCGACTGTGGGAGCTTTAAGTGCATACTTTTATTTAGTATACAAAATAAATAAAAATAAAAAATATTTAAAAAAAGATGAATTAATTACAAGAGCAGAAGCAAAAATTACTACTAAAGAAATAACTAGAAAAATAATTTATTATGCTGTACCATTTATTATTATCGAATTAGTTAAATCAGCGCATTCAATGATAGATACACTTACTGTTGTTAATACCATGGTTAATCTAGGACTTAGCACTATAGCTGAAACAACAATAGGTGTTTTAACAGTGTGGGCTAGTAAATTAAATATGATTGTTATATCCATTTCGTTAGGAATTACTATTAGTCTCATTCCTAATTTGGCTAGTAGTTATACAAATAAAAATATGGAAGATGTTAGTAATAAAATAAATCAATCGTTACAATTAATATTATTTACTAGTTTACCAATGACTATAGGCCTTAGTTTTTTAGCAAAACCAGTATGGACTGTATTTTATGGATATGATTTGTTTAGTATTAATATGTTTAAAGTATTTGTTTTTCAAGCAATAACATTTTCAATATATTCAATTTTAATTGATACTGCACAAACATTAAATAATAGTAAACTAGCACTTGGAACATTAATTGGTTGTTTTGTTAGTAAATTAATATTAAATATACCGATGATGTATTTATTTAATTATTTAAATTTAGGTGCAGAGTATGCACCAATTATTACTAATCTTTTAATTCATCTAGTGGCAACTATAATATTATTATATAATATAAATAAAAAATATAAGATTGATTATAGCAAAACATTTTATAATTTTATTAGAGTAATATTATGTTCTGGGATTATGTATATATCATTAAAAATATGTAATTTATTTTTCCCACTTAGTGCTACAACTAGGTGGGCGGCACTTATAGAAATTATTATATATGCATTAATTGGTGCTGTTATCTATTTTGTAGTTGCACTAAAGAGTGAAACAATAGATAATGTATTAGGTAATAATTTTATTAACCGAATAATAGCCATGATAAAAAGAAAATAAGTTAAATATTATATATTTTTAAAACTAAAAGTCATTTTTATGACTTTTTTGTTGTTTAAAAAAGATAATTAAAACACAAAATAATCATAGACTATAAAAGAGGAGCGTGTAACTATGTTTGGTAATTTCACAGAAGAAGCAAGGAAAGTAATAGTTGAATCTAAAGAAGAAATGTATGAACTAAGACATCCTTATGTTGGGAGTGAACATTTATTACTATCTATTTTAAAAAATGATAATAGTGTTTCTAAAAGGTTAAAAGATTATAATTTGGATTATCAAATATTGAAGGATGAGTTAATTAAAATAATTGGTATTGGTAGCAAGCCTAGTAATTGGTTTTTATATACTCCTTTATTAAAAAGAGTGATGGAAAATGCTATTATTGATAGTAAAGAAAATAATAATGGTGAAGTGACAGTGGAACACTTATTTTCTAGTTTGTTAGAAGAAGGGGAAGGCGTCGCTCTTAGAATAATGCTAGGCTTAAATATAAATCTTGATGAACTATATAATGAATTTACAATTAAATTTACTAATTCAAGAAAAAATAAGAAAAACAAAAAAATATTGTTAGAGGAAATTGGCATAGATCTTACTAAGAAAGCCTGTAATAATGAGTTGGATCCGGTTATAGGTCGTGAACAAGAAATTAAAAGAGTTATTGAAATATTATGTCGCCGAACTAAAAACAATCCATTATTAATAGGCGATGCAGGAGTAGGTAAAACAGCAATTGTTGAAGGTTTATCCCAATTGATTAACTTAGGAGATGTTCCTTTGGTTCTAAAAAATAAAAGAGTTATTAGTTTAGACATGGCATCAGCGGTTGCTGGCACTAAGTACCGTGGTGAATTTGAAGAACGTGTTAATAAAATATTAAAGGAATTAGAACTAAATAATGATATTATTTTATTTATCGATGAAATTCATACAATAGTTGGAGCAGGAGGTGCTGAAGGGGCGATTGATGCTTCCAACATTTTTAAACCAGCACTATCAAGAGGAAAAATTCGTTGTATTGGAGCAACAACAACAGCAGAATATAAAAAGTATATTGAGACTGATAAAGCCCTAGAAAGAAGATTTCAAAAAGTGATGATTGAAGTTCCAACTGATGAAGTATTAAAAGAAATAATGTTGCGATTAAAAACAATTTATGAAAAATTTCATTTTGTTTCAATAAATGAGAAAATAATTGATATTATTATTAAATTATCAAATAAATATATTTATGACCGAAATCAACCAGATAAAGCAATTGATATTTTAGATGAAGTATGTGCAAAGGTTAATTTGCGCGAAACTAAAGATGTTAAAGAATATAAAAAATTAATGAAAGATATTAAATTAATAGTTAAGAAGAAAAACGAAGCAATTATTGATAATGATTTCGCACTGGCCTCGAGTTATAAAGAAGAAGAAAACAATTTGATGAATAAAATAAACAATTTAGAGATAAATTTATATAAAAATACTGTTAAGGAAGTAACAAAAGAAGATGTTGCAGATGTTATAAGTGCTAAAACAGGAATTTTAATTCATGAATTATTAAGTGATCAACCAGAAATTATAAAAAACATTTCCGAAAATATTGGTAGTTCTATACTAGGACAAAAAAAAGCGGTTAATGAGGTAATCAATATTGCAAAACGAATAAAATTAGGTTTGAAAGCTGAAAGTAAATGTTATTCAATTATGTTTTGTGGACCAACTGGGGTTGGTAAAACGGAACTCGCTAAAGTATTTGGAAATAATTTAGTTGGTCACAAAAATGTTATTAAATTAGATATGAGTGAGTTCAGAGAAAGCCATAGTATTAGTCGTATATTAGGGGCTCCTCCTGGATATGTTGGATATTCAGATAATCAAAATATATTAGAAGAAATACGAAACAAACCTTATTCGGTTTTAATTATTGATGAAATCGAAAAAGCTAATGAAACTATTATAAACTTGTTTTATCAAATTTTAGACGAAGGTCAAATAAAAGATGCAACTGGAAAAACCATTAGATTTGATAATGTTGTAATTGTTATTACAAGTAATATAGGATTTAATGATATTAATATAGGTTTTAATAAAGATGCTGGTGAAACGGTAATGTCAAAATTAAAAGAAAACTTTTCAACTTCATTTATTAATCGAATTGATAATATTGTTAAATTTAATAAATTAAGCGAAGATACAATCGTTAAATTGATTGATAAGAAAATAATTGAATTAAAAGAAAAGTATTCTAAGAGAAATATTAAAATAAAAATAAGCAAAGAAGCAAAAAAGGAAATTGTAGAACTTACTAATTATAATGAATTTGGGGCTCGTAAAATCGATCAAATTATTAAAAATAAAATTGAAGATAAAATCATTGAAAATATATTAAATAACAAGTGTGATGTTTATATTAAAACAATTAAGAATGAGAGTAAAGTTTAAAAAAAGATGTATTTTTTTTAAAATTATGTTATAATTAACTTGGTGATATGATGGTTAAAGTAGATGATGTCTTAAAGACTATTGATAATAATGAAAATTTAAGTTTAGAAATCAAAGAAAACTTTAAAGACTTATTGACTGTTTATACAAATAATGTATCTAATGTTGACCTTGAAACAATAAATACAAAAATTGCAAATTTAAAAATTGAAGCTAGTGATAATAAATATATTATTAAAGAGCCAGTAAAGTATGTTGATTTAGATAATGCTATTTATGTTAATTTATCAGAAGCAAATAAGGACTATGATTATCGTTATTTATTAATGCGTGAATTAATGTTGCTTCAAACTTATAAAGATGATATTAGT
Organism: uncultured Muribaculaceae bacterium; assembly: GCA_964465805.1. Classification (GTDB taxonomy): domain Bacteria; phylum Bacillota_I; class Bacilli_A; order RF39; family UBA660; genus DUPI01. The sequence continues at coordinate 6,549 of CAYXLG010000004.1, forward strand.
AAACAACGTAACAATGATTTAGGTCCTATATATGAAGGTTATGCTTCAATTTGTGCTAATGTTTTAGTTGGAAATGATAGTTCTATTAATTTGTATGAAGATGAAATGATCACCGTTAATATTCTAGCTCAAATTGTTGATGAGAAAAGTATTGAGGAATTATTTATTAATAATAATAGTAATTTATTATTTGATAATCTAGCAAAATCTGGTACTAATATTAATGATTTTAAATCATTGATTGACCTTATGAATTATAATATTGCTGCTAGAGATAATGAACGCGGCCAAAGTATGTTAAGTACAATTCAACTTAAATTAATTAATATGTTTGCTAATAAAAGTGATAAAACAATTGAAGATGTTGAAAACTTTAAAAATTATTTATATGGCAATAGTGCGGTTTTTGAAAATAATGCTGTTAAATATAATGATATAAATAAAATATATGAAACTTTTGAGAAAGTAGCATCTAATTTAGAATTAGAGCATCAAAGTTTTAAAATAAGATAAACAAAATAGAAATATTTTGTTTTTTTATTCTAAAAAAAAAACCATCGCATATAATTATTTGGGTGATTATATGGAATACAAGATAGGCGATATGGTAACTAGGAAGTCATATAACCATGATATTGTTTTTGTTATAACCGACATTGTTGATGAAATGTGTTTTTTGAAAGGTGCTAATGTTAGATTGTATGCTGACAGTCCCAAAGATGATTTGGCCCTATGCCTTGAAATTAAAGAAGATGTAGAAGAAGAAGAATACTTAAATCGTATCAACTCGCTGGGGTTAGAAAATCGTGATGATTATTTTTACTTACCTGGGAAAATCCTTCATATTGATGGGGATGAAGATTATTTAAATCGCTGCTTAAATTATTATAAAAAAAATAATATATGGGCGATTGGCATACTTGAAAAGGAAGATAAATTACCTTATCAAATAAGAACTTTATTGGATGAATATAATCCAACTATTGTTGTTATAACAGGTCACGATGCTTATTATAAATCAAATAATGATAAAACAGATAATTCTGCATATAAAAACAGTGCAAATTTTATCAAGTCAGTTAAAGAGGCTAGAAAATATGAGAAAAGTCATGAGAAACTTATTATTATTGCTGGTGCGTGTCAATCTAATTTTGAAGAACTAATAAAAGCTGGTGCTAATTTCGCGTCTAGTCCTAGGCGTATTAACATTCACGCTTTAGATCCTGCAGTAATTGCTTCTAAAATAAGTTTATCTGATGTTACTAAAGATATAGATCTTAAAGGAATTTTAGAAAACACCAAATACGGAATTCGTGGTATTGGAGGCATTAAAACGAAGGGAACTATGTATGTCGGTTACCCTAGGTGATGAAATGTTTGTAACTATTAAGGATGTTAAGGCAAAGCTGAGTAAACATATTGGTGATAAAGTAACAATTAATTATAATTTAGGTAGGAATAAGTTTGAAGAGTATGAAGCAATTATAAAAGAGTTATATAATTTTGTATTTATTGTTGAATTAGCAGGTGAAATCAAATCTTTTTCATATTCCGATATTATTACTAAGACTATTAAAATTAGGTATTAATGATATTAATGTCAAAAAATGGTAAAAATAGTCCTTTGTTTATTGCATTTCGTATTAATATGTTATATAATTATTTTATACAATGCTGAAGGGAGAGATACACTTGACAATAACATCAGTTAAGGTTAGAAAAATAGTAAAAGATGATTCTAGAATGAAGGGTATTGCTACTGTTTTGATAGATGATTGTTTTGCTATCCACGACATAAGAATTATTCAAGGAGATAATGGATTGTTTATTGCGATGCCAAGCCGAAAAACACCAGCTAATGAATATCGTGATATAGCGCATCCAACTAATCAGGAAACGCGTGCAATGTTTGAAGAAGCAATTATAAATGCTTATAACGAACTGGAGTAATAAAAAAGAAATCAAAAGATTTCTTTTTTGCATATTCATTTTTTTAACACATATAATTTAACAACAGGAGGAATGAATATGGACAAGGTTACAACAACCGCTTCATTTAATCATTCAATTACATTAAATGAAAGAAAAAACATAATTATTACAGGTGTTAAAAAAATCGATAGTTTTGATGATGAGGAATTTTTAATGGAAACATCAATGGGATATGTAACTATTAAAGGAGAAGGATTAGAAATAATTAAATTAGATACTTATCAAGGAAATGTTTCTATTAATGGTAAAGTAAATAGTTTAACTTATATGGAAGGTTTAAATAAAAAGGAAAAAGACGAAAGTGTTTTTGGGAAGTTATTTAAATAATGAATTTAAAACTCCAAATTTTATCTCTTGGTTATAGTTTTTTATATGGCATCTTTTTTTCGTTTTTATTAACCCTCAATTACAAATTAATACATAATGATAAAAAACACATAAAATGGCCGATCACTATTCTTTTAATATTAAATAATGTCTTACTCTATTTTTTAATATTAAAAAAAATAAACAATGGTATTATTCATTATTATTTCCTTTTCGTCTTTGTTTTAGGAATAATAGTTGAAATGTCAATTTCTAAACTAGTTGCTAAGCATTTTGAAAAATGATATAATTTTAATATGAGGTGAGACCATGACAAAACGAAAAGTTAGTAAAGCATACAAACGAAGAATCATTACTTTTGGTGGTCTCTCTGTTTTAATTATTGTTTATTTTGTTATTAATAGTATTCAATATATAATTAATATTAATCAATTAGGAATAGAGAAAACAAGATTAACAAATGAATTATTATCTTTAAAAAACAAAGAAGAAAATTTAAAGGTGGAAATTCAAAAATTACAAGATCCTGATTATATTGCTCGATACGCTAGAGAAAATTATTTATATTCCAAAGATGGAGAATATGTTATTAGAATTGATCCGAAAGAAGAACAAGAACCAGAAACACTAGAGCAAGAGGATTATAAAAAAATTTTAGGGTGGTCAGTTGGTGGAATGGTAATTATGGCACTTATAATTAAGAAAAAAAAATAAAGGAACGAAGAAATCGTTCCTTTTATAATTTAAAATCATTTATAACATCATCTGTCATGTCTTTTCCATCAAAATATGGTTTGTATTCATAATGGCATAGTTTTCCAACAATATTTGAGGGAAATCTAGATATCAATTTATTATAGTCAGTAATTACATCGTTATAATATTTTCTGGAAGCAATAATTTCAGCTTCTGTTTCATTAAGTGCAATTTCGATTTTCAAGAAACTATCACTTGTTTTAAGTTCTTCATATGTTTCTCGATATTGATTAAATTCGTTAATTGCTTCGTAAATCTGTCTATCTAAATCAAAATTTGTTAATTTTCTTGAACGAAGTTTAACAATCATTTCAAGAACTTCACCTTCTACTTCGCAGTTGGCCTTAATAATACCAATTGATTTATTTAAAAGATCAAATCTTTTTCTTAAAATTGAATCAATATTTGTTTCTGCTTCATTAATTCTAATAATGTAATCTTGATAATGATTATAGGTGCTGATGTACCAAATTAAAATAAAGCAAGTAATAATTATAAATATCAATATGTACATGAATAAAACCATTGTTATCACCTAAAATCATTATATCAAACTTTGGTTATGATATCAAACAATATAATTTATTTTTTCGTGGAATTCAATATAATTAACATAGATCATTAAAAGTAAAAACCATTTTCCAGTAGCAGGATCACTTAAGATAATATGATCACGTCCAGATTGTTCAATAATTCCTGTGAAAACCTTGTTTCGCCATTCAGTCGAATCAGGAAAGCTCATATAAATATCAGTTTTTTTACCTTTGTTTAATCTTAAAATATTTTCAATATATGATTGTTCAAAAGGTATACTTTCTGGTGAGGGTGTTATTACTGCTGCTTGATTAGGAGTTGGTTTATTGCCACTAAAAATTGGTTGACCTGGAAAAGCATTGTTTCCGAAATAACTATTATTCATTTAATTCATCCTTTCTATAAAAATATATTAAAATAAAAATATTTTATGATTAAACTTTAAGAATTTGGGTATGCTTGAAACTGAATGTTATGTATGCTATAATTTTTTTGGAGGCAATGATATGAAAGTACCAATTGGAATATCAGTAAGACATGTTCATTTAACACGTGAACATTTAGAAATATTATTTGGAAAAGATTATGAATTAAATACTTTAAAAGATTTATCTCAACCAGGGGAATTTGCTTCGACTGAAACAGTTAGTATTAAAGGTAGGAAGGGAGCAATTGATAGAGTTCGTGTCCTTGGGCCTATTAGGAAATATACTCAAGTTGAAATATCTAAAACTGATGCATATAAATTAGGACTTAATCCACCTGTTAGAGAATCGGGGGATATAAAAGGTTCTAGTCAAGTTACTTTGGTAGGACCTAAAGGAGAAGTTCAATTAAACGAAGGTTGTGTTATAGCTAGTCGTCATATTCATATTACCCCTGAAGATGTAGAAAGATTAGGTCTAGAAGGTGAACCAAAAGTAAAAGTATTAATTGATGGTGTTAAGGGTGGAATTATTCATAATGTTACTCTTAAAGTATCAGAAAATTACAAATTTGAATTACACCTTGATACAGACGACGGTAATGCATTTTTAATTAATCAAGGTGATTATGGGACAATTATTAAGTATGAATAATATAAAAATATGTGATTTATGCAAAGGTACTAACCTTAAAACATTAGTGCCTAAATTAAGAAAAATAGATCCTAAAATAAATATTATTGTTGGTTGTCAAAATTTTTGTGGAATTGGTTATCATAAATCATTTGCAATTGTAAATAACATTCCAATAACAGCAGATAATGAAGATGAATTAATAAAAAAAATACATTCAGTGTTGTTGCACTAAATATATTTAAAGGAATTAGAAACTAATTCCTTTTTTTATTCTTCTTTAATAGTAGGCACTAAATCATCTAAATCAGGACTTTTATCATATGGTTCCGTTCCCTTGATGTAATATAAAATTTTTTTCTTTTTAGTGTCATCATCTGCAATTTCACCACTAATTGGGTCTACTAATATGCCAACTACATTTTTAGGCATCGTATACCAACTATCTTCTCTTTCTTCTAAATATTTTTCCATCACATCAACCCAAACATATTTACTATAAACGTTATTAGTGCCTTCACTTATCCTATTGTCATCATAACCAGTCCAAACACCTACAACTAAATCTTTATTAAAACCTAAGATTATATGATCGGTATCGGTTGAACCTGTTTTTATAGCGTATTTTTTAGAAATTCTTGGACCAATACTAAAACAGGTTGGGTAACTATAATCAATAAATTCAGAAGCATAACAATTACTTAGCATTTCATTTAAAACAAAAACAAGACTTTTATTTAAAATATTTTCTTTAACTTCCTGATGCTTATATAATATATTACCATTAATGTCTTCAATTTTTTCAATAAAATAAGGCTTTATTTTATAACCTTCATTGGCAAAAACTCCATACATTTGCATCATTTCCATAATGTTTATTTCTTCAGAACCTAACGCTAAAGAAGGGATAGGTTCAAGTTTACTTTCAATGCCTACACGTTTAGCAACATCTACTAAAGTTTCCTCGCCTAAAAACAAATGTGTTTTTACAGCATAAATATTATCAGAATAAGTTAAAGCTGCTGCCATGCTAATTGGTTTATTACCATATTTATCAGCAAAGTTTTTTGGACTATAGGTTTTATCTTCAGCAAAAGTAAAAGTTGTTTTTTCACTTATAAATGATGAAGATGCAGTGAAACCATTTTCTAGTGCTGCATAATATAGAAGTGGTTTCATAGTTGAACCAACTTGTCTTTTAGAACTAATTGCACGATTAAATTGACTTTTAGAATAATCAACACCACCTGCAAGGGCTAGGACTTTACCAGTTGTTGGTTCCATCGCGACACTAGCAATTTGTAATTCATCAGACCCAGCCATATTTTTTTTAATGCTTTCATCCATAATTGTTTGAGCTTTCATGTCTAAGTTAGTATAGATTTTTAGACCGCCTGTTTTTAAGAAAGATAGTGGAATAGATTTAATATTTTGTAGTTCTTCTATAACAGCATCTTGATAATACATAAGTGTTGTTAATTTTTTTTGTTCATCTAGTCCAACATAAATTAGTTTTTCTTCTAATGTTTTTTCTTTTTCTGATTCAGTAATATATTTATTTTTTACCATTGAAGTTAAAATTATTTCTTGACGCTTTTTAGCATTATCCTCATTGGCAATAGGTGAGTAATAACTAGGTGACTTAGGAATGCCAGCTAATATTGTGGCTTCAGCTAACGTTAAATCTTTCGCCTGTTTATTAAAATAATAATTAGCAGCATTTTCGATTCCAAATACTCCACCATAATTAATTGTATTTAAGTAGCCCTCCAATATTTCATCTTTTGAATAATGTGTTTCTAGTCTTAAAGTTAACCAAGCTTCATCAACTTTTCTTTTCAGAGTTTTACCGAAGTCTAAAAATAAATTTTTAGCATATTGTTGTGTTATAGTTGATGCACCTTGTAGTTTTTCTTTGTTTATGAAATTAATATATAATGATTTTATAATTCTTGGATAATCAAATCCGTGATGGTTATAAAAGTGTTTATCTTCAATTGATATAGTTGCATTAATTAGATGTGGGGAAATATTATTTAAACTAACCCAATCCTTTTCAGAAGAACCACCAAATAAAATATTTTCTTTATCATAAAAGTATAATTTATTTACTTTTTCAATCTGTAATTTTGGATTTAACCAAGCATAAAAATAAATGCCTACATAGCTAATAGCCATAAAAAAGAAGATAAAAGTTATAAATTTAATTAACTTTTTAAGTTTTCTCAAACGTAACACCTCGCACTAAAATTAGTATTGGGAAAAAAAATAATTTTATGAGTGCAATTTTATTGAAATTATGCTATAATTACATTCAGTTAAGGAATATGTGGTAAATTATGTCGAAAATCAAGATAAATTCAATTTTAACAACTACTAATGAGGTTATAAAAAAAGAATTTATGGGTATTCTTATAGATAACAAAATTATCTATAATGACGATAATATAAATGTTACACTTTTATTTGAAAAAGATGGTTTAACAATGAAACGTGATAGTAGAGAATATTGTATTGAATTTAACTTTTTAAATAACAATACTACTAAATGTGTATATAATGTTAAAAGTGATAATATAATAATTTACCTAAACTTAAAGACCAGAAAGTTGATAATTGATAATAATCGAATTGTTATAGATTATGATTTATATCAAGATAATGAATTAATCGAATCGGTTATATTTGAAGTAGTATATGAGGTGGTTTAATGGACTTTAAAAAAATTATCAAAGAAGATATTTATGATATCTTAAAAGATTTTCTAATGATGGATGATATATTGGTGGAAAATCCGAAAGATCGTAAAATGGCTGATTATGCCGTACCGTGTTTTTCGATGGCTAAAATATTAAGGAAGAGCCCTAATGATATTGCATTAAATATTAAAGAAAAATTAAATAATGATCTTTATGAGAAAATTGATGTGGTTAATGGATATTTAAATATTTTTTTAAACAAAAATGTTGTTACAGAATATATTGTTAATAAAATTTCTGTTGAGAAAAATGAATATGGTTATAATGACCAAGGAGAAGAAAAAACAGTCGTAATTGATTATTCTTCACCAAATATTGCCAAACCATTTGGCGTTGGTCATTTAAGAAGTACAGTTATTGGTAATGCTCTTAAAAACATTTGTGAAAAAAACGGTTATAAGGTTGTTTCTATCAACCATTTAGGAGATTGGGGAACACAATTCGGTAAATTAGTTTATTCCTACAAACAGTGGGGAAATGAAGAATTGGTGCGTCAAAATCCAATCGATGAACTTAAAAACTTGTATGTAAAATTTCATCAAGAGGCTGAGTTAAATCCTGCACTTGAAGAAGAAGGACGTAAATGTTTTAAAAAATTGGAAGATGGCGATCAAGAGTCTTTGGAACTATGGAAATGGTTTAAAGATGAATCATTAAAAGAATTTGCCAAAACTTATGATTTACTTGGTGTAAATAAATTTGATTCATATAATGGTGAAGCATTTTATAATGATAAAATGGATGTTGTTATTGAAGAATTGGAAGAAAAAGGATTGCTAGAATTTAGCGAAGGAGCATACGTTGTTAGATTAAATGATGATATGCCTCCAGCACTTATCAAAAGAAGTGATGGTGCAACTCTTTATATTACTCGTGATTTAGCAGCTGCTTTTTATCGTAAAAACAATTATGATTTTGCTGAAGCATTATATGTAGTAGGTAATGAACAAACTCTACACTTTACTCAATTAAAACTAGTTCTTGAAAAGATGGGATATGATTGGAGTAAAGATATTAAGCATATTAGTTTTGGAATGATTTTACAAGATGGTAAGAAGATGTCAACACGTCAAGGAAAAAGTGTAAAGTTACATGATGTGTTAGTTGAAGCTATTGAATTAGCTAATAAATATATTGAAGAAAGAAGTCCAGAACTTGAAGACACTGAAGAAGTTAGTCGTCAAATTGGAGTTGGAGCAGTTATTTTTAATGATTTAAAAAATTATCGTACTAGTGATATTGAATTTAATTTAGAAGATATATTAAAATTTGAAGGTGAAACAGGACCTTATATCCAATATACTTTTGCAAGAATAAATTCACTTTTACAGTATAAACAAAATATTTCTGTGGATTATAGTAATATAGAAATTAATGAATATACTTGGAATCTTATATTTAGACTATATGAATTTCCAGAAATTATTGTAAGATCAAAAGAAAAATATGATCCATCAGAAGTAGCTAAATATATTATTGATCTAGCACAAGATTTCAATAAGTTTTATGCTAATGAAAAAATAGTTGATAATAATATAAAAATGACAGAATTTAGATTGACAATATGTGAAATTGTTGCTATTGTCTTAGAAGAAGGAATGAGAATACTTGGCATTGCTGCACCAAGAAAAATGTAGGAGAGGGATTTTTATGAAGCTAAGTGATATGACACAAGAAGAATTAGAACTTCTTTCGTATACTGATTTAACTTATATGTTAATAAAAGAAAATAAGGAATCGATGAATACACCAACGATTTTTAGAAAGATTTGTGGTTTGTTGGGGTATGATGACGATTATTATGTAGAAGCTATTGGTGATTACTATACTTCATTAACAATTGATAAAAGATTTGTTTTATTAGAAAACAATGAATGGGATATACGTGATCATCATTCAATAACGATCACTCTTGATGATGACGATGACGATGAATTAATTGCTGAAGAAGATGATGAAGAAGAAGAGTTAGAGGTAGAAGAAACTGAGGAAATCGATGATGACTTTGATGATAACATTGATGACGATATTGATGAAGAAGAAGAGGAACTCGGTTTAGAAGGTTTAACTATTTTAGCCGACGATGAATTAGAAGATTAATATCTTCTTTTTAATTGCATAATATAGTCATTTATAGTATAATTTTTTATAGTTAATAGGAGATGAGAAATGTGTTAGAACGTTTAAAAGTAATAGAAAAAAGATATCATGAGCTTAATGAAGAGTTGGTAAAACCTGAAAATATTTCTGATATTAAAAAAATGATGGAATTATCAAAAGAACAATCAGATATATCGGTAGCTTATGAAATATATCAAAAATATAAACAAATAATTAATGCTATAGAAGAAGCAAAATCGATGGTTAATGATCCAGAATTTGCTGAGATTGCAACCGAAGAGTTAGCTAACTTAGAAACTCAAAAAGAAAAATTAGAATCAGAAATTGAAATTATATTGCTACCAAAAGATCCAAACGATAATAAAAACGTAATTATTGAGATTAGAGGTGCAGCCGGTGGTGATGAAGCAAATATATTTGCAGGAGATTTATTTCGCATGTATTCAAAGTATGCTGAAAGCCAAGGGTGGAAGGTTGATATAATTAACGAAGAACATGGGACATCTGGAGGCTTTTCTCAAATTGAGTTCATGGTTAAAGGAGATAGTGTTTATTCCAAACTTAAATATGAAAATGGAGCACATCGTGTTCAACGGGTTCCGACAACCGAAACCCAAGGGCGTGTTCATACATCTACTGCTACTGTTTTAGTGATGCCGGAAGTTGATGAGGTAGATATTGAAATAAAACCATCTGATTTAAAGATTGATGTTTTTAGAAGTGGAGGGGCTGGAGGACAGTCGGTTAACACAACTGACAGTGCAGTTAGAATAACGCATTTACCAACAGGTACTGTGGTAACTTGTCAAAATGAACGGAGCCAAATTCAAAATCGTGAGAAAGCACTACAATTATTAAGGGCTAGGGTATATGAAGAGACATTGAGAAAGCGTGAAGAAGAACTAGCTGATTCAAGAAGAAACAAAATTGGAACTGGTGATCGTTCTGAAAAAATTCGCACATATAACTATCCACAAAATCGCGTAACTGATCACCGAATATCATTAACAATCAAACAACTTGATCGAATTGTTGATGGTGATTTGGAAGATATCGTTGAGGCGTTAATAACCGAAGATCAAAAAAGACGTTTATTAGGGGAACAATGAAAGATATCGATTATTTAAAAAAATATTTAAATAATGATGACTTGAAAAGTGCGATTAAAAGACTTGAAAATAAGGAACCGGTACAGTATATTGTAGGTGAAGTTGATTTTTATGGTAATAAAATAAAAGTAAATAAAAATGTTTTAATACCACGATTTGAAACTGAAGAATTGGTTTATAAAACCATTAATTTTATTAACAATTATTTTAGGAAACCTATAAAAATTGTTGACTTAGGAACTGGTAGTGGATGTATTGCTATTACTTTAAAAAAGAAATTACCAAACTCACAAGTAAGTGCAGTTGATATATCTAAAGAAGCTTTATTAGTCGCGCAAGAAAATGCTAAAATGAATAATACTAATATCACTTTTTATTTAGGAGATATGTTAGAGCCGTTAGATGAAAAGTATGATTGTATTATTAGTAATCCTCCATATATTGCTCATGATGAAGAAGTAATGGATATTGTTAAAAATAATGAACCACACCTTGCTTTATATGCTGATAATAATGGGTTAGAATATTATGAAGTTATCTTAAAAAAATCTAAAAATTATTTAAATGATAAATACTTGATTGCTTTTGAAATAGGAGAGTTACAAGCTAGTAAAATAAAAGAAATAGCACGAAAATATTTTAAAGAATCATTAATTAAAGTAGAGCAAGATATGCAAGGTAGAGATCGTTTTTTATTTATAACTAATGTTTTGTAAAAACTTAAACACATAACTTTAAAATTTATGTGTTTTTTTTATTGACTATATAATTATTTTTTCTTTAAAATTGACAAAATATGACATATTCGGTATAGTTAACATAATAGGGTCAGTGAGGAGGAAATATGAATTTTATAAAACGTGTTATTCTGTTAAGTGTAGTATCATTTGCGTTTGCAGTTTTTAATGTTAGTGCAGCATATGAGTCATATATAAACTTTGAAATTGGTGGACTAATTGGTTCCCCATCAGATACAGTGACTAAAAGGCTAACTTCAAATGTTCAAAAAATAGAAACCTTACGAGCTAACGATGCAATTACAGCTACCCTTTATGGAAAAGTTGGTAGTGCTCGTGAAAAAATTGATTCCATCACGATTGAGAAAAGAATAAATAATGATAATCCAACCTCTATTGTCCAAAATTTTAATAATATGTCTAAAACAAAAGGTGATTACGAATTAAACCTAAAAAAAGCTAGTATATTAGGTACCACTAATTATTGGGGAAATTGGGTATATGATTTGTAATAATATATAATGAAAATTTTTGGTAAAAAGTAAGTAGTAAGTAGTAAGTTGTGAGTTGTAAAAAGATTAAACTGACCTTACTATATTTTTTTTAGAAGACAAGGAGATATTATGAAAAAAATAGTTTTAAATCCTATAAATTATTTAGTTTTAATAATTTTAGGTATTATAATGTTAGTGGCCAATCATTATGTTAATATAAAACCTCATCATGAGCTAAACGAAGCATACAAGGAATTATGTTCTCAAAAAGAAAATGTTTTGGAACATCAAATAGAAAACTGCGAATTATTAGAGCGAGAGGGAAAAGCTGTTAAGTTAAACTTTTTTGAGGCCTACAGTAATTTGCAAGATGAAACAGTAATTTTAGGTGTTTCTATAATAATAATACTGTTAATTGTCTCAACTATTAGGTTTCATAGATATGTTCACTCGGGATATGCTAAATATATGTTAACCAAAGGAAAATACAAAAAATTCATTAAGAAGGAAGCTTTACATTCCTTGTTAACGTGTTACTATTTATATACTGTTCATATTTTAACAGTTTTAGTAATAGCCTGTTTTAGTAGTGAAACATATAATGTAGTTTCTAACGTGAATTTTTTTACTATTTTAGCTGGTTACTTTAATACGATTCTATATTTTACCTTTGCTGTACTAGTTGCTATTATATTGTTAAAAAAAATAAATAATCTGGTTTTATTTATTTTAATAGTCACTTTGACAATGATAGCAATCCAAATCGGTGTTGAAATAGTGTCATTTATTATGTTGTATATAACTAAAAACAAATTTTTGAGAACCGTTTTTGGTAACCTTTTTAAACCTATGGAGCACGACGCATATTTTTATTTTATACCACAAATTTTAATTAATATAATACCTTTATTTATTATTAAAAATGTTTATAAAAATAAGGAGGGGTTTATCATTGAAATGGAAAAATAGTATGGTTTTAAATGAAACCAAAAGACAGTTATCATCTAATTTAGTTAAAATAATTATTATTATAAATTTGATACTATCTTCTGTAAGTGCTTTAAGGGCAGTTTCGTTTGCAGGGATTGAAGTATATTATTTTGAAGAAGTATTATATCATTATCTATGGCTTGGCTTGCAAGTTTTAATGTTTTCTTGTCTTTTTATGAGCATGAAAATAATGATAGATTTGCAAACTAATTATTCTTTTATCTCTAGATTTAGTAGTAAAAAGGATTTTATTAAGAAAGCTTTTCTGATCAATGTGCTAACTATCTCAATTCTGATTATTACTTGTTATTTGGTTAATTTCTTAGCCTTTAATCTATTATCAGATTGTAGTTTGAAAGTTAAAGTTTTAGAAAATTATAATACACTTAATATCCCTTATGTTAGTAATTTAGTATATTTAATATTTTTTCTAACTAGATCATTTATATTAACTATCCTGATTAGTTTATTTAATACGGTATTAATATATATATTATCAAAGACAAAAGTATTTGTAATAAATATAGTACTCATTCATTTTCTATTTGGATTTGCATCAAATTTTTCTTATAAAAATCTTATACAAAAAGTTAATTTGGGCTTTCTAGATTTAAGAAATTATTTTAGGTATCCAACTTATAAATCTTTTGATATAGAACTAATCAATAGTATTTTAATAATTGTAGTTTTAAGTATATTACTTTATTTCTCAATTAATGTTGTAAAGCGTGTAAAAAATATAGAACAATGAGAGGTGGAAAATGAAATTAGAAGCAATAAATGTTAATAAAGAATTTGACAATAATATAATTATTCATAATACAAACATAACTTTTGAAAAAGGTAAAGTATACGGGTTTGTCGGTCGCAATGGGTCTGGGAAGAGTGTTTTTTTAAAAATGTTAGCAGGTTTTTATTATCCAACAACAGGTGAAATTTTGTATAATGGAGTTAACTACTTTAAGAATGGTGATTTTCTTCCAAGTCTAGGGATTATGATTGAAAAACCAACTTTTCTTTCTGAGGTTAGTGGTTTTAGAAATTTAAAGATATTAAGTGAAATAAAAAAGATAATTGGTGATGAAGAAATTTTAGAAACTTTAAAACTTGTTAATTTATATGAAGATAGAAATAAACTTTATCATAAATATTCGCTTGGTATGAAACAAAAGTTGGCTATTGCCCAAGTACTTATGGAAAGTCCAGATATTATGATTTTTGATGAACCATTTAATGGTATTGAAGATGAAACGGCTGATAAATTAAGAAAAGTTATTAAGGAACTTTCAAAAGAAAAAATCATTATTGTAGCTTCACACATTAAAGAAGATATAGAGATGATGGTTGATGAGTTATATGAAGTTAAAAACGGGAAGATAGAAAAAAAGAATATTATTTAAGAGAAAGCTTAAAGGAATAGATATAGTTAAATTAATTGCAATAATTTTAGAACCTATGGATTGTAGGTTTTTTCTATTTTCTATTTATATAAAAAAGCTTCCATGATATAATTAAGAGGGTGATATAATGGATGAAAAATTAGAAATTTTATTGAAACAATTACCTATGGATATAAGTGACTATAAATTTTTTGAAGGCGGTTGTATTGAAAAAATTATTTGTGATAAGAAAAAAAACAGTTATCAATTTATAATAAAAATCAACCGATTTTTACCTGTTAAACTATATGATAATTTTGTTAATAGTTTACCAAAGAGATTTCCAACTATTAATAATGTTACTGTAAAATTCATTGTATCAAGTGAAGGACAAGATTGTGTAAATGATTATTTTAGTTATGCTATTAATAAGTATAGTCAGGAATTTCCTTTATTATCAATTTTTAAGGATGTACCATTATCGTATGAAGATGGTGTTTTAACTGTGGAAGTTGCTAATAAAGCGGAAGAAATGAAATTAAAAAGTATAAAAAGAAAATTAGTTGAAGATTTTAATAGTTTTGGATTTAAAGATTTTAAATTAAAAATAAAAATAAATGTAGAAAAGGCTAAATTAATTAAAGAAGAAATAGAAAACTCAATTAATGAAGATATTAAAAAAGTTAATGGTCTAGTAAAACCCAAGGTGGTTAATACAGTTATTTTAGGCCAAAAAATAAAAGGTAAAACCATGTCTATTAATAATATTATTGGTGAATCTGATAATATTATTGTTGAAGGTCATGTTTTTGATATTGACTTTTTTGAGTCTAGTAAGTCCAATTTTAAAATTATTACTTTAAAAATTACTGATTATACAGATAGTATTTATTGCAAAATTTTTACTAAAGAAGAAGAACAATATAACCAATTTAAAAATAACATTAAAGTAGGAAAATGGTATAAAATTCGTGGTTATAGTAAGAACGATATTTATTCAAAAGAATTAGTTTTAAATGCTCGTGACATAAATGTTTTGGATAAAGAGGAAAATGTATTAAAAGATAATACAGAAGTTAAAAGAGTTGAACTTCATGTGCATACTTTTATGAGTCAAATGGATGGACTAATTAACCCAAGTAGTTTAGTTAAGTATGCTAAAAAATTAGGGCATAAAGCTGTAGCAGTAACAGATCACAATAGTGT
>CAYXLG010000004.1:22110-47955 GCA_964465805.1 uncultured Muribaculaceae bacterium
AGTATGCTAAAAAATTAGGGCATAAAGCTGTAGCAGTAACAGATCACAATAGTGTTCAATCGTATCCTGAAATTTACCGTGAAATGAAAAATATTAATAAAGGTATAAAAGAAGGAGAAGAACCATTTAAGGTTTTATTTGGTGCAGAATTAACAATGATTAATGATCAAGTAGATATAGTTATTCGTCCAAATGATAGTAAATTATTAGATAATACTTATGTTGTTTTTGACTTTGAAACAACTGGACTTAATGCCGGTGGGGGGGATTCAATTATTGAAGTTGGTGCTGTTAAAATATTTAATGGTGAAATCATTGATCGTTTTTCCGAGTTAGTTGATCCAAAAGTCCCACTAGCACCAAAAATAATAGAAATAACTAGTATAACTGATGATATGTTAAAGGGGAAACCAAACGAGGAAGAAGTTATTAAATGGTTTATTGAGTGGTTTGGAGATTTGCCTTTAGTTGCTCATAACGCTAAATTTGATTTATCCTTTTTAGAAATGGCTTATTCTAAATATAATTTAGGAACATTTTCTAACACAGTAATAGATACTTTAGAGTTATCTCGAACTTTAGATACTAATTATAGTCGTCATAGTCTATCGGCGCTTGTTAAAAGATATGATGTCCCATTTGATGAAGATTCTCATCACCGTGCGGATTATGATGCGGAAGGTACGGCAATGGTTTTTCATAAAATGTTGAATAAATTATCTGATCAAAATTTTGTGACAATTAGTGATTTAGATAAATTAGTTTCTAAAGATGAAATTCATAAATTTGGTACGTCATATCACATTAATATTTTAGCTAAAAATAAGACTGGATTAAAAAATTTATTCAAAATTATAAGTTTAGCCAACACTAAATATTTGTATAAGACACCAAGAATTTTAAGAAGTGAAATTGAAAGATTAAGAGAAGGTTTATTAATTAGTAGTGGTTGTTATGTGAGTGAAGTGTTTATTGAAGCTCGTTCTAAAAACGAAGAAGAATTAACTGATGTTATGAAGTTTTATGATTACGTTGAAGTACAACCAATTGATTGTTATGATCATTTATTACAAGGTGGAGATTTTTCAAGCGTTAGCGATTTAATTGAACATGTTAAAAAAATTGTTCGTGTTGCTAAAGAAGCAGGAATGTTAATTGTTGCTACGGGAGATGTTCATCATTTAAAAGAAGAAGACAAAATTTATCGCAAGATTATTGTAAATCAAAAAGTTCCAGGAGGGGGACGTCATCCATTAGCTAGAAAAAATATTACAGAAATTCCAAGTAATCATTTTAGAACAACGGATGAAATGTTAGATGATTTTTCTTTTTTAGACGAAGAAATAAGACAAGAAATTGTTGTTACAAATACTAATAAAATTGCTGATATGATTGAAATATTTGAAGTTATTCCAGATACAAAAGGAGTACCATTTTCGCCAAGAATGGAAAACTCATCTGAAGAAGTAACTAAAATTGTTTATGATCATGCAAATAGTATTTATGGTGATAAATTACCAGAAATTATTAAAGAACGACTTGAAAGTGAATTGCACGGGATCATAAAAGGTGGTTTTGATGTTATTTATTTAATATCGCAAAAACTTGTTAAAAAATCAAATGATGACGGATATATTGTTGGAAGTAGAGGTTCAGTTGGTTCATCATTTGTTGCAACAATGTTAGGGATTACAGAAGTAAATCCACTTCCAGCTCATTATGTTTGTCCAAATTGTAAACACAGTATTTTTGAAGAGAATGGTGTAAGTCTAGGTAGTAAATATTCTAGTGGTTATGATTTGCCAGCAAAAAACTGTCCAAAATGTAATACTGATATGATTAGAGAAGGACAAGACATGCCGTTTGCTACATTCTTAGGTTTTGATGCTAATAAAGTACCCGATATCGATCTTAACTTTTCTGGCGTTTATCAATGGAAGGCACATGAATACACCAAAGAATTATTTGGTATAGATAATGTTTATCGTGCTGGTACGATTGGAACAGTCGCTGATAAAACAGCCTTTGGATTTGTTAAAGGATATTGTGAAGATAACGGTATTATTATGAGAAATGCTGAAATTGAACGTCTTGCTAAAGGATGTACTGGGGTTAAGCGGACAACTGGACAACACCCAGGGGGGATAATAGTAATTCCTGATTACATGGATGTTTATGATTTTACTCCTTATCAATTTCCAGCAGATGACCCCAAATCGCTGTGGAGAACATCTCACTTTGATTATCACGCTATTGAAGAGTGTGTATTAAAACTTGATATACTTGGACATGATGATCCTACTATTTTAAAAATGTTACAAGATTTATCAGGAATAGAGGTTACTAAAATAAATTTATCAGATTCAGATGTTATGAAAATTTTTTCATCGCCAGAAGTATTAGGAGTTACTCCTGAACAAATACTTTGTGAAACAGGTACACTTGGAGTACCGGAATTTGGTACTAAATTCGTTATAAGTATGTTAATGGATACCAAACCCAAAACTTTTGGCGAATTATTAAAAATATCTGGATTATCACACGGTACTGATGTTTGGTTAGGCAATGCTCAAGAATTAATTAAAAATAATATATGTGAATTTAAAGATGTTATTGGTTGTCGTGATGATATAATGGTTCACTTAATGTATAAAGGGATGAAGCCTAAAGATGCTTTTAAAATAATGGAATTTGTACGTAAGGGTCGGCCATCTAGAGAGCCGGAAGCTTGGAAAGATTTTGAAGAGAAAATGCGAGAAGAGGGAATTGAAGAATGGTATATTGAGTCTTGTAGTAAAATTAAATATATGTTCCCCAAAGCCCATGCTGCTGCATATGTTATGAGTGCTCTTCGAATTGCATGGTTTAAAGTTCATTATCCAAAGTATTATTATGCTGCATATTTTTCAGTTAGATGCCATGACTTTTATATTGAATCAATGATTAAAGGGTATGATGCTATTAAGAAAAATATTCAAGAAATTCAAGAAAAGGGATATGATGCTACTAATAAGGAATTGGCTGTATTGGATGTTCTTCAAGTTGCACTAGAGGCAACTGCTAGAGGATTTAAGTTTGCTAATATTGATATTGAAAAAAGTGATGCAACTAACTTTATTCTTTTAGATGATTACACTTTATTACCCCCATTTAGAACTGTTGATGGATTGGGTGATTTAGTAGCTAAAAAAATTGTGGAAGAACGCTCAAAGAAACCATTTTTAAGTATTGAAGATTTACAAAAACGTGGTAAAGTAACAGGTACAACAATTGAAAAAATGCGCTTAATGGGAGTATTAGATAATTTAGATGAGTCTAATCAATTATCATTGTTTTAATGAAAAATAACATTAGTTCAGTTTATATTCATATCCCATTTTGTAAGACTATATGTTCTTATTGCGATTTTTGTAAAATATTTTATAATAAAAAATACATTAATAATTATTTATATTCACTTGAAAATGAAATTAAAACTTATTATAAAAATGATTTAATTAAAACCCTTTATATTGGTGGTGGAACTCCTAGTAGTTTGAGTGTTGAAGAATTAAAAAAATTATTAAATATTACAAAATTATTTAAACTAGATAAAGATGTTGAGTTTACAATTGAACTTAATATTGAACACATAAATGAAGAAATACTTAAGTTATTATCTCAAAACAACGTTAATCGTTTAAGTATTGGGGTACAAACATTTAATCAAAAACATTTAAAATTATTAAATAGAACTCATGATAAAGATGAAGTGATTGATAAAATAAATATGGCTAAAAAGATTGGCTTTCATAATATTAATATTGATTTAATATATGCAATTCCAGGACAGACAAAAGAAGAATTAATAACAGATTTAAATATTTTTTTAAGTTTAGATATTTGCCACGTTTCTACGTATTCACTTATTATTGAGCCAAGAACTATTCTTTATATAAAAAATGTTGATTATATTGATGAAACATTAGATTATGAAATGTATAAAATTATCAATAAGATATTAACTAAAAACAATTTTAAATATTATGAAATAAGTAATTATAGTAAAGAAGGTTATGAATCTAAACATAACCTTAGGTATTGGGATAATTTAGAATATTATGGTTTTGGTGCTGGTGCTAGTGGATATGTTAATAATGTTCGATATACCAATACTAAAAATATTAATAAATATATAAACTTTAATTATCGCGATGAAGAGGAATTTATAGATAAGAAAACAAAACTAGAAAATGAATTTATTCTTGGTTTAAGAAAAATTAATGGGATAAATAAAAATGATTTTTATAGAAAATATAATTGTGATATACATTCAATTAAAAATGTTAATAAATTAATAGAGGAAGGGAAATTAATTGATAATGGAACAAATATTTATATTAGTCCAAAATATTTATATTTGTCTAATGAAATATTAATTAATTTTATGGTGTAGTATGAATAAAATAGAAATTTTTAAAACCGAATTAAATTATATTAAAGACATCCGTTTAAGAAAAAGTGCTGAACAAATTATTAGTACTTTGCCTGATTATTTTTTTACAATTCCTGCCAGTTCAACAGGAAAGTATCATCCAGAATATGCTTTAGGTAAAGGTGGGCTTGTGCGTCACACTAAAGCGGCTGTTAGAATCGCTCATGAATTATTAAATAAGAATAATACAATTGGTAGTGAATTTACTGATTTGGAAAAAGATATTATAATTATTGCTTTAATGATTCATGACGGTTTAAAATTAGGAAACGTTCAAACTAAATATACGGTTTTTGAACATCCATTATTGATTTCATCATATATTTTAAAAAAATATAAAGATTTTAATTTAACACAAGATGAAGCTAATTTAATGGCTTCTATATTAGAAACACATATGGGTGAATGGACAACTGATTATTTTGGTAAAGAAGTGTTGCCTAAACCAGTTACTAAATATCAAAAATTTGGTCACATGTGTGATTATTTGGCAAGTCGTAAATTTATTAATGTTGATTTTAATAATGACGAAATTGTTTAATATAATTTTATTTTAAAAAGTTATATATTAATAATTTCATGAAAGTAATGTTTGTTTTTCTATATCGAAAAAAACAATTGATTCGTGTTATAATATAATTGGAGGGTAATTATGAATTTAACAATGATTGTGTCAAATGATGATAGTAAAAGCAAAATAGTATGGGATATTTTGGAACGTTGTGATTTTTTTGATGACAAGTTAATTAGAAAACCTGTTATTTTGGGAGAAAATTTTTATAATACTCTTCCAATATTACACCCTAATAAACGTTACGTTCTTGTGTCGTCAAATTTGGAAAATGAAAATAAAAATATAATTATTTTTAAAGATAATTATCAACTTTTAAAAAGATTAGAAATGTTAACTGAAGAGTTTATTATGGTAAGTGATAAAAAAATGTATAATTATTTCTTACCGTATGTAGAAAAACTTTATTTAATTGAATTTAAAAATACAAATAATAAATTATTGTTTGATAATACTCATTTTATAGAAAAAGTTGTAATAAATAATGATGATTATAAAATGATAGAGTACAGGAAGGTAAGATAAGATGTTAGGTAAGTTAGTTGTTATTGAAGGGACAGATTGTTCGGGTAAAGAAACCCAAACAAATTTATTAATGGAAAAACTAAAAAACAATAAGGTACCAATTGTAAAATATGATTTTCCAAATTATAATTCCCCAACCGGGAAAATAATTGGTGGACCATATTTAGGTAAAGAATATATTTGTTCTTCTTGGTTTTTAGAAGGTGCAGTCAATGTCGATCCTAAAGTAGCATCGTTGTATTTTGCTGCTGATCGTTATTATAATATTGATAAAATAAAAAAAATGTTGGAAAGTGGTAAAAATGTTATTTTAGATCGTTATACCTATTCAAATATGGGTCATCAAGCAGGTAAATTAGAAAAGAAGGAAGAACGTTTAAAAATGTATGAATGGATTGAAAATTTAGAATTCAAATCTTTAGAACTACCAGTACCAGATATTTGTGTATTTTTACATTTGCCATATGAATATGCATTAATCTTGAAAAGCAATCGTAAAGAAAAACCAGATGGACATGAAATTAGTGAGCATCATTTAAAAAATGCAGAAAATGCTTATATTGAAATTGCTGAAAAATATAACTTTAAAACAATCAAATGTTATCAAGATAATGAAATTAGAACAATTGAAGATATCAATAATGAATTATATGAATATGTTTATGCTCAATTAAAACTATAATATATATAGTTTTTTTTCATATATTTTATAAGGGGTACATATGTTAAATCTAATCGCCCACCGAGGTAATAACGTTCATAATTATCCAGAGAATAGTTTAGATGCTTTTATATCCAGTCTAAAAGAAGATTATATTCAAGGTATTGAATTAGATGTTAGATTAACTAAAGATAAAAAAGTTGTAGTAATTCATGATTTCACAATTAATAGAACAAGCAATGGGCACGGAATTGTCAAAAATATGACTTTAAAAGAACTTCAAAAATATAAGTTTGGCAATAAATATAAAACGTATCCTATCATAACTTTAGATGAAGTATTAAAGCGTATTGACAGCCATAAAAAGATAATTATTGAAATAAAACATGAACTTAAAAATATTAAGGAAATTGTTAATAGGGTTATAAAGGTGGTAAAAAAATATAAGAAATTAAATATATATCTTACCGGTTTTAGTGTAAAACTAACTGATTATATTAAAAGTAATTATCCACAATATAAAGTAGGACTTGCACCTTTAATTGTTAATAAAAAAATTAATTTTGATGATGATTATGATGCTTATTTTATAAAATATAATTTTTTCAAAAAATTTCCAACTAAAAAATTATTGTTTTTTTGGACAATTAATAAACCTAGTTTTTTTAATGATAAAATAAATTTAATTGAAAATAACATGTATTTTATTACTGATAGAGCATATTTGTTAAAAGATAAATAAATCACTTAGGTGATTTATTTATTTTGTTTGTATCCACCACAAATTGTTTTAGCATTTTCTGCAACAACCATCGCACTATCATCAATATTAATTATTATGTCTACCACTTCACGGCGTTTTTTACGAGTTACGATAATCATCAGTATATTACGTCCTTTATCTTTACCTTCTCCTTTTAATACGGTAACTGCAAAATCATTGCTTCTTAATTCACTTATAATTTCATCTCCATAATTTTCGTCTACAATAGCCATTAACATATTATTACCAAGTGCCATCTTTTCTTCGATAATACTACCAACGTATGAACCAACAAAAGCTCCAAGGGCAAAAAAAATAACTTTTATCGGATCTTTAGTAATATTAGTAACAACAATTCCAGTAACTGCTATCCACACTAAAGCAATCATAAATTGTAGGAAAGCCCCTAAACCTTTTTTTCCGTTTGCTACAACAATTAATCTTAAAGTACCGAGTGCATTTTCAACAACTTTGGAAATAAAAATCACTATATATAAGCCTATATTCACAATCATCACCTTTCAAAAAATGATTTCTTTTTTAATGGGGTATAATCAATAGTTACATTAAAATTGGTTTTTGATTTAGAATTACTAGTAATATAAATTGAACCGGGAATTGTTTCTCCAATTAATACAGGTGTTCCTAAACGATTATTGAAATTAACTATATCAATTTTAAGATTTTCGTTTTTATTATCTATAATTAGGTTATTGATAATTACTTTATAATATCCAGTGTTTTTAATTGTAAAATCAATCATTACGTTATCATTGGGAGATTCTAAATTAACATTAATTGTTGTCATTATATTATCTTCATTAATTATTGAATTTGCGTATTTTACATTTGATGATGTTGCAGCGGTAAATATTAGTTTATAATCATCAGGGTTAACTTTTTTATTTAATATATTAATTAGTAATAGAAATAATAAAATAAATAATGGTAAGCTAAATAACCAATATTTTTTATTATTTTGAATCATATAACCTCCTTTTATAATTGTTTATAGTATGTAAAAAAAAATAAAATCAATGCTCCATCTTGTTATTTTTTTTAATTTAAAGATTAGTGCAAAAAATAATGTTTTCATTTTCATAATAACAATTATTGGTCTTAAAGCCAAAATATAAATTGTATTGTAGTTGTTTTTTTGATATAATATAATTGACTATCGTAAGGTATTAGGAGGTAATCATGGAAAAATATATACCAGATGTATACCAAAAAAGTATATACACAATTGATTATAAAAAACTAGCAAATAGAGGTATTAAATGCTTGCTGTTTGATTTAGACAACACATTAGTACCAGCTAGTATAAAAGAATCAAACAAAAAATTACGTGGACTATTTAAAGAATTAAAAGAAAAAGAATTTGATGTTTATATTTTTTCTAATAGTCCGAAATCAAGAGTTAAAGTATTTGCGGATGATTTAGAAGTGAAGTATTATGCTTCTACTAGAAAACCTTTTAAAAGGGTACTAGTAAAACATTTATATGAAAACGATTATAATGAAAGTGAAGTTGCAATTATTGGTGATCAACTTCTAACAGATGTTTTATGTGGTAACTCGGTTGGAATAACTACAGTTTTGGTTAATCCTATTAGTCAAAAAGATTTTGTTTTAACAAGGTTTACTAGAATTATTGAGAGAAAAATAATGAAAAAATTAAGAAATTGTGATTTGTTTACGTTAGGGAAATATTATGACTAAAAAATGCCATGGTTGTGGGGTAGAACTTCAAAGTAGTAAAATTAATGAAATTGGATATGTTAAAAATATTGAAAAAAAATTATGTGATCGCTGCTTTCGTATCCAAAATTATAATGAATATAAAATTGTTTCTAAAAATAATGAAGAATTTATTAATATATTAAAAGATATTAATAAGACTAATAATTTAGTTTTGTTACTTATTGATATTTTTGATTTACCAACCAATATGGATATTATTAAAAAAAATTTGTCTAATGATATAATTCTTGTAATAACAAAATATGATTTGTTAAAACCTTATTTAAAAGAAGAAAAATTATTAAGTTATGTTAAAAGTTTAAAAATAAATAACATTAAAACTTTAATTATAAGTAGCTTTAAAAATTATAATTTTGATTTATTAATGGAAATTATTAATAAATATAAAAAGAGCAATAATGTATATGTTGTAGGGAATACTAATGTTGGTAAGTCAACAATGATTAATAAAATTATTTATAATTATACTGATTGTAAAAGTAAAATTACAACAAGTGAGTTACCATCAACAACATTATCTAACATTTCAATTAAGATAAATGATAATTTAACTATTATTGATACACCTGGATTGTTAGAAAAAAATAGTATGATTGATTGTGTAGATGCAGTCACAATAACTAAACTTATTCCAAAATCAGTTATTAAGCCTAAAACATATCAAATTAAAATATCACAGACAATAATGATTGAAGAACTTGCAGGAATTCGTTTTTTAGATAAAAATAACATAACAATGTATATATCTAATAAATTAGAAGTAAAGAGAATGTATAAAGAAATTAATAATAATAATTTAAAAAAGCAGATACTATCTGTACCCTCAAATCATGATATTGTTATTAAGGGATTAGGATTTATTAAAATAATGAATAAAGCAACAATTGAAGTCTGTGTTAAAGATAATGTAGATGTTTATATAAGAAAAAGTTTAATTTAAAAGAATAGAGGTAGAGCAAATGATTGGTAATATAATAGGGGTCGAAGGAAATGTTGTCACTGTTAAACTTGGCATAGAATTAGAGAGAGTAGACAACATCATTAACTTATATGTTAATATGATAGATGATGATATCCAAATAGTAGGAGAGATTATTGAAGTTAACAAAGGTGTAGCCACAATTAATTTAATTGGTGAGATTGTTAATAATAATTTTGTTTTTGGAGTTATGAGGAAACCTTCGTTTTCATCAGAAGTTAAATTAATTTCTAAAGAAAATGTGTCAAAAATTATAGGATTAACTAATTATAAAGAAAACAAAGATTTAGTTTTGGGTTATAGCCCAATTTATCCTGATGTAAAGATAGGAGTAAATATTAACCACTTTTTCAGTAATCATTTTGCTATATTTGGTTCAACTGGTAGTGGTAAATCTTGTAGTATTGCTAGAATTTTTCAAAATTTATTTCAAAAGCAAAAAGCGGTCGCATACCGTGCTAGTATTTTTATTTTTGATGCTTATGGTGAATACCACAGTGCATTTAGTGAGTTAAGTAAAAATAATCCCTATATAAATTTTAAAACGTATACTACCAATTTACACTTTAGTGAAACAGAAGTGTTAAAAATTCCTGTATGGTTATTAGATGTTGATGACATTGCTTTATTATTAGGAGCAGAACGGCATTCACAATTACCAATTATTGAGAAAGCTTTAAAGTTAGTTACTATCTTTGGCCAAGAAGAGGAACTTGTTTTAAAACATAAAAATGATATTATCGCAAGGGCACTTTTAGATATTTTATCAAGCGGTCGTCCACCAGTCCAAATTCGAGATCAAATTATGTCAATATTGACACATTATCATACTAGAGAATTAAATCTTGAAACAGAAATATTCCAACCTGGTTATACCAGACCTTTAAAACAATTATTTACAATTGATAATACTGGAAAAATTCGTGAAATTGAATTGATTACTAGTTTTATTGAAAGTTTCTTAACAGAAGATCTAGAACTATCATTACCAGATGGAAGTTTTGCATATACTCTAAAAGATTTACGTGATGCTTTTGAATTTGCGCTGATATCTGAAGGAGTTTTAAAAAGTGATCGTATTTATGATGATTCTAACGTTTTGAAAATAAGATTAAATTCATTAATTAATAGTAATTACAGTACTTATTTTGATTATCCAGAATATGTTACGAAACAACAATATATTAAAAAATTATTAACAGCGCACAATGGTAAAAAGGCTCAAATAATTAACTTTAATATTAACTATATTGATGATCGTTTGGCAAAAACAATAACTAAAATTTATTCGAAATTATTGTTTAATTATGCTAAAGAATTAGAAAGAAGGGCAACTTTACCATTTCATATTATTTTAGAAGAAGCGCATAGATATGTTCAAAATGATAATGATATTAATTTATTGGGATATAACATATTTGAGCGTATTACTAAAGAGGGAAGAAAATATGGTGTGTTACTTGGACTTATTTCTCAAAGACCATCAGAACTTTCAGAAACTACTTTATCACAATGTAGTAACTTCTTAATATTTAAAATGATTCATCCAAGAGATGTTACATATATTAAAGAAATGTTACCAAGTATCACTAATGAAATAATTAAAAATTTAAGAATTTTACAACCTGGTACTTGTATGGCATTTGGACTTGGATTTAAGGTTCCAGTAATGATTAAATTTAATATGCCTAATCCAGAACCTGAAAGTAGCAGTGCTAATATTAGTGGAACTTGGTTTATTAATAGACTAAGATAAAAAAACAGAACGATTTATGTTCTGTTTTTATTTTTGAATTACAATTAAGTAAGGTGCTTTATTATTATCGGTGTTATAATAATGATTAATTTTATATTCTTTTAAGGATATAATATATTTTTCTAATTCGTTTTTTTCTTTTAATCCAGCCCTGTGACCAGGATAAACAGTTATTAAAATAATTCCTTTATTATTAAGTAAATTAAGTGCTTCATCAATTGCTTTAATTGTTGATTTATAATTAGTAGTAATTTTTTTATTACCACCAGGTAAGTATCCTAAATTAAAATTAATTAAACTTATTTTTCCAATATAATCCTTTAATACATTTTTTATGTTTTTATGGTCTTCTAAAAATAAACGATAATTTTTAATATTATTGCTATTTAATAATTTCTTTGTATTGTTAATAGCACTGTTTTGAATATCAAAACCAAAAATAAATCCACTTGGTATTAGTTTTGCCATAAACAAAGTATCGTATCCATTACCAACTGTTGCATCAATAACAAGATCATTATTTTTTATATTATTACTCATTAATTGTTTAACTTTATTTAAGATGTTTTTATTAAATCCTTGATAAGTGTTTCTCCTAACTAATTCCTTGTCAATTTCATTTAAAACACCAAACTTTTTTACTAACCAATGGGGTTCTATTAAATCATCAGTATTTGGGTCGCCTGTAATCCTATGAATAACAATGTTAGGATTTAATATTTCTAATTGGTCACAAACAATATTAATATATTCTTCTTTACTTAGTATTTTAAACTTTTTCTTTTGATATAAATTAGCTAAAGGAGTATCTTTTAAAATATGTAACATATGAATTTTAATTCCGTCAATTGGTAATTTATTTAAATATCTAATAGTTTCAAGCATCATTTCTTTTGTTTCGTATGGCAACCCATTAATAATATGAACTACAACATTGATTTGTTTTTCTTTTAATTTATATACCATTTCTTCAAAGCATTTAAGTGTATGACATCGATTAATTAATTTAGATGTTTCTTCATGAATTGTTTGTAGTCCTAGTTCAACTGTGAGAAATGTTTTTTTGTTTAATTCCCCCAAGTAATTTAATACCTCATCACTTATTGCATCAGGGCGAGTAGCAATTGATAAACCAACGACATTGTCTAAGTTTAAAATGGTTTCGTATTTTTCTTTTAGTATTTCAACAGGAGCATATGTGTTAGTACGTGCTTGAAAATACCCAATGTATTTAGCGCATTCCCATTTTTTGTGAAGAATATTCTTAACTTCGTTGAACTGTTTTACTAAATTATCAGAAGGATTTCCAGCATAATCACCACTACCTAATTTTGAACAGTAAATACAACCACCATGTCCAACTGTACCGTCGATATTTGGACAAGAAAATCCAGCATTTAAACTTACTTTAAATACTTTAGAATCAAATTTTTGTTTATAAAAATAATCAAGCGTGTAGTACCTTTTATTACTATTGGTATTTTTAAATAAATTCACGTTATCACTTCCTAACAGTTATAATATTATATCATAATAAATTTGGATAGTAATTTTAATTATGTGTAAAGTTTTCCGTTAATTTACAAATTAAGGGATTTTAATTAAAAAAACTTTATAAACTTACAAAAACTTGATATAATTAAAATGGTGATAATATGAATAAGACTAAAATAATAGCAACCATTGGACCATCTAGTTCCGATAAAGAGGTAATTAAGGAATTAATGTTAAATGGAATGGATGTTGTAAGATTAAATTTAAGTCATGCGGATTATCCATTTTGTATGGATATTATTGAAAAGGTAAATGAATTAAACAAAGAATTAAGCATGAACGTTGCTATTATGTTAGATACAGAAGGACCAGAAATACGTACTGGTCAATTTATTAATGGCGAGGCTATGCTTACTACAGGTGAAATGGTCAAAATAGTAAGAGAAGAAGTAATTGGTGATAAAAATGCTTTTTCTATTACTATTTCAGATGCTATTGATGGGGTGA
Organism: uncultured Muribaculaceae bacterium; assembly: GCA_964465805.1. GTDB lineage: Bacteria > Bacillota_I > Bacilli_A > RF39 > UBA660 > DUPI01. The sequence continues at coordinate 35,605 of CAYXLG010000004.1, forward strand.
AACATAACACTATTATAAAATTAGATGATGGAAAAATAGAATTACAAATTATTGAAAAAACAGTTGATTATTTGTTGTGTGAAGTATTAAATGGCGGAATCATAAGAGATGGAAAAAGTGTTAACTTCGAACATTTGAAAATGAATGCTCCATTTATTAGTAAGAAGGATCGTGAAGATATTAAATTTGCGAATATGATGAATGTTGATTTTTTAGCTCTATCATTTGTTTCTAGTAGTGAAGATATTTTAGAAATTAATGACTTGCTAATAGAACTAGGAAATGACCATATGGGGATTATTGCAAAAATAGAAAATGAAAAAGCAATTGAAGGAATTGATGAAATAATTAAAGTAAGTGATGGTATCATGATTGCTCGTGGTGATTTAGGTGTTCAGATACCAGTTGAGAGAATACCCGGTGTTCAAAAAGCAATCATTAATAAATGCCATTTGAGTGGAAAAGTAAGTATTGTTGCAACTGAGTTATTATCTTCAATGGAAAAAACTTCAAGACCAACAAGAGCTGAAGTTAGTGATATTGCTAATGCTGTGTTAGATGGTGTTGATGCAGTTATGTTAAGTGGTGAAACAACTATTGGAGAATATCCTGTGTTGGCACTTCAAACAATGGAAAAAATTATTAAATCAGCAGAAGAAAATATCGATTATATTGAATTGTTAGGTAAAGCTATGCGAACTGAAAAACAAGATACAACTGGTTTAATTGCATATAGTGTAGCCGATTGCGCTAATAGATTAAAGGCTAAAACAATTGTTGTACCAACAATCAGTGGATACACAGCAAGAAAAATGAGCCGTTTTAGACCATCTTGTCCGATATTGGCTATTTCTCCAGACCCTGAAACGGTTAAATCATTAGCACTTAATTTTGGGGTATGTGCTTTTGAAATAGATGAATTAAATTCATTTGATAAAATTATTAAAGCCTCTAAAAATAAAGCTATTGAAGTTTTAGATTTAGATGAAAATGATAAAATTATAATAACTGGGGGTTATCCTTTAAAAGAAGTAAAACATACTAACTTTATGAAAATTGAAGAAATATAAAAGAATAAAAGGTGATTCTATGTATAAATTAGGTGAACATTTTAAAATTGATTATGAAAATGCAGTTGCTAATGAAAAGAGTATTATTCAAGGTGAAAAATATCGAATAACTATTTTAACTGATAGACTTGTTAGACTTGAATATAGTGAAGAAGGAATTTTTGAAGATCGACCAACAAAATTAGTTTGGAATCGTAATTTTAAAGTTCCAGAGTTTCAAGTTAAAGAAGATGAAAAATATTTAGAGATAGCAACCAAATACTTTAAAATATATTATGTTAAAGAACGAAAGTTTTACGGTGGTAGGCTAAATCCAACATCCAATTTAAAGGTAGAATTATTAAATAGTGATCGCTTTTGGTATTATGGTCATCCGGAGGTACGCAACCTTGGGGCACCAAAGAATCAATTAAGTAATAAACGTGGAAAATATGATTTTGAACGAGGATTATATTCAGCCGAAGGATTTGCTAGTATCGATGAGAGTGATTCAGAAATAATTAGTGAAAATGGTGTTATCATTGATAGAGCCAATAAGTCAATTGATATATATTTGTTTTTGTATTTAAATGATTATAATTTATGTTTACAAGATTATTATAAATTAACTGGTTATCCTTCGCTTTTACCAAGATATGCTTTAGGTAACTGGTGGAGCCGAAATGAAAGTTATGAGGATGAAACATTAAAGGACTTAATTGATGATTTTTCATATTATGAGGTGCCGATATCAATTGTTCTATTAAATGAAGAATGGCATTTAAATAAATATAATAAAGAAGAAAACTTAAAAACAGGCTTTACTTTTAATAAAGAAAAGTTTAAAGAACCTTATGAAATGATATCATATTTACATTCTAAAGGTATTAGAGTTGGGCTTAATGTTAATCCAACTCAAGGGATTTATCCCTACGAAGAATTTTATGAAAATGCTAAAAAATATTTAGAAATAGATGAAAAGGGTATTATTCCATTTAATGCTCTAGAACCAAGATTCATTGATGTTTATTTAAAAATGATGATTCATCCACTTGATAACTTAGATGTAGATTTTTATTGGGTAGACACTAATCCTAATATTAATAAATTAAATAGTTTTATTTTAAATCATTATCATTTTTATGATATGAAAAGAAATTATAAACGCCGTCCAATGATATTATCTAATAATGCCGGTGTTGCAGCCCATCGATATCCTGTTTTGTATTCTGGAAAAACTTTAGTTGATTGGAAAACTTTAGCATTAATTCCATTTTTTAACAGTAGTGCATCTAATATTGGGATATCTTGGTGGAGTCACGATATTGGAGGATATTATAAAGGAATCGAAGATAACGAATTATACACGAGATTTGTACAATTAGGGGTTTTTAGTCCAATTTTAAAATTTGGTAGTGAAAAAGGAAAGTATTATAAAAGGGAACCTTGGCGTTGGAGTATTAAAACATATAATATTGTTAAAGATTATTTGAACCTGCGTCACCGTTTAATACCATATTTATATTCAGAGGCATATAGATATCATAAAGAAGGTATACCAATTGTTGAACCTATGTATTATCGATATAAAGAAATGTATGATGATGTTCTTTATAGAAATCAATATTATTTTGGAAGTGAATTTTTTGTTTCACCAATAATTACAAAGAAAAACTATGTTATGAATCGTGTCATTCATAAATTTTATATTCCAGATGGAGTATGGTATGATTTTGTAACAGGAAAAAAATTCCCAGGTGGTAGATCTTATGTATCATTTTTTAGAGATCAAGATTATCCTGTTTTTGTTAAATCTGGCTCAATTATACCAATGAGTAATGATGAAAATTTATTTGATACTACACCTCCTAAAAATATGGAAATTCAAATTTTTCCAGGTCGTAGTAATAATTATTTGCTTTACGAAGATGATGGTATGAGTGATTTATATAATAAAGGTTTTTATATAAAAACTAATATTGATTATAATTATTTACCTAATAACCATACAGTTATTATTAGGGCGATGGAAGGTAAAAGTGGAATCATTCCAAAGTTCCGCAATTACAAAATTAGATTTAGAAATACAAAACAAGCAAACGAAGTAATAACTTATGTCAATGATCAAGAAGTTGAAAACATTCATTATACAGAAGGACCAGACTTTATTGTTGAAGTTAATGATGTCAGTACAATTGGACAATTAACGGTTAACTGTAAAGGAAAAGATATTGAAATTGATGCTATTAGATTAATTAATGATGATATTGAAAATATAATATCAGATTTAACAATTGAAACTGAAATGAAAGAAAAAATTGATGCTGTAATATTTTCAGATTTACCAATGAAAAAGAAAAGAATTGCAGTTAGAAGACTTCGTAATAAAGGACTTGAATCGAAATTTGTTAGATTATTTTTGAAATTGCTTGAATATATCGAGCAAGTGTAATATAATAATAACAATTATTAAAAAACTGTGAAAAAGAGTAGTAACAATTAATTTGTATTTTAGAGAAAAAGTGGTTGGTGAAAACTTTAAACAAATAATTGTGAACTTGCTTTGGAGTTCCATTAGGCGTCTAATTTGCGTTAAAAATTAAAGTGCATAAAATATTATGAATTAAGGTGGTACCGCGATTATTCGTCCTTAAATTATAATATTTTTTTTATATAGGAGGTTAATTATGACAGAATTTAAAAACTTTTTATTAGCGTTTATAGTTGTATATTTAATTTATTTTTTTGCAATTATTATACGTAAAAAAGGAAGGAATAAATTAAAAGATAGTATAGAAGTAAGGTGTTTAAAAAACAAATTTAAATTGAATCTTGATTTAATAAATATAAATATGTTCAGTCACATAATTGCACTTTCCAATTCCTTTATTATTGCTCTAACAGTAACGCTCATTAGTTTTATTGAAAGTTTAATTCTTAAAATGTTAGTAGGATTTATTTTATTAATTGTTTTAGAATTATTAATTTATAGTCTAATTGGTAATTATTTTAAACGTAAAGAAAGAAGGAATAAAAATGTATAATTTTAAAAAAATAGAAAAAAAATGGCAAGATTATTGGCAAAAAAATCAAACATTCGCTGCCTTAAATAATAGTGATAAAACTAAATATTATGTTTTGATTGAATTTCCATATCCCTCAGGTTCTGGACTTCATATTGGACATGTTCGTAGCTATACAGCATTAGATGCTTTAGCACGTAAACGACGTTTAGAAGGGTATAATGTATTGTTTCCAATTGGTTGGGATGCTTTTGGTTTGCCTGCTGAACAATATGCTATTAAAAATAAAATTCATCCCAAAGATGCAGTTAAAGAAAATATAAAAGTATTTAAAAATCAAATTAAATCCTTAGGTATTTCATTTGATTGGAATAGGGAATTTACAACAACTGATCCTGAATATTATAAATGGACACAATGGCAATTTTTAAAGTTTTATGAACACGGTTTAGCGTATAAAGCAAAGAAAGATATTAATTGGTGTTCTAATTGTAAGATTGGTTTATCTAATGAAGAGGCTAGTGGCGGGGTTTGTGAAAGATGTGGAAGTCCCGTTACACAAAGAGAAAAAGAACAATGGTTGCTTCGTATGAGTGATTATGCCGAAGATTTATTAACAGGTCTTGAAGACACATCATTTCAAGAAAAAATTAAAAATGCACAAATTAATTGGATTGGTAAAAGTGAAGGTGCTAATGTTAAATTTAAAATTGAAGGTGCCACCGAGGAATTAGTTGTCTTTACAACTCGTCCAGATACTTTATATGGAGTAACGTTTATGGTTATCGCACCAGAACATCCAATTTTAAAAACCTTAAAAAATAAAATATTAAATATTGATGAAATAAAAGAATACCAAAGTATAAGTAAAAGTAAAACTGAATTTGAAAGATCAGAAATCAATAAAGAAAAAACAGGAGTAAAAATTGAAGGTTTATATGCAATTAATCCTGCTAATCAAAAACGAATAGAAATTTGGGTAGGAGACTATGTTTTAATGAATTATGGGACTGGTGCTATTATGTCTGTTCCAGGTCATGATGAACGTGATTATGAGTTTGCCAAGAAATTTAATATACCAATTATTGAAGTTATTCAAGGTGGAGATATATCAAAAGAAGCTTATAATGGAGAAGGACCAATGATCAACTCAGGAATATTAAATGGTATAACAAATCATAAAGAAGCAATAAAAAAAATGATTAATTATTTAGAAGAAAATAACTTAGGGGAAAGGCAAACTAATTATAAGTTACAAGATTGGGTCTTTTCTCGTCAAAGATTTTGGGGAGAACCAATCCCAATGATTCATTGTGATAAATGTGGTTGGGTACCAGTACCTGAAAAAGATTTACCAGTATTACTTCCAGATGTCGCACATTATGAACCAACAGATACTGGGGAATCTCCACTTGCTGCTATTGAAGAGTGGGTTAATACAAAATGTCCAAAGTGTGGGCTTGATGCTAAGAGGGAAACCGATACAATGCCTAATTGGGCAGGTTCTAGTTGGTATTGGTTAAGATATATGGATCCTAAAAACAATAAAGAATTTGTATCAAAAGAAGCATTAGACTATTGGGGTAAAGTTGATTGGTATAATGGTGGAATGGAACATGCTACTCGTCACTTGTTATATGCTCGTTTTTGGAACCAATTCTTATATAATATTGGATTAGTCCCTAATTCAGAACCATTTGAAATTCGTGCTGCTCATGGAATGATATTGGGTATAAATGGAGAAAAAATGAGTAAGAGTAAAGGTAACGTCATTAATCCAAATGATATTGTTAATGAAGTGGGTGCTGATGCCTTAAGAACATATGAAATGTTTGTTGGGGACTATGAAAAAGAAGCAGCATGGAGTACAAATGGATTAAAAGGTTGTAAACGTTTTTTAGATCGTGTTTGGGGATTACAAGAAAAACTTAATGGTAAAACAGGTTACAGTAATGAAGTCTTAGTACATAAGACAATAAAAAAAGTAACTCATGATATTGAAAATATGAAATACAATACAGCTATTGCAGCCTTAATGATTATGGTTAATGAGTATGAAAAACTAGATTCAATTACTAAAAAAGACTTATTAATTTTAATTGCACTTTTAAATCCAATCGCTCCACATATTACAGAAGAAATAAATGAATTAAATAATTTAGGAAAACCATTATGTGAGTGTAAGTGGCCAACTTATGATGAATCCAAAACAATTGATGATGAATATGAAATGGTAGTTCAAGTTAATGGTAAAATTAGAGGAAAAGCTATTATATCAACTTCTTCTACAAAAGAAGAAATGGAAGAAATAGCTAAAACAATTGATAATGTCAAAAAATATATTGATGGTAAAGAAATTGTAAAGATAATTACAATAATAGGAAAAATGGTTAACATAGTTATAAAATAAACCTTTGGGTTTATTTTTTTTATCCTTTTTGATATAATTACATAGAGGTAAAAAATATGGATTTATATAAATATGAGACTGAATTATATAGTAAAGGTATTAAAAATATTGGTGGTGTCGATGAAGTAGGCAGGGGTCCATTAATTGGTCCTGTAGTAGCTGCTTGTGTTGTACTTCCTAAAGATTTTATTTTAGAAGGTTTAACTGATTCTAAAAAATTAAGTGAGAAAAAACGTAATTTATTTTATAGTTATATTTTAGAACATTGTCTTGCCTATGGTGTAGGAAAAGTAGGACCAGAAGAAATAGATGAAATAAATATATATGAGGCATCAAAAAAAGCAATGGTTTTAGCAATTAATGAAGTTAAAGATAAAATCGATTTAAATCATGTTTTAATAGATGCAATGAAACTTGATTTGGATATACCATCAACATCGATAATTAAAGGTGATGCTAATAGTATTAGTATTGCAGCAGCCAGTGTTGTAGCTAAAGTTGTACGAGATAAAATGATGTACGATTTGGATAAAAAATATCCAGAATACGAATTTGGAAAACATAAAGGATATCCAACAAAAAAACATTTAACAGCGATTAAAGAATATGGTTTAATAGAAGGGTATCGAAAAAGTTATGGGCCAGTAAAGGAGGTACTAGAATGCTCATTAAAAGAGTGATTGTTGGTTATTTAAATACAAATTGTTATTTATTATTTAAAAACGATAAGTGTTTAATTATTGATCCAGGTGCTGATGAAAATAAAATTAGCAAAGAAATTGGTGAATTTAATGTACAAGGTATTTTAATAACACATCATCATCCAGATCATGTTGGAGCTTTAGAAAAATTAAAAAATAAATATAATTGTGAAATTTATAATAAACATAATTTGGAAGAACGAAACTATCAAATTGGTGATTTTAGTTTTAATGTTATATATACTCCTGGTCATACAAGTGACTCTGTAACATATTGTTTTGATGACAAACATTTATTTACAGGTGACTTATTATTTAAAGGAACTATTGGACGTTATAACCTTCCAACTGGTGATTTTAATATTTTAATGAATAGTTTAGAAAAAATAAAAAGTTATTCACCAAAAATTATAATATATCCTGGACATGCAGAAACCACTACATTAAAACAAGAACTTGTTAATAATCCTTATTTAAATAAATAAGGATTTTTTTATACCACAATTTCCCATAAAATTATGAAAATATAACCATAATTTTTTAGTAAACTGTTAATATCAGGAGGTGGTAGATGGTTAAAAATTATTGAAAAAAATAATGTCAGAGTTTAAAGACACTCCTAAGAAATAGAAAGGGTGTGATAAATGGGTAGAAAAAAAATATCAAGAATGCTATACTAATATTGAGGTGTAAAAATGTATAAGATTTGTTTGGTGGAAGACGAGAAAGACTTAAATGACTTGATTGTTTCTTACTTAAAACGCGAAAACTATGAAGTGGTTAACTTCTATAATGGAGAGGACGCGATTAATTATGTAGAGCAACCAGTACATTTATGGATATTAGATATAATGCTAGGTGATACAATAAGTGGTTATGACATTATAAAAAAAATAAGGGAATTTGACCCTGAAGTTCCTGTGATTTTTACATCAGCCCGTGATCAAGATCTAGATAAAATTATTGGTTTAGAACTTGGTAGTGATGATTATGTTACTAAGCCATATTCACCTAAAGAGTTGGTATTAAGAGTAAATAGAATTATAAAACGAGTATATAGTAAAAAAACTAGTAAAATTCAATATGAAAATTATGAAATAGATATTGATAAGAGATTAGTTTTAGAAAGGAAAAAAAACAAAGAAATAGATTTAACTTCACTAGAATTTGATTTATTGCTAATGTTTCTTAAAAATATTAATAAATCATTTAGCCGAGAAGAAATAATTAAGCACGTTTGGGGAGATGATTATTTTGGTAGTGATCGTGTTGTTGATGATCTAGTTAGAAGGGTTCGTAAAAAAATGCCACAAATTAAAATAAAAACAATTTATGGATTTGGTTATCGATTAACATGAAAAATATAAGAACCAACTTAATGAACCAATTAATATCAATTGGAATCATAGTGTTTGGAATTATTTTTATTAGCTTAGGTTTTCTCTTACCTAGGGCAATGGTGCCAATATATGAGAAACAGATATATAATTATTTAAAGCAACCGCTAGAATTATTAAATTCAGAGATTGGTGGAGTTGAGGCTATAGATGATGTGGCATATATATGTGTCCATTCCCCAGAAACTTTTTATATTTCTGATAATTTATCTCAAATTGTACCAGCAACACCCAAACAAATACTTGATAATATAAATTCAGAATACGGTAAGTTCACGCTTTTGGGAAAAACTTATTACTATTTTACCTCTTATAGTAATAATGTTACCAAAATATCAATTACCAATAATACTTATATCACACAAATGAAACAGGATGTTGTATATACAATTTTCCCTATATTGTTTATAACATTCTTAGTCATTATAAGTTTGATGATTTTTTGGACTAGTAATTTAGTCTTAAAAATTAAGTATTTAAAAGATAAAGTGGATAACATTGATAATGATGATTACATTGATAATTATAAATTTAAAGAAAATGATGAATTAAGTGTTTTATCTCGCGCAATTGATGATATGCATTACACTTTAAGTAAACAAGAAGAATATAAAAATCAAATGTATCAAAATATATCGCATGATTTTAAAACTCCTCTTACAGTAATAAAATCATATATAGAAGCAATTGAAGATGGTGTACAAGATGCTGAAAATGGTAGTAAAGTTATAAAGGAACAACTGAAACGATTAGAAAATAAAGTTGAGTCATTACTTTACTTAAACAAGTTGAATTATATGAAAGATATTAAAGATTATAAAGATGAATTTGTCGATGTTACCCCAATAATAAGTTCTTCAATCGAAAAATTTAAATTCGAACGCCCAGATTTAAAATGGGAAGTTAAAATAAATGATAATAAAACTAATTTTAATGGAACATTTGACATGTGGGAAGCAATTATAGATAATATGCTCCAAAACTTTACAAGATACGCCGAAAAAGAAGTGAAAATTACTATCAAAAACAATAAAATTATGTTTTATAATGATGGTCCTAATATTGACGAAACAATTATGTCTGATTTATTCACTCCATACAAAAAAGGTATAAAAGGTCAGTTTGGTTTAGGACTTTCAATAATTAGAAAAACATTGTATTTGGCTGGTTATGAAATCGTCGTACATAATGAAAAAAAAGGAGTAACATTTACTATATATTAAAGGATTATTTATTTACAGATAATCCTTTTTTTGTTATATTAAACTAGACAATACAGTATCTTTTTTATATAATAATTGTAGGGAAGAGGTGTATTATGAAAAAAGGAAAAATTATCCAATATTTATTAATTAGTTTACTGTTAGCGGGGTGCACCAATGTTAAATTAAAAAGGGCTGAAGAAAAAGCTAATGATTATATTGAGCAAATAACAACACTTACAGAAAGGCTAACAAAGTTATCAGAGGAAAAAGAAGAATTATTGGAAAAAGTTGAAAAGTGCGAACCCGAAATAATAGAAGAGGGAGAATGTGCTTTTACAAGAACATATCATGTTGTTGATATAATGAAATATCAAGCAACTGATAATATCTCAAAATTTGTAATTTTAGATCAATTTCAAGAATACAACCCATTTATTGTAAAATTAACAAAAGATCAAGCATCAAAATTGTTTAAAAACAAAATGTATGAATTTACTTTTAATGGAAGCAGAAAATATAAAAATAAAGAATATAATGAATTGTTTGAAAATTTTGAGTTAACTAATATAAAGGAAACTGAAAAGGTTGGATTAGATCAATTACAGGAAACTTGTAGGTAATGAAATTATGAGAGAATTAAATGGTTTAAATAAAAATTTAAATGAACAATTAGATATATTAGAAGAGATAATCTTACAAAATAATATTTTGAAGCAGATTTTAGAAAAATTACAAAAGTCTAATATTAAAAATTATTATGTAGCCGCAGGTTGCGTTAATCAAACTATTTTTAATTATTATCATAACTATGATTTAGTTTATGGGATTAAGGATATTGATATTGTATATTTTGATGAAGATCTAAGTTATGAAAAAGAAGATAAAATAATTAAGGAAATTAAATTGTTATTATCCAATATTAACTTAGAAATAGATATTAAGAATCAAGCACGGGTTCATTTATGGTATGAAGATAAATTTGGTTCTAAAATCAAACCATACACCAGTGTTGAAGATGCTATTAGTAAATGGGGAACCACAGTTACATGTATTGGTGTTAGACTAGAAAATAATAAATTAACTGTTTATGCTCCATATGGATTAAATGATTTATTTAAATTGACAATCAGACCAGTAAAAGATTGTTTTAAAAAAAGCCAATATCTAATTAAAACTAAGAAATGGCAAGAAAAATGGCCAATGTTAACAATTATACCTTGGGATGATTAGGTATATATTAATATAACATAAGAAAACATCTATTAAAAGTAGACGTTCTTTTTTTATATTATATCTATTACTATATAAATACCTTAGAAAATTCTGAATATAAAAATTTACTAAAAACTATTTAATTTTAAAATATAGTAAACATTATGATATAATAAATTATGAAAGGTTTGCATGATAATAAGAATAGGGATGCATAAATGGTGAAAAATTCTATTTATGCATAATTATTGCCCATATCTGTTTCAAAAAATGAAAATATTTAGAAATAAAACCTTGAATGTTTTTCCTCAACAGATTTAAAAATATGAAAGTGAAGTGAACAAAATAATGGAAAATTTAATTAAAACGTCAGAGGAATTTGAATTAAAATATATTATTAATAATAATATTGAAAATGAAAATTTATTAAAACAAATACTGACAATTTTTTCTGCAAATGGATTTAAAGTTATATCATCAACTGAAAAACAAAATAGTGATGAATATTTTGATACTAAGGACTTAATGTTATATGAACAAGGTGGCTCACTTAGAATCAGAAAAACTATTGAAGAAGATAAAATAAAGTTTAAAGGAACTTATAAAATGCCACTTGGTGAAGGAGAAGTTTATTCTTCTAGAACTGAAATTGAGGAATCATTATTAGATGCTAATTTTGCTTCATTTGAATTAAAAATGAAAGAAACTAGTATACCTGTAGATTTTGGTAAAATTATAAAATCATCAATCTTAAATTCTACAACTAAAAGAACAAATATTGTTTTAGAAAAAAACGGTGTAAAGGTGTGCATGTCATTAGATCGTAGTACTTATACAAATCACTTTTTAGATGAGATAGTAACAATTGATAAAATGATAGAAATTGAAACTATTGGTGAACTTAATAATAGAGTAGTTCTTAATGAAATTAATGATTTTATAACACACGGTATAGATAATTTAGTGATTAATAAACAAAGTAAATACGAAAGGGGAATTGACAGTACGGTAACCTTGTATAATAATCAACAATTAAAATCATCAAATTCAAAAACATACATATTATTACAAAAATTTAATAATATATGATCAAACTATAAATATGGTTTTAAATCATTTTAATTAGTTCAACATAAAAAAGCCTTTGTTTTACAAAGGCTTTGATTTGTTTTTGAAGCTATTTATACTTCTAATAGTCTTTAATAAACTTAAGGATAATCTTCTTAATATTATATAGTTTCAAAACTTCCGCAACATTTATAGTTGTTCTCTAAGGTTAACTTCCTTACAAACTTGTTCGGTTCTATAATATTTGGTGGGGATAAAAATATTCTCACCAAATTTTTTTACAAAT
>CAYXLG010000005.1:0-43245 GCA_964465805.1 uncultured Muribaculaceae bacterium
CCATTAAAGCATAACATGATGAAAAAATATACAAACTATTATTTTTATTATGTTTGCTTTTTAAATAACTAAACATTGTTAATCCGGCTAAACCAATTTTCAAACTAATAATTAACAAGATAGCATTATCTAACGATTGTTCAGTAAAAAAGATAACAAGAAAATTTAGAGGACTTGCTAAATAATAGGCAAATGTTCCAAGCATGTTGCCACCCATACCTTTGGAAAACGAATAAAACAAAGACTCTTTACCAGAAAATACATTTTTTAAATAAGAAAACAATGAAATATACTGTGCTTTAAGATCACTTGTTAAAAAATTTTTAGTTCCCCAAAAAATTATATTAGTAGTACAACATGTAAGAATAAATATTGTAAAAGGAATAAAAAAAGATATAATATATTGTTTGTTTTTTTTCATATCATTACCTCACAATCATATTATACCTTAAAATTTATAAAAAATAAACAAGCGATTTATCATTAAAAAAGCACAACAAAATAAATTGTGCCTTTAAACTTTAAATATTAAGAACGTGATACTGTACCGTCAGGCTTTACAGTAAATACGTAATCACCAAATTGAATAGTACCATCAATCACCATACCATTACTAATATTAACAGTAATCTTATCCGGTGCTTTCCCACGAATTGAAATTCCAGCTGGATCAGTAAAAGTAGTATTCATCAAAGAAGTATCATCCTTAAGTTGTCTTGCCATAACTTCTTTTTCAAGAGCATCAATATATCCCATCGCACTATTCTTAGCCGCTCCCACTCTAGCATCTTCAATAAGATTCAATACCGTTGGCGTAGCAATTAACATAATAATAGCTAATATAACAATAACAGCTAATAATTCAATTAAAGTAAAACCCTTTCTATCTAATTTCATTATAATTCCCTCCTCTATTTTATACATCAAATATACCACAAATTTAATAGACTAGTCAATACCTTTTGGTAAGTATGACCATTTTTCTTATTAAATAGTTCAATAATATTATTAACACATTTTCATAGTATATACTATTTTTTATTTTTACTTTTCATTTTTTTCGCGAATTAACAAAAACATAAATGTTCAGCTATAATAACATTACCTATTGAGTTTATCAAATAATTTCACATTTCCCTCCTATGGTTAAAATTATACAATTAATCAATTAATTTTTTATTAATATTTTTAAGTGCAATTTCCTCTTCTTCTAACTTTTTAACTTCTTCATCAATAATATTTTTAGGTGCCTTATTAAGATATCCAGTATTTGCCAGTAATTTTTGACGACGTGCAATTGATTTTATTAATTTTTGTTGTTCTTGTTTCAACGCTTCAACGTCAACTTTATCATCTTTTCCAGCATAGCCAATAATAATACCACCATAAGTTAATGGAATATCAATTTTATTCATATCACTAACTATTTCATCAGCAATATTACATTTTAACAATTTTTTAAAAATATTAACATTATCATTTATTAAAAATTTATGATCATCATCTAAATTATTAACTAATAAAAAACCAGCACTAATATTTTTTTCATTTTTAATATTTCTTACTTTAGTAATTATTTCAATAATTTTGTTAATATTATTAACATCATCACTAAATTCATACTCCTTATAGTACCTAGGATAATCACTTATCATTATAGAATCTAATGTATTAGGTAGTTTTTGATAAATTTCTTCTGTTACATAAGGCATGAATGGATGTAACATTTTTAAAATATTTTTTAAAACTAATAACAGTACATTCTTAGTTTGATTATTCATATTAGTTTTAGATAATTCAATATACCAATCACAAAAATCATTCCATATAAAACTATATAATTCTTGACCAACGACATTAAATTCATACTTTTCCATATGTTTCCTTACAACTTTTATAATTTTATTTTGCTTATCCAAAATCCATTTATCACTACTAGATAATTCTTTTACATTAATACTTGTTTCATCATAATTTTCTAAATTCATCATCACAAAACGAGATGCATTCCAAAGTTTATTAATAAAATTCCAAGTAGATTTAACTTTCTCTTCTTCATATCTTAAATCTTGACCAGGTGCAGTATTAGTTGCTAAGAAAAATCTTAATGCATCAGTACCGTAAGCATCAATAACATCCATTGGATCAACGCCATTACCTAGTGATTTACTCATTTTGCGTCCTTCTTTATCACGTATTAAACCGTGAATTAAACAATCATTAAATGGACGCTCATCTATAAATTCCAATCCTTGGAAAACCATACGACATACCCAAAAAGGTATAATATCATAACCAGTAACTAAAACATCATTAGGGTAATATCTTTCTAATAAAGTAGAATTTTCAGGCCACCCTAGTGTACTGAAAGGCCAAAGTGCACTACTGAACCAAGTATCTAAAACATCGTTATCTTGTACCCATCCATCTTCTTTTGGCGCTTCATAACCTACATAAACTTCACCATCTTTATACCAAGCAGGAATCCTATGTCCCCACCATAATTGTCTTGATATACACCAGTCATAAGTTATTTCCATCCAATGATTTAATATTTTTTCAAATCTCTCTGGAACAAAATTAACCTTTGTTCCTTTATTTTTTTGATTTTCTAAAACCCTATTAGCAAGCGAACGCATCTTAACAAACCATTGTTTTGATAAATAAGGTTCAACAATCGCGTCACTTCGTTCAGAATGTCCCACTGAATGAACAATTTCTTCAACTTTAATTAACAAATCTCTTTTTATTAAGTCATTAATTAATTTTTCACGACATTCAAATCTGTCCATCCCTTCATATACACCTGTATTTTTGTTCATTGTCCCATCAGGGTTAATAACTACAACACGATCTAAATTGTGTCTGTTTCCCACCTCAAAATCATTAGGATCATGTGCTGGGGTAATTTTAACAACACCAGTTCCAAATTCAGGATCTGCATGTTCATCTCCTACAATAGGTATTACCTTATTAGAAATAGGTAATATTACATTTTTACCAATTAAATGTTTATATCTTTCATCTGAAGGGTTAACAGCAACAGCAGTATCTCCAAATAAAGTTTCGGGACGAGTTGTAGCAATTTCTAGATATTCTTCACTATTTTCAATAAAATATTTTAAATGATAAAAAGCACCCTTTTCCTCTTTATAAATAACTTCCTCGTTAGATAAAGCAGTCATTTGAGCTGGATCCCAATTAATAATTCGTTCCCCGCGATAAATCAAACCTTTTTTATAAAGTTCAACAAAAACATGATTAACAGCACGGCTTAATCCTTCATCTAAAGTAAATCTTTCTTTAGTATAGTCTAAACTAAGTCCTAGTTTAGACCATTGTTTTCTAATATTTTTGGCATATTCATCTTTCCAATTCCAAGCATGTTTCAACCATTCTTCACGATCCATATCACGAGGATTAATTCCTTGTTCACGAAGCTTTGCATCAACTTTGGCTTGTGTAGCAATTCCAGCATGATCCATTCCAGGTAACCATAAAGCATCGTATCCATCCATTCGTTTATAACGAATAATGATATCTTGAAGTGTCGTATCCCAAGCATGACCCAAATGCAACTTTCCAGTTACATTCGGTGGTGGAATAACTATACAAAAAGGCTTTTTAGATAAATCACCAGATTCAAAATAACCCGAATTATTCCAAGTTTCATATTTACCTTTCTCAACTTCTACATGATTATATTTTTTTTCTAACATAATATCATTCTCCTTTAATTTATATAATAAAAAAACCACATCCAATTTAAGGACGTGATTACGCGGTACCACCTTAATTTATAACCAATGTTATACACTCAACCATTTAACGCATAAGTTACGTACCAAAAGGTAAACTCCCTTGCAACCTTCAAATAATTTCATTATTAGTTTTCACCAACCACTAACTCTCTATAAATTACATTACTTTACTCCTCAAGTTCATTGTTTTTATTTATTATATCATTGTATTCTTAAAAGTCAACAAGTTATTTCATCATCACAATAACTCTATAATTTATTATTTATAAATACAAGTTTTTACCTCGTTAACACTTGCCCATTTCATTATATCAATATAATGGTTATTATTTGATATAATAAGTCAATAATTAAAAATTATATCTATATTTATCAATTTTATATTCATAGTTAACTTCTCCTAAAGTTAAGGCTCTCTTATATATTTTGGCACTATATAAGTTCATGTCAGTTCGTACATTTTTAGAATTACCACCATATAAACCACTTCCTCCAAGTTGTATATTACCCATGTTACTAGGATACCCAAATTGATCTTTTTCTATAGCTGTTCTTTCTGCGACTTTATTACCATTAACATATAAATATTGTTTATTAATTGCTTTATTATAAACATAAGCAATGTGTTGAATGGCAAAATCATTACTAGTATACGTCATTATACCAGTACCAGAATTATTTCTCATCATTGTACTTAAATTATATTGAGTTGTAATAGAGTCACTAGTTGACCAAAATATTCCATAACCACTGTAATAAGTTGCTCCAAACATAGTTGATGAATCATATGATACACTTGCATTACCATCTGCTGTTACTTTATTAATTTTAACTAACATGGTCATAGTAAAACTATCGTTAGCTGTTGCAAAATCACTAGCATAGATTCCTGTTGAAACTATGTCATTTACACCATCAAACTTTAAATAATTTTCTCCCCAACCACTATCAGAATTATAATCAAATGACAATAGACTTCCATCATTGTTATTTGTTAAATCCTTAAAAACATTGTTTTCTATTTCGTTATTCCCTATAAGATTGACATTCGTAATACCATCATAAAATAGAACCATATCTTTTTTTAAATAACTTTCCTCATTATAGATAGTAGTTTTATTGTCAATATTAGATAGCACTTCTTTCTTCATTTTGTCTAACAAAACTTTACGAGTCGACATCATACTAAGTATTCCTGATAATAAAATCAAAAACATTAATAATGTAGCATAAAGAATACCAGCAACAGCATAACCCCTATTATTCAATTTCATTCAATCACTCCATTTTTAATATTTAATTATTTCCAGTTTAACATTTTCATTTATTTTATCTGCTTTTATTTTTGGAATAACAATAGTGTCTTTATCACCATCAGATATATATCTTGTTTTTTCTAATATTTTGAAATTATGTTCAATATCAAAATCTTTTCCTAAATTATCATACGCTCTTATTCTTTTTAAGTATAATGGATTAAAGTTTTTAGCAAATGGAGATAACTCACTTTCCCAACCAACCCTTAACGTTGATATAGTTTCATAAATATTATTATTATATTCACTTTTTAATATATGTGAAAAATTTTTATGTTCAATATCAAAAGGCGAGCCAAAAGGTAAGGCAACAACATTAACATATTTTTTAGGTATAATTTTGTCTAATGAATTATATAACTTACCGATTTCTTTCTCTACCTTTTGATCATCTATTTTTGCAAAATTACTATGTCCATAACTATGATTTCCAATATCATATCCATTATCTACAAGCCACTTAAGTATCTTTTCATTATATTCTGGTTGTTCAAATAATCCTCCATTTAGAAAAAAAGTTGCTGTTATATTAAAATCAGGATATCTCTTCTTAAAATTCTCAAGTACTCCAACCGCTGAATTAGGATCAATTATAATATTTCCTTTATCATCTAAACCAGTCACTCTAATATTATTTTTAAGTCCATCATCAAAAGTTAATACAATTGGACTTTTACCTTTTTCTACATCTATTATACCATTAACATAATCAATTAACCTAATCATTCGATAATTATTTGTATAATAAAATTCTAAATCATTACGAAACGCTTCTACAGTTCTTTGATATCCATCTTTATCTACATTCCCTCCAGTATATGCCGTATCTTCATTTTTTAAATTATGTATTCCATGATACATCATAATAGGAACGTTACCAGATTCATCAACATCATGAGAAGAATAATATTCTTTACTAATTTTTCCCAATGAAACAGTCACTATTAATTCATTATCTTTTTCTATCTTTGTACCAATTTCAATACTTTGATTAATAATTTTCCCTTTTGGTATTTCTTTATTATATTCTTCTTTAACTATTAATTTTAATTTTACTTCATTAGCATACTCTTTTATTTCTATTAAATTTTTATTACTTAAATCAATCATTTTATTTTCTTTTCTAACGAATATATTAATAACTACAATAATTGCTATAACTATTAATATTGCAATAAATATATTTTTATATTTCAATCTTCTCTTTCTCATTAAATCTTCCTTACTACTATTATTATCATTATTTACTATATTAAAAGGATATCATTTTTTTATTGCTTTTTCAATAACATTACTCTTTAATATAATTAAAAACTCATATTATAAAAATATGAGTTTTAATAAATTATCACCTATGTAGCATTTTTTATTTTGAATAAAATATATTAGGTGATAAAATGTTTACTAATACTAAGCAAATACTTAAATATATTTTTCTAATACTAATTTTTCTTTTTATGTTGAAAAATTTTTTTGGTTTATTTAAACTATTAATTATTTTTTTCTTAATTCTTTATCTCTTTAGAATAATAAGGTAAAACTACGCTACCTGTTTTATATATATAATCCATTTTCTTACCAACTTCACGACAGATATCATACTCTCTACCATTTAATTCAATTTTATCGGGTAAAGACATTAAAATAAATAACAATTTTCTTTCTTCTTCTAAAAGTGGATAACTTTTTTCATAATACTTTAAAATTTCAGAAAATTCATAATCCAAACAATGTTTTTTATATAACTTATATATATCGAAAATAGGTATACCTTCTTTTGCTTTATTCCAACTAATTAAATAAGAATTTTTGTTTCTTATAAAATGATCAATCTCTAAATTATTATGCAAAACAACAAAACGTTGTTTTCTTTTTTCTTTAATTAATTTATACCAATTTTCTATTTCTTCTTTACAAAACCCTAGCGCTGAATAAATTTTTGAAATATTTCTAATAAGAGTATATTCGGATGGACTCATATAAACTTTTGTTTCAATATATGTTGCCAAATCATTATAATATCCATATAAATATTCTATATTATTAGTAACATCTTCATAAATTTTTTTATAATCAGACTCATCTACCTCTTTATAATATGTAGTTTTATTATGAAGCAAACTAACCAAATTAATCATATCAATCATCTTCTGATCATCAGGCATATCAACTCTATCAAGATATTCTGTAATTTCAACGTCATCATCCCAATCACTTAAAATTTTGGGATAATAATTAAAACTTCTGGAATCTAAGTAATTGTAAATATCACTCGCCCTACTATCACGTTCCTTAGGTTTTAAAACACATTTTCCATCTTCAGTTTCAACTATAATAACCTTACCAACAAACTCATAGCGCAGAGGTTTTAAATTGTATTTTTCTAAAATTTCATTAATCTTCCTCATCATTTTTTGCTGGAATAATTAATTTGTCACCAATATTTAATGCATCAATATTATTATACACACCTAGTTCTTCTTTGGTAACTCCGTAATTTTGAATTAATAAATCTAAAGTATCACCTTCTCTAACAACATATATTTTGTAAGTTGTATAAGTTTCACTACTACTATCAAAATTATCAAATAAGGAACTAGCAACCTCTACTTGGCGATTATCCTCCATTTCTTCTTCCCCTTCTCTATTTTTGGTTATTTCCTCATTATCATTTTGTTCATCTGAAACAGTTTCTTCAATAATATTAGTTCTTTCTACTTCAAACTCTTCTTTTAAAATTTCTTCCTTTTGATTTTCCTCAATCTTTTCTTCTAAAACCACTTCTTCTTGTTTTTCAATCAATGGTTTTTCTTCTAAACGGTCAACAATTACTTCGATATTAATTACTAAAATATTGTCGTTTATTATTTCATAATAAAAATCATATATATCTACAATAACGTTATCAATATTATATTTATCATCTATACTAACTTCAAATGGTATATTAAAAGAAAACGACTCAACATTGACGCTAGTATCAACCATTTTATAATCGCCACTAATGATAAATTCTCCTGATACCATATTATCTTTATCAACCTGTAAAGTATGTTCAAGTGAAATGCTTGTTATTTCTGATAAATTAGTTTTAAAAATAATTTCTTTTTTAAATGGAATTATTTTTTTCAAAAATATCACCCTCTCTATTTCATTTAATTATATGAGTGATTTTTTCAAATATGAAAAAAAGTAAAGCTAAACTTTACTTAATGTTTCCTCCTTAATTGCATCTATTACTTCTTCAAAATTTTTAACAGCAATATAATCAATATTATCTTTTATCTCTTTTGGTATTTCATCTAAATCATTAAGATTACCATGGGGTATAATAATTTTCTTAATACCATTACGATTAGCACCTATACTTTTTTCTTTAAGTCCCCCAATTGGTAACACTCTACCTCTTAAAGTAATTTCACCAGTCATGGCCAAATTAGCAGGTATCTTTTGACTTGTTAAAGCACTTATTAAAGCAGTTGTTAAAGTAATACCAGCACTCGGTCCGTCTTTTGGAATTGCCCCTTCAGGCACATGAATATGGATATCATTTTTAGTTAATTTATCATAATTAATTCCAAATTCCTTGTAATTAGATTTAATATAACTAAGAGCAATATGAGCGCTTTCTTTCATCACTTCACCTAGTGAACCAGTAAGCACTAAATTACCAGTTCCTTTATAATAATTAACTTCAATCGGTAATGTATCACCGCCAAAACTAGTATATGCAAGCCCATTAACAACTCCAACTTTAGCTAACCTATTAATTTCATTAAATTTATATTTTTCTTTCCCTAAAAACTTGGCAACCATTTTTTTATTTACTCGATATTTATCTTTATCCACTTTTTCAACAACAATATTTGTAACAATCTTTCTAATAATGGTAGATAATTGTCTTTCCAATTCCCTAACTCCAGCTTCTTTCGTATATCCTCTTATAATATGAAGTAAAATATCTTCACTAAAATATACTTTATTTCTATCAAGACCGTGATCTTTACAAATTTTAGAAATTAAATGACGTTTTGCAATATCAAGTTTTTCAAATTCGGTATATCCAGATAAATAAACTATTTCTAGACGATCTTTTAATGCTTCAGGAATATCATCTACATAATTAGCTGTTGCAATAAACATAACATTAGATAAATCATATTCTTCTTCAATATAGTTATCACTAAAATATTTGTTTTGTTCAGGGTCTAAAACTTCTAATAAACAACTTGCAGGATCTCCTTTAAAATCTTTAGTCATTTTATCAATTTCATCTATTAAAAAAACCGGATTAGAACTTTTAGCCTTTTTTAAAGATTGAATTATTCTTCCCGGACTAGCACCTATATAGGCACGTCTATGACCAATGATTTCAGCTTCGTCATTAACCCCGCCAACAGACATTTTAACAAAATTACGATTAATAGCAGATGCAATACTAAACGCTAAAGTAGTTTTTCCTGTTCCGGGTGGACCAACCAAACATATAATTGGACTCCTTAAACTATTAGTCATTTGCTTAACCGCTAAATACTCAATAATACGAAGTTTTACTTTTTCAAGGCCATAATGTGATTCGTCTAACTTTTTACGAACTTCTTTCAAATCTTCATTATCAACAGTAGTAATATTCCAAGGCAAACTAAGTAACCATTCAATATAGTTTCTTACAATATTTGATTCAGGTGAAGTAGCCAAAAGACCTTCATATCTTTTTAATTCACTATTTAAACGTTCAATTATACTTTTAGGAGCATCTAAAATTTCAATTTTTTCTCTTATTTTTTCAAATTCTTCATCCCTAGTTGATATATCCCCTAACTCTTCTTTAATTGCTTTAATTTTTTCTCTCAATAAATATTCTTTTTGATTATTATCAAGTTCAGTCTTCACTTTTTGATCAATAGATTTTTCGATATCATATATTCTTTTACTATCATATATATCTTCTAAGATCATTGATGCCCGACTTTTAACATCATTATTATATAAATATTGTTGAGTACGATCTATTTCGATAGGTAAGAAAGATGCTAAAATATCAGTCATTTCCGATAAATTATCAACATGTTCAATAATCCCTAAAATATTGTTGCTAATATAGGGAATTCCTTTAATATATTCTTCAATTTCGCGGTGCAATTTCTTCGTCAGAATGTGATCTTCATTAACATCAACTTTAGTTTCATTTATCATACTTACAATCGCTTCTAAAACATCTGAACCTTTACTTAAATTTAAATATTCATGAACCCTTCCACGCTTATTTCCTTTTATAACAATCCTAACATTTCCATTAGGTAACTCTAATTTATGAATAATTTTTGCAATAACTCCAATTCGTGGAAGTTCATTAATTTTAGGAAATTCCTCCAACAAATTTTCTTGACTCACAACTAATATATTGTTATCATGAAAAAGTTCCGCAACATCTAATACACTTTTACTAACGGTACCATCAAATTCTAATCGTATTTCATTATTAGGTAATAATACAAGACCTTTTAACAATACGACTGGTAAATTCATTTTCAAAATTAATACACCTCCTAGTAAAAACGCCTTTATTATAATATAAAAGATGATAAAAGTCCACCTCTATATCATCTTTATAATTCTATATTTTTGATAAATTTCTGTTCATCCCAAATAGTTATATTTAATTCTTTAGCCTTTTCATATTTACTACCAGGGTTTTCACCAACAATAACAACATCAGTTTTCTTACTAACACTACCAACTACGTTACCACTATAACTTTCAATCAACTCTTTAGCTTTATCTCTAGTAATAGTTGTTAAAGTACCTGTTAAAACAAAATTTTTACCATTAAACAACTCATTATCTTTCGTATTAGTTCCCAGATAAGTTGTGTTTATATTATAACTTTTCAAATTATCAATTAATTTAAGATTCTCTTCTTTATTAAAATAATCAACAACACTACTAGCTATCACTCCACCAATATCTTTTATTTCAATCAATTCATCATAAGTTACACCAATTAAATTATCAATATTATGAAAATGAGCAGCTAATATTTTAGCCGTTTTACTTCCAACATATCTAATACCTAGTGCAAATAGAAGCTTTTCTAACGAATTATTCTTACTATTTTCTATGTTTTCAAGTAAATTATTAATACTCTTTTCGCCAAACCCCTCTAACTCCATTAATTCATCTTTATATTTATTTAATTCATAAAAATCAGCAATACTTTTTAAATATCCCAAGTTATAAAAATCTTCAACGATTCGTTCTCCAAAACCTTCAATATTCATTGCATTCCTACTAACATAGTGAAGTAATCCTTCTTGTTTTTTAGCATCACACAATTCATTTTCACAATAATAAGCAGCCATCTTATCTTTCCTAATTAAATCACTATTACAAATTGGGCATTTATTAATCATTTGAAAATCAATCTGACTTCCATCTCGTCGTTCTTTAACAACACTAACAACTTCAGGAATTACATCTCCTGCTTTTCTAACTACAACAATATCATTAATTTTAATATCTCTTTCCTTAACATAATCTTCATTGTGAAGAGTTGCTTTTGAGACAACTGAACCCGCTACTCGAACAGGCTCTAAAACAGCATTAGGAGTCACCTGTCCTGTTCGACCGATTGTAAAAATAATATCTTTAATTCTAGTAGTTACCTTTGTTGCTTTAAATTTATAAGCAGTCGCCCATTTTGGGTACTTAGCAGTATATCCAAGTTTTTCTTGTTCATTAATATTATCAACTTTAATAACTATTCCATCTATTTCATAAGATAGTGTTTCCCTGTTATTAGACCAATATTCAACAAAATTCAATACCCCTTTAATATCATTAAACTTTTCAATATTAGGATTAACTTTAAATCCTAAATCCTTTAAATACTTAATTCTTTCATAATGACTATTAATATTAAGTTTTACAGAATTAGGTATATGATATACAAAACAATCTAATTTCCTTTCGGCAGCAACTTTTGAATCTAATTGACGAATGCTTCCAGCTGCCGCATTACGTGGATTTGCTAAAGGAGATACGTTTTTAGATTCTCTTTCCTTATTAATTTTATTAAAAACTTCCTTACTCATATAAATCTCGCCACGAACCTCTATATCAATAGGATCACTAATTTGCAACGGAATAGTTTTAACCGTTACTACATTGTGAGTAATGTCCTCTCCAACAACACCATCACCTCTAGTAACACCTTTAACCAATTTTCCATTTTCATATATCAACGATACAGCCAAACCATCTATTTTTAATTCACATACATAACTTGGATTAGATACTTCTTTTTTGACTTTTTCATCAAATGCAATAATTTCTGATTCATTAAAAACATTGCCTAAACTTAACATTGGTATTTTGTGTTGAACTTTAACAAATTGGTCAATTACTTTTCCACCAACTCTTTTAGTTGGACTATCACTTCTAACCCATTCTGGGTGTTTTTCTTCCAAACTAATAAGTTCTTGCATATATCTATCATACTCTTGATCACTAATTATTGGATTGTCCAAAACATAGTAATCATAATTTGCTTTATTAATCATTTTAATCAATTCTTCGATTCGTTTTTGCATCATTTATCACCAATAATATTATATCACGTATAATGTTGATTAGTAAATTAGGGAGGTTAAATATTATTAATTCATTTTATAAAATGAATTGATAATTTGCGATTAAGTTTAGACAAATTATATCATAGCCAAAAGAAAATAGATAAACATTTCTATTTATCTATTTTTCCTTTCTTAATTGATCATAAACACTATAGAATATCAACATTGAACCTACGAATATAATAATCCAAAACAAAGGATTCTTGTGGTATTTAAAAATAAAATCACGAAGTGGTTCAATCAATTTTTCCAACCATTTATATACTTTCACAAGGAAATCCATAATAATCATCCTTTCTTTATACTTTTATGTCCCTTTATTAACTTCTTGATGCCATACTCATGAGAAAAAGCAATAGTTAATATTTTGTTATCAACTCCAACAATATATCCCCTACCAAACACCTCATGTATTATTTTGTCACCAATTGAATATTCCGCAGTTTCATCAATAACATTATTATAATTATTAAATTGAAACTCATTATTTAATATTTCTTTATCTAAATATTCATCACCAATTTCACCAATAAACCTACTTATCGGATTGCGATTAGTCATACCATAAATTGTTCTTTGCTTTGCATTTACTAACCATAATGCCTTTTTAGCACGTGTAACTGCTACATAACAAAGCCTTCTTTCCTCTTCAATTTCGTCAAGATTAACGCTTGAATTTCTATGCGGGAAAAGACCTTCCTCTAAACCTACAATAAAAACATAATCAAATTCTAATCCTTTAGCTGAATGAACAGTCATTAAGGTTAAAGCATTATCATTGTTTTTATATTCCTCTACATCAGCAACAAGACTGATTTCATATAAAAATTCTTCTAACGATATTATACCATTTTTTTCCTCAAATTCCTTAGTAATTGTCTTAAATTCTTCAAGATTTTCTAATCTTATTTCTGCTTCAATAGTTTTTTCGTTAATTAATTCTTGTTTCATTCCACTTTTATCAAGTACTAAATCAACTAATTCAGTTAAAGTTAAATCATCTTTTTTACTTTTTATTTTCTCGATGATTTTTTTAAACTCTAACTCTTTTCCACTATCAATGGAAACATATAAAGATTGATTGTAAAGATCAGCCTTATTTGTTAATCTTTCAATAGTTTTGAGTCCTATACCTCGCTTAGGAACATTAATGATTCTTAACAAATTAACATTATCATCTTCGTTGTGAATTACTTTTAAATAGGCTATTAAATCCTTTATTTCTTTTCGGTTATAAAAATACACACTTCCTACAATTTTATATGGAATATTAGCTTTTAATATTGCTTCTTCAATTGTTCTTGATTGAGCATTAGTACGATACAAAATAGCAATATCTCTAGCATCAACACCATTATTAATCAATTCAATTGTTTTATCAACAACATATGATGCTTCATCTTTTTCATTATAAGATTGATGATACACAACTTTAGGCCCCTTCTCATTATCAGTCCATAGCTTCTTATCCTTTTTTTGAGTATTATTTTTAATAATATCATTAGCAACATTTAAAATATTTTGGGTTGAACGATAATTTTTTTCTAGAAGAATAGTTTCAGCATCTTTATAATCATTTTCAAAGTTTAAGATGTTTCTATAATTCGCACCCCTAAAAGAATAAATTGATTGTGATTCATCACCAACAACACAGATATTTTTATATTTTGCACTAATCATCTTTGTAAGTAGGTATTGAGCCCCATTAGTATCTTGATACTCATCGATCAAAATATATTTATATTTTTCTTGATACTCTTGCAAAATTGACGGATACTTATTAAAAAGAATAATTGGTAACATTAATAAATCGTCAAAATCCAAAGAATTACCTTCAAACAATCTTTTTTCATATTTTTTAAATACTTCTAATACCTTTTTATCAAACTCAGTATGTACAAATTTAATATATCCGTCCGCATCTATTAATTCGTTTTTATTACTACTAATAACATTTCTAATACTTCTTGGATTATATATTTTATGATCAAGATTTAACTCCCTTAATATTTTTCTAATCAACGTTAAAGAATCTTCACTATCCAAAATAGTAAAATTCTTTTTATATTCTAGTTTATCATAATTTTCACGAATAATTTGTAGCCCAAAAGAATGAAATGTCGATATTTGAATTTCATAAGCACTAGGCCCTAAAATATTAACGACTCGCTCCTTCATTTCTTTAGCAGCTTTATTTGTAAAAGTAATAGCTAAAATCGAACTAGGATCAACATTTTTTTCTTTAATTAGATATGCAATTCTAGTTGTTAAAACTTTAGTCTTACCACTTCCGGCACCCGCCAATACTAATAATGGTCCTTCTATTTTTGTTACAGCTTGTTTTTGTTGTTCATTTAAACTTTCTAAATCCATTATACCACCTTATATAATCATAACATAAAAAGACTTAAATTATAAGTCTCTCTCGCTCTTTGTAATGATATTAAAATTTTCCCTTTTTCAACATAAATAGCACAATACAAAGTTATCTAACTCTTCCATACTCTTTTTTATCACCTTTTACAAGTGATTTAGCTAAAACCTCTTTTAATAATCCTGTATCACCAGTTCTAGCACTAAGAACACATCCATCAATAAGTTTCTTTTTATCATCTTTAGTCCATTTACTATATTCTAATTTATAATTTAATGAAGGCTTTTTATTACTTATATATTGCATGTATTGTCTAAAAAATTCACGTTGTACTCTTCCATTTCCCTCTCTAAAAGGATGAATAATATCAAGTTCACCATAATAATGCGCAAGATATTCTAATAAAGATTCTTCATCAGTCACCTTTTTTAAATCTCGCTTCATTTGTAATAATGTATACTCAAGATACTTAGCAACAAATTCTGGTCGACAAAAAGGAACACCACTTTTATTGATGTTTTCTCTTCGTATTTTACCAGCAAAATCATACAAATCTTCAAAAATATATTTATGAATATCTAAATAATGTTGAATATCAAAATTCCCACTAAAATCATTCAAGTAGATTTTGGACAATTTATATGTTGAATAACCCCTTTCAACATCCTCTAACAATTTTTGATCAAGTAAACCTAATTTATTAATTAATACATCTGTCCCTGGATAACAATATTGTGATTCATAATTAAGTAGTTTTTCATATTTATCATTATCTACCTTCATTTGGTTCTTCCTTCCTTTTTTTTATTATGAAGTTCAACTAACCTTTTTAAAAATTTATTAGACGACTCTTTTTCCATTATCGAATCTTTCATTTCTTTTATTTCTTCATCAATATGATAAGTATTTTCTGTTTCAACATTTGCAATTGATTCACAAATTGCTTTTTCTACATCCTTCTCAGACATTGTATCACCTCACCTAAATTATATCACAATTTTTAATCAACTAATCAAATATATTAAAAATCAAAAAAACCACTATAATTTATATAATGGCTTATTGATTTTACAACTTAAATTTTTTAGATAATTTTTTTTGCTTATTATAATTTTGTTCTAACTCCTCGTCACTAAAAAAACTATTCATTTTAATTAAATCTTTCTTTTCAAAATATTTATTTAAAACATACATATGACGAATCGGACCATCAACACTCTGACTAATCGAATTCACATAAACATTAAATTTTTTCCCAACTTCATAATTAGTTATTTCACAATATAGATCATGGTTTTTACGTTCAAATTTTGATAATAATTCAACTATATTCACAAGGTCATCAACCACTTTATCTTTAGAAATATTTTTATTGATACTTTTATTTATATTTCTAAAAAAACTATTGTCATTATATGCTTTAATATCTATTAGAAGTTTTTTTCTATTATGTTCTCTTCCTAACCTTGTTGTTACACCCTCTAAATTATAAACAGAATTAATAATATTATAAATAGTCTCTTTCTCATCTAATGGTAAATACATCATAATATATGCCGCATCACCATAATTATGACCAGTACAACACATGTATGTTTCAATGTTTTTATCCCACAAATTTAATAATAATTTTTCTAATTCAGGATTTTCTTCTGAAAATAACTTTGCAAAATAATTTTTATCCTTTAACGCATCCTCAAATTTTAAATGTTTACCAAATTGATAATTTAACATTCTTTGCCTCCTACTTAAATTATTTAATATATTTTCAAGTGAAGTTATATTAACACTTTTTGAGATAATTGTAAAGCCCATTTCCCCGTTTATTTCCACATCATTATCACCCTAAAATGATTTATGAATATAATAACTATGAAACAAAAGGAGGGAATTTTTTGAAAAAAATTATTATATCTATAATTTTTATTATTTTAGTTTTCGTACTTGCATTCTTTACATTTAGAAAAAATGATCAAAAATTAACAAAAGTAAAAGTTGCCGAAGTTACTCACAGCATTTTTTATGCACCGCAGTACATTGCACATTCGTTGGGCTACTTTGAAGAAGAAGGTTTAGATGTTGAACTTATATTAGTACCTGGTGCTGATAAAGTCGCAGCAGCTGTATTATCTGGAGATGTAAATGTTGGTTTTTGTGGTAGTGAAGCATCAATTTATATTTATAATGAAGGTGAAAGTGATTATTTAATTAACTTTGCTGGTTTAACAAAAAGGGATGGCAGTTTCATAGTATCTAGAAAAAAAATAGATAATTTTAAATTAATCGATTTAATAGGAAAAGACATTATAGGTGGTCGAAAAGGCGGAATGCCAGAAATGACATTTGAGTGGGCACTAAAAACAAATGGCATTGATCCCAAAAAAGATGTTAACATCGATACTAGTATAGCCTTTGCTGCAATGGCTGGTTCATTTATTGGTGGTAATGGAGATTTTGTAACCTTATTTGAACCCTTAGCACTTCAAATAGAAAAACAAGGTTATGGATATGTTGTAGAATCAGTTGGTGTTTTAGGTGGAACTGTTCCATATACTGCATATAATGCAAGAAAAAGTTATATTGAAAATAATCCTAAAATCATCGAAGGATTCACACGTGCAATACAAAAGGGATTAAATTATGTACATAACAATACACCCGAGAAAATCGCAGAACATATTGTTGATTATTTCCCAGATACTTCCATGAATGATGTTGTTGCCGTTGTTGCAAGATATAAAAATATTGATTCATGGTATCCAACAACCAAAATAAGTGAAAAAGATTTCAATCATGTTCAAACAATCATGGAATCTGCTGGCGAATTAAACAAACGTGCCCCTTATAACAAATTAGTTGATATAAGTTTCAGCAAGAACAACAATGAATAAAATATTAGATATTAAAAACTTAAAGAAAATTTATCATACTAAGCAAGGCGAAATATTAGCTATTGATAATTTTTCTTTTAATTTGTATGAAGGGGAATTTGTTGCCATTGTTGGTCCTAGTGGATGTGGAAAATCAACTATTTTATCAATATTATGTGGCTTAGAAAAAATATCAAAAGGAACTATTAATTTTAATAACAATTCTACAATAGGTTATATGTTACAACAAGATAGTTTGTTTAATTGGCGAACCATTTTAGAAAATTGTTTGCTAGGTTTAGAAATCAAGGGTGAATTAACAGAAGAAAATAAACAATATGTTTTAAATTTACTAAATACTTATGGATTAGGAGATTTTATAAATAATTATCCAACAAGTTTATCAGGAGGGATGAGACAAAGAGCAGCATTAATTAGAACATTAGCTACTAAACCAGACATACTCCTTCTTGATGAGCCTTTTTCAGCACTTGATTATCAAACAAGACTTGCTGTATCAGATGATGTTTATAACATCATAAAAAAAGAAGGTAAAAGTGTTATTATGGTAACTCATGATATTAGTGAGGCTATAAGTATGGCAGATAGAATTATCGTTTTAACTAGAAGGCCTGGAAAAGTAAGAAGTATTTATAATATTGAATTAACTAATAGATCTACACCAATTCAAAATAGAAAAGCTAAAGAATTTGCCTACTATTATGAACAAATATGGAAGGATCTTGATTTTCATGTATAGTAAAGAACATACAAAATATTTAAAAAAATTAAAACGAGATAAAATCATCATAATTTCAGTTCAAATATTAATATCTGTTCTGTTTATAGTAATTTGGCAACTATTAGCAGACTTTAATTTAATTAATACCTTTATCTCTTCTAGTCCATCAAAAGTTGTAAAAACCATAATAAATCTCAATCAAACTAATAATTTTTACCAACATATATATACAACTGTATACGAAACTATAATTAGCTTCACTATAGGAACTCTCATTGGTATTATTTTTGCTACCGTATTGTGGTGGAATAACTTTTTGTCAAGAATTTTAGATCCCTATTTAATAATATTGAACAGTTTACCTAAGGTTGCTCTTGGCCCGGTTATAATAATTTGGATAGGTGCGAAGACTAGTTCCATCATTGTTATGGCCTTACTTATTTCTGTAATAGTCACAATTATCAATGTTTTACAAGGATTTAATGAAACCGATCCTATTAAAATTAAATTAATGAAGTCACTTGGTGCAACTAAATTTCAAACATTCTTTAAACTCGTGCTACCAAGTAGTTTTAATAACATAATTAGTGCTTTAAAAATAAATGTGAGTATGTCATTAATCGGTATAATTATGGGAGAATTCTTAGTATCTAAAAAAGGAATAGGATATTTAATAATGTATGGTTCTCAAGTATTTAATCTAGATCTAGTTATTACAGGGGTTGTAATACTTGCAATTGTTTCAGCAATTATGTATTATATTGTTTACTATATTGAAAAAAGAATAATTGATAATGATTAATAAATTACAAAAAAGATTAAAATTCAAATGATTTTAATCTTTTTTTCGCGCAATTCTCTTAAATATTGTGTATTGTTTATTAAAAAACACGTGGTTCTACGACCACATGTTTTAATTATATTTTTTTTCTTTCATGATATTATTTACTAAATCTAAATATTCTTTTTGAATTTTTTCTAATAAAACTTCTGTTTTAGCCTCAAAACGCATTGTTAAACTTGGGGTAGTATTAGATACTCTAATTAAGACCCAATATTCATCATGTTCAACCCTAACACCATCTGCCTCATTAATACTCAGGTTTTTACTCTTAATAACTTCTTTTATATCATTCATTAATAAAAATTTACATTGATCACTTACAGTTAATTTTATTTCAGGTGTTGAATAATATTTATTTATACCTTCTAATAATTCTGAAATTGTTTTACCAGTAATAGACAATACTTCTGCCATTCTAAGACCGGCATAAATACCATCATCAAACCCTGGAAATCTATCATTAAAAAAGATATGACCTGAATACTCACCAGCTAATCCAACATTTTCTTCATGACATTTGCGATAAATATATGAATTACCAGTTCTATACATTATTTGATTGTATTCTAACTTTTCTAGTTCATCAACTAATGCTTTTGAACATTTAACATCATAAAGTGCTGTTTTATTAGATAATTTATCTTGTAAAAAGCGATACATAATAACTAAATATAAGTCATTGCTAATAATATTACCTAAGTTATCAACAATTCCAACCCTATCACCGTCAGCATCTAGTCCGATTCCTAAATCATAATTTAAATCAATAACTGTTTTCTGTAAATCTTTTAAATTCTCAGGAACTGAAGGATCTGGATGATGGTTTGGAAAGGTCGGATCACTTTCAGCATACAAAAGTTTGTACTCAATTGGTAAAGGATCAAGAATATCTTTAATAAAATTAGCCACCGTACCATTGCCACAATCAACGGCTACTTTTATTTTCTTATCACCAAAACTAAGTGAATTCTTAATCATTGAAATATATTTATCTTTAATATTATATGTTTTAACTTCACCGTTTCCATCTTTGAAATTACCTTGAACAGTAAATTTATAAAAATCTTTTATCTCATCACCTAATGCATTACCTTTATTATTAAAAGATATTTTAAAACCATTATGGTCACTTGGATTATGACTAGCTGTAATCATAATTCCTGACCAAATATTTAAGTAATATCTTGCATAATAAAACATCGGTGTCGTTATTAGCCCTAAATTGATAACATTTATTCCTGTGCTAATAATTCCTTTTAGTAATGATTCACATAATAATGGCGAAGATTCACGATTATCATACCCAACTATTGCTTTAGTCATACCTAAATTACTAATATAAGTACCAAAACTACGTCCAAGAGTATACGCAAAATCTTCATTTATATCATTAGGATATATTCCCCTAATATCATAAGCTCTAAAAATTAAAGGATTTATTTTACTCATAATGTTCAAGTTCCTCCTTTACTAATTTTTTATACTCATTAACACCCGGTTGATCAAAAGGATTAACATTTAAAAGATAACCACCAGTAGCTGCTGCCACTTCAAAAAAGTAAATTAACTGACCAATATTAAATGGAGTCAATTTATCCATTGATATAAAATTGCTATAAGTAGTATTTTTCATATGAGATTTAGCAACCTGGTTGGCAACTAACTTATTTATATCATCTAAACTTTGATTGTATTTATCGATATAAATATCAGTACTATTATCAATATTAATAACAGTTTCAAATAGAAATTGGCTACCCTCTTGGTAAAACTGCCCTAGCGAGTGCAAATCCCCAGTATTTTGGGTAGCAACAGGAAGAATTCCTTTGCTATCTTTTCCTTGTGTCTCAGCAAATAATTGTTTAATCCACTCAACAAAAGATGCTAATTTTGGTTCATAAACAGTAAATGATTCAACCATTTTTCCTTCATTATATAAGATATCTCTAACAATTGCATAATCAAATGCCTTTTTTTTGTCTAGAGTTTTAGCACCTTTAAGCATTTCCTTAACATCAATCCCCATAACTGCAATTGGTAAAAGTCCAACTACTGTTAAAACAGAATAACGTCCACCAATATTACTTGGTAAAACAAATGATTTATAATTTTCCTTATTAACAAGTTTTCTTAACTCACCAATTCTAGCATCAGTAGTTACTATAATTCTTTTTATTAAATCTTCTTTAGAATACTTTTTCTTTAATACATTATATATATATTCAAAATATAAATTAGTTTCAAATGTTGTACCTGATTTAGAAATCACATTAACAATAACATCTTTATCACTAATATAATCTAATAATTCTTCTAGATATTTTGATGATAACGACGATCCAAGAAAAATTATCCTTGGACTATCATTTTTAAAATATGGTTTAAAAGCATCGGTAACAGCTTTGGCACCAAGTGATGATCCTCCTACACCAATAACAAGAAATACATCACAGTTTTTACGAACATATTCACTTGTTTTGATAACATCATCTAAAACTTCTTCTGAAATACACTTATCTAAGTTATACCAATCATTCATATCTGTACCAGTTTCTAATTTGGTTTTGATATCTACAATTTTCGAATCATAGTTTTCAATATTTTCAAGTTGTTTCACGTAAGTAGTAAAATCAAATTTAATCATTTTTAGCACCTACTTTAACTATAACAGAATGTTTCTTCTTATCGTTTACTAATTCAATATAATTATTTTTAGCAACTTTATTATCAACTACTATTTCATTCTTAGTTTTGTTTAATAAAACTTCTATTTCGTAAACAGTATCTTGATATTTATAAATTATTGAATATTTATCCCAAGTAGTTGGCACATTAGGTCTAATATAAAGTTTATCTCCTCGCAATTTAAATCCTAAAATATCTATTAGTGCAACACGGTAAAACCAGCCACTAGTACCAGTATACCAAGACCAACCACCTTGCGCACCAAAGTTTTCATTACTATAAATATCTGCAACAAAAACATATGGTTCAACCTTATATTTTATAGCATCTTCTTTAGTTAATGCACGATTAATTGGATTAATCATTTGATAGTATTTGAATGCTAAATCTGTTTTTCCAAGTTTTATTAAAGCCATAATATACCACGCTACCGAGTGAGTATATTGTCCACCATTTTCACGAATACCTTTAGGATAATCCATAATATAACCTGGATAATCCCTATTATTAGCAAATGCTGGAGTTAATAATTTAATGATCTTTAAATCACGATCTACTAATTTAGTTTCAACTTCCTCAACCATTGTTTTGGCTTGCTTAGAATCCGCTATCTCCGTTAGAATAGCAAAACTTTGAGATAATAAGTCAATAGTACATTCCTCACTGTTTTTTGAACCAACAGGATTACCATTATCAAAGAAAGCTCTTAAATAATGTTTACCATCCCACGCTACTTTTCTTATATTTTCTTTTAATTTTTTATTAAATTTAATATATTCAGTTAAATTAATTTCTTTATTATATTTTTCAGAGAAGTCCATAAAATTATCAATTAACATATACAAGAAGAAACCAAGCCATACACTTGTACCTTTACCTTTGATACCAATGTGATTCATACCGTCATTCCAATCACCACCACCCATTAATGGTAAGCCATTTTCACCTAAATCATTCATTGCATTGTGAATAATTAACTGACAACGCTCATACAATGTTGTTTTTTCTTCACTTACAATATAATTAATTAGTTTTTCATGTTCATGAGGTTCTAGAGCATCTCCTTCAATAAAAGAAACTTGCTCATCTAAAATGCTAAGATCTTCAGTAATTTTAATATATTCACTAATAGCATAAATAAGCCATAAGTAATCGTCTTTATATCGTGAACGTAGACCAATCTTTAATTCTGGATGCCACCAGTGCAAAACATCTCCTTCTTTAAATTGATGTGAAGAATTAATCAATATTTGTTTTCTAGTTATCTCAGGATTAATACTGCAAACATTCATTGAATCTTGAAGCTGATCGCGGAAACCATAAGCCCCACCAACTTGATAAAATCCGGCACGTGCTTGCAATCTTGATGCAATAGTTTGATATAATGCCCATCCATTAGTCATATAGTTAAAACTTTCATCAGGAGTTTTAACTTGAACTTTCGAAAGTATATTATCCCAATGTTCTTTAACTTTTTCTAGTTCATCATTAACCATACTTATTTCTTTATACTTAGTAGCTAGTATTTCTAAATTATCTTTAGATGTACTACCAAGTGTAAATACTATATCTTTTTCTTCTTTCTCATTAAGATAGAAGTCAACTTCAATCTCTTTGAATAATAAATTATTTAAAACAGCATTTTTAATATTCATACTACTTGACATAAAGGCATATAAATTATTGAAATTTTGACTATAAACATTTCTAATACTTAAAAAATTATTTTTTTCATCAAATTGACTTAATAAATAACGTCCTGTTTTCTCTTCAGAAAACCCTAAAGTAGGATTAATCCAGTATTTCAAAATTATTCGTTGCTTACGTGCTGAATTGTTTTTTAATTTCATTTTATAAAATTTAACATTATCTTTTAAAGCAACAAACTCTGTTAAATTAATACCTACTTTTTTAAAGTTACCAATAAACTCACTATAACCAAATCCAAACTTAACTAAACTAAATTTTACTGTCATATCATTAATTTTAAAACCCTCAGAATAGTCATTAACAAGGGTATCATTAATCCAAGAAGTTAATTTATACTCTCTACTGTTGTGAGCATAAGTAAACCCACAATTATTATTGGTTATAACCGTTCCGAAGTTTTCGTTAGAAACAACGTTAGACCATGCTGCAGGAGTATTTTGATCAACAATTATATATTCTTTACCATTGTTTATAAATCCACCAAACTCATTAAAGAATTTTATTTTATTTTTATCATAAGGAATTGGTAAACTATGAACCATTTTTTCATTTATTTTCTTTTTAACAGTATTCAACTTCTGAAGTTCATTAATATAAGCCTGTAAAGAATTATGAAGGCTGCTATCAATTTTTAAACGTGCTACTGTATTTAATAAAGTAAAGTGTGCTTCATCAATTGTATTTCTTTCTAAAACATAAATATTTCCTGGAGTTTTATAGAAATTATTTAAAGCATATATACGATACTTTTCATTTTCAATTTCACGCATCAAAACTTTAGCATCGTCTTCATTATCACTATTAATAATAACTAAATCAACAAAAATAGATTTACTCTTATAATATTCAAAAGCATGCAATAATTCTTTAACTAAACTTAAATCATCTAAATCCTCAACATCCAACAAAACAATTGGATTATCACCAGAAATACCAAATTCCCATAAATTAGTTTGATTTAAAGTGTTTTTTGATAAATTTTCTATGACGTCATCACTAGTAACAATATAATTAGTTTGTAACAAATAGTTAAGCATTGTATTGTATAAACGACAATCATTATTACTCATATTAACTAACTTATTGCCTACATTACTCATAATAGTTGTTGTTTTAAAACCTTTCTCAGTAATAGTTTGTTTATTTGAATAAGTTCTGACAATATTCAAAACTTGTTCTCTTGATTTACCAAATCCGCTTATTAAATAAACAGTTTTTTCCTCACCTTTTGGTACTAAAACCCTATTTCTTAAACTAATAATTGGATCCAAAGTTGTCCCAACATAATTACGGAGGTTTTTATTAAGTGCGACAGGATTATTAGTATTTCTTCCACGACCAATAAATTTGCCCCGATTAGTCTCATACTCAAACTCACCTAAAGCATCTTCTACTAACAAACGATTAATCATGTAATACGTTGTTTTAGAATTTCTTAATTTGCGTCGCATAATAACTGAGTTTGTTTCTTTATCATATTCACTATAAACAAATAAATTATTAAATACAGGATGGCTTACATCATCCATATTCATAGCAAGTATTGGCTCAGTATAAGTAGTTAGTTCTAACTCTTTATCTTTATTACCAATATTCTTTAAAGTAATCTTTCTAATTTCAGCATGATGTGTTTTAGTTACAACAATTTCAGTTGTTGTAATAATATCTTTATCACCACGAACAAATTTAATATTATCTAGTGCAAAAACAACCTCATACTTTTTAGGCATAACATTCATAGGTGAATAAGTATTTGACCACACCTTTTTGGTTTGTAAATCTTTAATATATATAAACATTCCATAGTCTTGTTCCGTTACTTTACGATATCTATTTAAACGAATTTGTCTATATTTACTATAACCATTACCACGATCATCAATAATGGTACTATATTTTGAATTAGATATAACTGATAACTCCGGTAATTTAGAAATATTATTAAATACTCTAATATCATTAACAAATGGTTCTTTATCATAACTGTATTTCTTATACTTCATTATTTTGTAGTTAATATAAGGTTTTAATTGAACCTTTTCTTTTATTAACATATCAATCGCCTGATTACGAGTATCTTTAAAGAAATATTTTTGAATAACACCATTTTTTAAATAGTTAGTTAAACTACTTAAAATCATTGCTTGGTGATGGGCATAATAAGCTACAACTGGTGTTTTATCCAAACAATCATAAGACTCATATAACCCGTATTTACCAAACATGTTTAATGGTTCATATTTTTTAATATTCTTTAAAACCTCTCTTGGATATAATGGAAGCGCAAGCATCGAACTATAAGGTGAAATAACCATGCGCTCACACACTTCTTCACGAAGCCTTAATTGTGGAATACCGAAAGATTTATATTTGTAATTTTGAGCATCATCAAGTTCATTATATGCCGATTCAGATATCCCCCATGGATACTTACGATACATTTTGCGCATATAATCCGATTGAGCATAATATGCAAAATAATAAGATTCATCTAAAATTGTATTAGGATAATTTGGCATAAATATTATTGGCATAAAATACTCAAAGAAAGTACCTGACCACGAAGATAAACCTTTTCTATCTTTGTACGCAATAAGGGTTTTATCCAAACTAAACCAATGTTTACTTGGAACATCACCTTTAGCAATTGCAACATAACTTAAAATACGACTTTCACTCATAAATTTATTATAACTAAACGGTTCCATATAACCCCTATCAACATGATACCCAACACTGAAAACATCGCTGCTTGTATATAAATATTTAAAATCTGTCTTTTCAATTAATCTGTCAACAATTTCAACTAATTTATGTTGATCGTGAGCTTCCAAAAAACCTTTAGTTGTCATTAATGAGGCAACAAAATTTCCACTATCAACACTAGAAACAAAATGTGGATACATAACTTCTAATGTTTTAATGTTATACCAATTATATAAATGACCATGCCATTTACTTAGTTTTTGTACTGTTTCAATAATATTTTCAATTAATTTATTTGCTCTATCTATTGAAATAAAATTTAATTCATATGCCGATATAACAGAGACTAAAGATAAACCAATATTAGTTGGTGATGTTTTAATATCAAGTTTAATATCTCTGTTTTCTTGATAATTATCAGATATTAGATAATTGGTTTCTGAAGTTAAATTATTTTCAAAAAATCTCCAAGTATCTAATGCCAATTCTTTTAAATAATTAACATCTTCATTACTAATTTCTGCTTTTTCTGAAACTAAATCTTTACTTAAGAAATAAGTAATAACCGGTCCCACGGCAAACATTAATGCAACAAACAGTTTAGCTAATTTATAATCTTCAAAAACTATAGCCAATATAACTAATATAAAAGCAACAAAATAATTCATCCAAAATTGTTTTAGTGTACTAGTAATGTTTGTCTTTACTAACTTAGCAGCATCATCAGCAGTTACCCAATTTAATAAATGTTTTTTACTAACAGTCATGCGATATATCGCCCTAGTAAATGAGTTTAAATATAAATAAGCATTAAATGGAATAGTTGAAAATTCAGTTGCAACTTTTAATATAAATGCCTTATAGCCGTGCGCTAATACACGGTAATATTTTAACGAAATAGAATTTGCACGACTAACTTTTAAATTTTCAATCATTTGGATAATAAAAGGTAAAGCATAAATAAGCATAACAAATAATATCCACCAAAACGGATTAATAACCTTACTACATAATGAAATTATAATTATTAGCAATAAGAAGAAACTCATTAATCCACGCCTAATGTTATCAAAAATTTTCCATTTACCTAATAATGTAATTGGATTTTTTTCCTTATTTCCATTAACATTTTTAACACTTCTTCCTAACCAACCAATGATTTGCATATCTCCACGAGCCCATCTTGATCTTCTTGATGCATCTACTAAAAACTTAGATGGGAATCCATCAATTAAATCAATGTCAGTAACATTACCAGCCTTTACGTAATTACCTTCAAGCAAATCATGACTCAATATTAAATTGTTAGGAAAACGATTTTTTAATACTTGCTGAAAAACATCTAAATCATAGATCCCTTTTCCATAAAAAGTTCCTTCTTGAAAAACATCTTGGTAAAAATCAGGAAAAATACTGTTATATGAATCAAATCCACCAACACCCGCATAAACTTGAGAAAATAAAGACTTATTTGTTGATTCAACTTCTAAACTTATTCTGGGTTGTAATAAAGCATAACCACGAATGACTCTGTTTTTTTCTTCATTCAAAATTGGTCTATTTAAAGGATGTGCCATTGTTCCAGCTAACTTTAAAGCACTATTTAAGACTAATCTAGTATCAACATCTAAGGTAATAACATATTTTATTTTATGAGGAAAATTATTAAAAGTATGTACTTTAAAATATTCTTCCTGTTCTTTTTCGGTTAAATTACCTAATAATAAATCGTTAAAATGTAACAAGGCCCCTCTTTTTCTTTCAAATCCAAGCCAAGTCCCTTCCCCTTCATTATATTTCCTACGACGATACACAAAATTAAAAATGTTTTTACCATATTTTTTATTTAATCTTTCAACTACTTCTAAACCGCCTTGAACAATTTTCTCATCATTTTTATGGTGTTCTTCATTATTTTCAAAAGTATCACCAAGCAAAGTAAAATATATGTTTTTTGTTTTATTAATTAAATAATATTGTTCTAAATTTTCAAAAACTTCTTCAATTTTTTCTCTGTTTTTAATAATAGTTGGAATAACAACCATAGTTTTAAATTCTGTAGGGATTCCTTTTGAAAAATCTAATTTTGGTAACGGTTTAGTACCATAAACTTTCAATAATATTTTTTGTAATATTGGAATTATTAATTCACTTATAGGGAATAGTAAAACAATAAATCCCAAAAATCGATAAGAACTAAGATAAGTAGATAAAAAGCAACTTATAACTATAGTTAATACCAAAATAGTTGTTAAATAGAAAACAACCCTTTTCTCGTTAGATTTTTGCATTTCTGCAATACTTTCACTAATATTATTTCCTTCATCCAAAATATCATTAACAACTTCATCTAACGTTACATTTTTTCTTTTAGCTTCTTTCAATAATTGATTACGAATTAATGCTTTAGTTTCTAATGTCATAGTTGAATAATATTTATCATTCTTAAGTATTTTTTCAACGTCATTAACCTTTTCATAAATATTTTCCATAACAAAAAGGTTACTTTTCTTTATACTGTGAAAAATATTATTAATTAAAATATTTGTTTTTGTATTTGTTAAATGCTCTTCATTAATTACAT
The DNA here is from genome assembly GCA_964465805.1 of uncultured Muribaculaceae bacterium. Taxonomy (GTDB): domain Bacteria; phylum Bacillota_I; class Bacilli_A; order RF39; family UBA660; genus DUPI01. The sequence continues at coordinate 29,227 of CAYXLG010000005.1, forward strand.
CACGCATAACTATTCTGTTTTTTAATAAAAAATTATTCAACATTTGAAAAATCAAATTAGAATCATTATCTAATTCTTTAAGTTGTTCATTAAAATAAACAATAAAATAATTAGATGTTTTATCCAAATCAATTAAATGTTCTAATGATATCTCTTGTTGATTTAGTAAATCAATTTTTAATTTAACAATTAATTTATCAACCGTTTTCTTGTCCTTTAATTTTGCAGCTTCTATTTCACAAATTTCTGCTATTTTTTTCAATAATAAAACTTTTATCACTAATGGTATTATTGATATTTCTTTATATTTTAAATTATATCCCGTTGTTTTTTGATAATCGATGACTTCATCAATTACTATTTTTTCGTCAATTTTATAATTGTACTTTTCTAAAATGTTTTCAAACATTTCATACATATCGATATATCTATTAGTATATTTATATTGTTTTTTATTTTTAACAAATCGACATATATTTACACGTTGTTCTTCTAATAAATAATAATTATCCACTATCCACTCATTAATAATTCCTACAAAAAAATGATTGTTAATCATTTTAATTAATTTTTTATAGTGCTTTTTTATCTTTCTAAAATCTTTTTTTACTACCATACATATATCACCCCTACAACTATTATATTATACAATATTAGTATACCATATATTTAGTCAAAGCCAAAATATTTTAAGTCTTAAATTATCAAATTAACTAATGCTATATATAGCTTTTTATGTTTTTTTCCGAAATAATAATTTATATAAAATTAAGTATATAATGGTATATATTTTATTATATTAATCCAAATATTCTAACAAAACTAGCAAACAGAAAGCACATAATAATGCCCATTATTGTTGGGACTAAAAAAGAAATAATGGTCCATTTCCAACTTTGAGTTTCCTTTTTTATCGTTAAGCATGTTGTACCACACGGCCAGTGCATGAGGGAAAATAACAACACGCAAACAGCTGTTAACCAAGTCCAACCATTATTGACAAGTAAAACCTTAAGTTCTGCTAAACTATTAAGTTCAACCATACTACCAGTTGCCATATAACTCATAATAATAATTGGTATAACAATTTCATTGGCAGGAAAACCAAGTATAAAAGCCATAAGTATATAACCATCTAAGCCAATAAGATTAGCAAAAGGATTCAAAAAAATTGCACAATGACTCAAAATACTAACATTTGCTATATTTATATTAGCTAAAATCCAAATAATTAAACCAGCAGGAGCTGCTACTAAAACTGCACGTCCTAAAACAAATAATGTCCGGTCAAAAATAGATCTAACAATAACTTTCCCTATCTGAGGCTTTCTATATGGTGGCAATTCTAATATAAAATTAGAGGGTAACCCTTTTAAAATAGTTTTTGATAAAATTTTAGAAACTATTAAAGTCATCGTTACTCCTAAAACAATGACAGAAGTTAATAAAACAGCAGAAAACAACGAACGTAATGAGGAAGCATTGACTCCTGCAAAAAACATAATGATTACAGATATTAATATAGGAAATCTCCCATTACAAGGCACAAAATTATTTGTAATAATTGCAATCAATCGTTCTCTTGGAGAATTAATTATTCGACATCCAATTACCCCAACTGCATTACATCCAAACCCCATACACATGGTTAAAGCCTGTTTACCACAAGCACTAGCCTTTTTAAAAAAATTATCAAGATTAAATGCTATTCTAGGCAAATAACCCGAATCTTCAAGAATAGTAAACAGTGGGAAAAAGATAGCCATAGGAGGTAACATCACCGAAATTACCCACGCCAAAGTACGATATATCCCTAAAACAAGTACCCCATGAAGCCAAGCAGGAGCATTTATCAAAATAAATAATTCAGTTAAATAATCTTCTCCCCAAAATAACATGTTAGCCAGCATTTGAGAAGGCGCATTAGCACCTATTATTGTAATATAAAAAACTACACCTAATAACATAATCATTATTGGAATACCAAACAATTTTGATGTAAGAACTTTATCGATATTACGATCCTTTGAAAGATAATCATTAGTTTTAAAATTAACAACTTTTTTGCTTATTATTTCAGCATCTCTAACTATCTTAGAAACTATTTTATCGCGCAGATGATTTTTACTAATTCCAATATTATATAATTCCTTTTGACTATTATTCACACTTTTTAATAATTTATCATTTGAAAACAAATTAAACTTAAGATATTTACTAAGAGACTTTAAAAAACCTTCATCATTCTCAATCAATTTAAGTGCCAACCATCTTGTATTTATTTTAACATCAATGATTTTATTTAGTTTAATCTGTATCTTTTCAATCGCCTCTTCTATTACATCATCATATTTTATATTAATTATTTCTTTAGCATTACTATTTGTTAATTTATATACTTCTTTCATTAACTTTGTTAATCCTTCACCCTTATTAGCACTTGTACCTACTACTGGAACACCTAATTCTAAAGAAAGTTTTTCAAGATTAACATCTATTTTTTTTCTTTTAGCTTCATCCATTAAATTAACACATACAACAACATTAGAAGTTATCTCAATAGTTTGTAAAACTAAATTCAAATTTCTTTCTAAACAAGTTGCGTCAACTACAATAATTACCACATCAGGATTACCAAAACATATAAAATCACGGGCTACTTCCTCATCTGCTGAATTTGACATAAGCGAGTAAGTCCCTGGTAAATCAATTAAAACAAAATTATTATCATGATAACTATAACTCCCTTGTGCAATTGTCACAGTTTTACCTGGCCAGTTACCAGTGTGTTGATTAAGTCCTGTCAATGCATTAAAAACAGTACTTTTCCCAACATTCGGATTTCCCGCTAGTGCAACTACAATATCATTATCTGCCTTTTTCTCTATCTTAAAAAAGTCCTTTGAAAAACAATTATTATTTAACACCATAATCACACCATTAACCTTTCCACTAATATATTATTTGCAACTTCACTTCGAATTGCAATAACGGTACCTCTAATTAAATAGGCAATAGGATCCCCAAATGGACTTTTTTGTAAAACCAAAACCTCAGTATTTTCAATAAGTCCCAGATCTAACAGCCTTCTTCTAATTGAACCCTCAATCATAATTTTTTTAACTATTCCTTTTTCATTAATCATCAATTCAGATAGTGAAACAATATTACTCACAAAACTCACTCCTTAAATTTAGACAAGGGAAAAGTTTCCCTATACTAAAATATGAATAATTCATCATTATGTTCATTATAAAACATATAATGTTTTAAGAATTAAGGTGATCAATGAAAAGTAAATTTAGAACAGTAAGAGGATATGAATTACAAGAAAAGAATAAAAAGATTACTCATGCAATGGAAGATTACTTAGAAATGATTTACCGGTATAGTGAAAAAAATGATTATATTAGAATTACAGAGTTATCTAAATTATTAAATGTTAAAGAATCATCAGTATCAAAAATGGTCCAAAAATTAGATGAATTAGAACTTTTAAACCATGAAAAATACAAATCCATTACTTTAACAAACAAAGGTGAAAAATTAGGAAAGTTTCTTTTAAATAGACATAACACCGTAGAAAATTTTTTTAACTTAATGGAAATAAAAGACAACAATTTAAAAGAGACAGAACTAATAGAACACGTTCTAAGTTCTGAAACTATTAAAAAATTAGAAAAACTAAATAATTTTTTAGAAAGAGAAGATATCCTAGAAAAATATAATAATTTTAAAAATAATAATCATTAAAAAACTAATCAAAGTGATTAGTTTTAATTTTTATTTTAACTTTAAAACCTTATTAACATAATTAAGTAACAATAAGGCTTTTATTATTTAACAAAAAGTTTCCAAGCATATTATATCATAGGAGGTGTAAGTTTTAATGAAAGAATTAGAAAAAGACTTTGAAATAGAAACAAAGAAACCAGATAAAGGGCCAAAAAAAGATGATTACTGCGTTACATTAAATGTATATACAAAATGTGGAAAAGATAAACCCTGGGAAAAAGACAGTTATTGTCATAAGGATAAAAAGCATAAAGATTGTGATAGTTGTGTAGAAATAAATGTTTATACAGATTGCGATTAATTATAGAAACAGTTTCATCACAATTACTAGAGAATTCTTTTAGAATTCTCTTTTAATATATTATATACAACTAACAAGACTTTGAATCAATAAAAAAGGACTATAAAATAGTCCTTTTCTTGATTATAAGATTACCATTGCTGTAGTTAATATAATAGCTGACACTATTGCAATAGTAAGTACTACTTTAAAGGCCCACTTGAACCAAGTCCTATATTCTACTTTAGCAAGTGCTAAGCCTCCCATAATTGAACCACAAGTTGGTGTAATTAAATTTACCAGTCCATTTGCAGCAACAAAAATCATAATTGTTACTGATGGATTTAATCCAATACCATCTGCTACCGGAGCAACAATTGGTGTTGATAAGTTTGCTAATCCCGAACTTGATGGCACTAAAATTGATAAGAAAATATGTAATAAATAATTCATTGGTGCAAAGACATATGCTGGGGTTCCTTGTAATGCATTAATAGCATTTTCAATGATATAATGCCCTAAACCGGTTGTATTCATAATTACACTAATACCACGTGCAACTGCAATAATCATAACAACTTCAACAATTTCTCCTACACCTTTCATAAATACTTGAATAATTCCTTCTTCTCCTAAATCAGCAACAATTCCAATAGTAACAGCCATAATTAAAAACCATGTTGCAGCATCTAAGAAATAAAAATATCCAAAACAATTACCTGTTAATATTGCTGACCAATGAGTTCCAGCATCAGCCACCTCTGGACTAATAATTCCAAAATCAACCCAAGGAATAAATCCAATAATCATAACTACAAAAGTAAGTCCAAATAACCATAAAACGATTTTTTGACGACCTGTTAATGTAGCCTCATTTTCATGTTCTTTTTTAACAAATTCTTCTTCCATATCTTTTTTTTCTTGTAACGATAAGAAAGTAGAACCTTTATCTTTTTTGACCTTTTTCGCATATCTCATAACAAAAAACACTGAAATCAAATATGCACTCAACCATAAAATTACACCTAAAGGTAAAATAATTGATTGATCTGCTGCAATACCTTCTGGTAATGCACTAATAGCAGCCCCTACTGCAAAAGGGTTAATTGTAGATCCAAGTACCCCAGAACCAGCACCCAACAATACAATCGCTGATCCAACAAGTGTATCATATCCTATTGCAACCATTGTTGCTGCTAGTAAAATATAAAAACCAACAGTTTCTTCCAGCATTCCATAAGTTGTTCCACCAATTGAAAAGATAAACATTAATACTGGAATAATCAATAATTCATTACCTTTCAATTTTTTAACAAGAGCAGCAATTCCGGTTTCTAATGCCCCTGTATGTTGAACAATACCAAGAAAACCACCAAGAATTAAAACGAAAATACAAACATCTACGGCATCAACAAAACCATTTACTGGAGCCATAACAATATCTGATAGCTTAGCGTTTGTAACTTCTGGTATAAACCATGTAATAGCAGAAACTATAACTAATAATATTAATATTATAGAAAATGCAGTAAGTCCCTTTTTACCCATATTTGTAGGTGACTTTGCTTTCTTTTTTATCTCTTCCATTCTTTTCACTCCTTAATTATTTTTGTACCTGTTTTTCCTTCAATTGCTTCTTTAACTTTGTCTAGTGAAGTAATAATAGCTTGGCCTTTTGGATTATTTTCAATAAAATCAATACAAGCCTCTATCTTAGGTAACATACTTCCTTTGGCAAATTGATTTTCCAAAATATATTCCTTAGCCTTTTCGACTGATAACTCCTTTAAGGCCATAGCATTTGGTTTACCGTAATTAATGTAAACTTGTTCTACAGCTGTTAAAATAAACAAGATATCAGCCTCCAAATCAATAGCTAATCTAGCACATGATTTGTCTTTATCAATGACAGCATCAACTCCTTTGTAACCAAGGTCAGTAACTACAACAGGAATTCCACCACCACCAATAGCAATAACAATATTTTTATCATCAACCAATTGCTTAATACTATCAAGTTCGATAATACTAATTGGGTTAGGAGAGGGTACAACTCTCCTATAACCACGACCAGCATCCTCGATAAATTGATAGCCTGTTTCTTTAACAAGTTGTTTAGCTTGTTCTTTTGTGTAAAATATACCAATTGGTTTGGTCGGGTTAGTAAAAGCCTTATCGTTAGCATCAACTAGAACTTGTGTTATTAATGTCACACAATTTTGAGAAAGTTTTCTCATTTTAAGTTCATTAATAATTGCTTGTTGCAAGTGATAACCGATATACCCCTGACTCATTGCACCACATTCAGGAAAAGGAATAATTGGAGTACCTGCATCATTGTTATATGCAAACTCCATTCCAGTATTAATCATTCCTACTTGCGGACCATTACCATGACCAATGATAATTTTATTGCCATCTACTATTAAATCAACAATGCTTTTGGCAGTTGATTTAACCAAATTTAATTGCTCTACTGGGTCATTCCCAAGAGCATTTCCTCCTAAAGCAATTACAATCTTATTGTTCATCTAATACCTCTAATTTTTCTAGTTCATCAAACTCTTCATTAGATAAAGTTGCGTACATAATTGCCTTAATTGTATGCATTCTATTTTCAGCCTGTTCAAATACTAAAGATTTTTCAGACTCAAACACTTCATCAGTTACTTCCATTTCTTTTAATCCATACTTAACATATACATCTCTAGCAACAAAAGTATTTAAATCGTGAAATGATGGTAAACAATGTAAGAAAATGCAGTTTGGATTAGCAATATCCATCACACGTTTGTTTACTTGATAAGGCTTCAAGAGTCCAACTCTTTGTGACCAAATATAATCCGGTTCCCCCATTGATACCCAAACATCAGTATAAATAATATTTGCATTAGCTACACCTTCATCAACATTACTAGTTATAGTAATAGTTGTCCCATTTTTCTCAGCTAGCATACGACTTGTTTTAATTAGATTTAAGTTAGGATATAATTCACTTGGAGTTACACAAGTATAATTAATTCCCATCTTAGCACACATAACCATTAATGAATTAGCAACATTATTTCTTCCATCACCCATATATACTAGTTTTAATCCTCTTAAATATCCAAAATGTTCTTCAATCGTTAATAAATCTCCGATCATTTGAGTTGGATGAAAGGTATCTGTTAAACCATTCCACACAGGAACACCTGAAAATTTTGCTAATTGCTCAACATGATGTTGCTCAAACCCACGATATTCAATACCATTATATAATCTTCCAAGAACTCTAGCAGTATCTTCAATACTTTCTTTTTTACCCATTTGACTACTACCAGCTTCTAAATATGTTACTCCCATCCCCAGATCATAACCAGCAACCTCAAATGAACATCTAGTTCTTGTCGAAGTTTTTTCAAACAAGATAACAATATTTTTACCTTCTAAGTATTTATGAGGAATATTATTTTTTTTCATCAATTTGAATCTTTTGCCAAGTTCTAAAATATAAAGTATCTCATCTTCTGAATAATCTAATAGCTTTAAAAAACTTTTCCCCTTTAAATTCATATTATAGTCCCCTCTTTAATTTTCTCTATATAACGGCATACTCATACATCTTGGGCCTCCACGACCACGCGATAATTCACTTCCATGCATTTCTAATACTTTTAATCCATATCTTCTTAAAAGTGCATTGGTAATGTTATTTCGATCATAAACAATAACTACACCTGGTGCGATACATAATGTATTAGAGCCATCATTCCATTGTTCACGTTCTGAAATAATTTGATCTCCAGCACCACAAGGAATTAAAGTTATATCTCGACCTAAATACTTTTCTAAAATATTTTCTAAACCGTCTTCCATTTTTTTTACATTAATTAGATTCTCTTCGTGGTCACCTTCTCTTGGTGTAATTTCAAATACTTCTAGAGTTTCCATAATACCAGGATGATAAGTAAATTTATCATAATCAATTTGTGTAAATACTGTATCAAGGTGCATAAAGGCACGGCAATTTGGTATTTTAAATGCCAAAATAGTATTAATCCTTGAGGTAGGATCTTTAAATAAATTAGCAGCTAATAATTCAATACTTTCTGGTAGTGTTCTTTGAGAAATACCAATTGCTAAAGTATTTTCGTTAAGTACTAAAATGTCCCCACCCTCAATATGATAATCATTATATCTGTCATAATATTTAGTAACCATATCCTTGTAATCAGGATGATACTTAAATATATACTCTGCATAAATTGTTTCTCTATTTCTTGTAACAGCATACATTCTATTTAAACTTATACCATTACCGATAGATGCAAAAGGATCCCTTGTAAAAACCAAATTTGGCATCGGATCAGCTAAAAATTTATTTTCCTCAGTAACTAAATCAACAAGTGAGTGTTCCTCATCTCTTTCCATAGCATGAAGTTCATTAATATTAATACCCTCCATTGTTTTTAGCACTAATTCTTTAGTATCCTGGAAATTATTTAAAAATTCATAAACAACTTCTTTGTACTTAGGTGTTGTAATACCTGCTTCCTTAATAAACTGTCTTAAAAATTTTTCCCTAATTTCAGGACTTAAATCTAATGTTTCAACCATTAAATCTTCCAAATAAACAACTTCTGCACCATTGTCCCGCATGATTTGTACAAATTCATCATGCTCATCTTGTGCAACTTTTAGATAAGGAATATCATCAAATAACAACCTAGTAAGTGAATCTGGTGTTAAATTTAGGAATTCATTACCTGGACGGTGCACCAACACCTTTTTTAATGTTTTAATTTCGTTATTAACATTAATAACCATAACTTTCCTCCTTCTTAATCCTGTATATAAAATCTTGCGATTTAGGACCTAATTTTACTAAAAAAAACTTTCAATCTTTCACTTTTAGGATGATTAAACATTTGTGTAGCAGTACCCTCTTCGATAATTTTTCCTTCATCAATGAAAATCACGCGATCAGCAAAACCTCTTGCAAAATTCATTTCATGAGTAACAACAATCATAGTCATCCCTTTAACTGCAATTTCGTTCATTAAATCTAAAACTTCCTTAATCATTTCTGGATCAAGTGCACTTGTAGGCTCATCAACCAATAATAATTTTGGTGATAGCATTAAACTTCTAATAATTGCAATTCGTTGCTTTTCCCCTCCGGATAATTGATGGGGATATTTATCTATCTTTTGTAATAATTTAAATGATTCTAATAACTTTAAAGCTTTTTTTAAAGCTTCTTCCTTAGTTAAAATTTTTAATTTAATAGGCGCTAAAGTAAGGTTTTCCCTAACAGTTAAATGATCAAACAAATTATAGTTTTGAAAAATCATACCTATTTCTTGTCTTAAAACTGTTTTTTCATATTCATTTATATTTTTACCATTATAAATTATTTGCCCACTGGTAGGTTTCTCTAGTAAATTAATACATCTTAGGAATGTTGATTTGCCACATCCACTAGGACCGATAATAACTATTTTCTCATTTTTTTTAATTGAAATATTAATGTTATCTAGTGCTAAAATATTGTTAAATTTTTTAGTTAAGTTTAATATTTTAAGCATTAATAACACCTCTTTCAAGTTTTTTAAGTAACTTAGTTATTCCTAGAGTTAATACTAAATAAATTAAAGCTGTTATTATTAAAGGTAGAAAATAATCATAAGTTCTAGAAGCAATAATATCACCAGCTTTAGTTAAATCTCTAATGCCAATATAACCAGCTACCGATGTTTCTTTAATTAAGGTAACAAATTCATTCCCCAAAGGTGGCAATGAATTTTTAAAAGCTTGTGGTAAAATAATATATCTCATTATTTGAGAATAACTAAGTCCCAGACTTTTACCTGCCTCCATTTGTCCTTTATCTATTGATTCAATACCAGCTCGAAATATTTCAGATACATAAGCACCTGAATTAATTCCAAATGATATTAATCCAATTAATAGTATATTAATTGTTGAAGTCTTGAAAATAATATAATATATAATCATTAATTGAACTAACACCGGTGTACCTCTAATAATAATTACATACATATTAGCTAATAAATTTAACATTTTATGAGTTTTATTTTCCTTATAATTATGCTTAATTAAAGTAATGATCAACCCAATAATAACTCCTAGTATTGTAGCACCAATAGTCATAATTAAAGTATTCTTAAGACCATTTAAAATAAGTAAATATCTGTCATCAACAATTAATGTCTTATAAAGATTTTTCATACTATTTTCTCCTACCTGTTGGTATGATTTAATGTGAATTCTTCAATCTTACCATTTTCCATCAAATCTTTTAGTACAATATTTATTGAATCTAAAAGCTCAGCATTGCCTTTTGCGACTGCTGCTGCATATTTATCAGTAAATAATTCAATATCTAATATTATCAACTCAGGATTATTTTTAATTAATTCACTTGCTGGAAGAACATCCATAATTAAACAATCCGCTTTTTTACTTTTTACATCCTGTGAAGCACTTAAAAATTTCTTCTGTTGAATAACTTGGGCCCCTTCTATATCTTTTGAAACAAATATATCTGCAACACTACCAAGTTGTACTGCAATTTTTTTACCTTTTAAATCATCAACATTTTTTATATCAGTATCTTTCAAAGCAACAACAACTTGTCGACTTTCTGCATACTCAATTGAAAAATCAACTTCCTCTAATCTTTCCTTAGTAATTGACATCCCAGCCAATGCAAAATCAGCTTTCTTACTATTAAGTTCATTAATAATGGAATCGAAAGCCACCTCTTTAACCACTAATTTCTTGCCCATATTTTTAGCAATCTCCTTAGCAATTTCAATATCTACACCAACAATTTTCCCGTTCTCATAATATTCATATGGGGCAAAACCTGCCTCAGTAACCATTACAATAGTATCTTTATTTTTAGTACAACCACCAATCAAAATGACACATAAGACTAACAAAATTATCTTTTTCATTGTTATATCGTACCTCTTATCTCTATTATAAAATAATTATAGCACAGTTTTTTAGGTTGTAAATATATCTCATTTTCGTTTGTCATGCCATTTACAAAAAAAGAATTTCGTTTTATGAAATTCTCATCCTTTTTCTAATTTAATTTATCTGTTGGTTTTGCTTTTAAAACATTATCAAATCGACGTCCCATTTTATAAGCATAATAACCTGCTGCACCAATCATTGCAGCATTATCGGTACAATATTTAATATTAGGGATTGACAAGTTAATTTCATTATCACGGCATAACTCAGTTAGTCTTTGTCGTAACCCATGATTAGCTGCTACCCCACCTGCCAAAATTAAATTATTAACATCATATTTTTTTAAAGCCCTCATGGTTTTTTTGGTTAAAATTTCCACAACGCGGTTTTGAAATGAAGATGCCAAATTAACAACATTTATTTCATTTCCTCTTTGTTTTTCGTTATGATTCAAATTTATAACAGCACTTTTCAAACCACTAAAACTAAAATCAAATGATGAATCATCCATTGGTAGTGGTAAATCATATGTATCTTCACCTTGAAGTGCTAATTCATCGATAAGTGGTCCACCAGGATAACTAAGACCAAGTACCCTTGCTACTTTATCATACGCTTCACCAACAGCATCATCAACTGTACCGCCAATATACTTAAAAGAATAATCATCTTCCATAAGAATTAATTCGGTATGACCACCACTTACTACTAAAGCAATTAACGGAAATTCCATCTGTTTTTCTAAATTATTAGCATATATATGACCAGCAATATGATGAACTGGTATAAGTGGTTTATTATAGATAAGCGAAAGCGTTTTAGCTGCAACCAAACCTATTAACAATGATCCAATTAATCCTGGACCATAAGTAACAGCAATAACATCTATTTCTTCCATTTTCATATTAGCTTTTTCTAAAACATCTTCTATTACTATTGTAATATTTTCAATATGAGTTCGACTCGCTGTTTCAGGAACTACACCACCAAATTTAGCATGAATATCGATTTGCGACAAAACAACCGTTGCAATTTCTTTATGACCATTTTTAATAATTGAAACACTTGTTTCATCACAACTAGTTTCAAACGCTAAAACATATACATCTTTCATTCTATTCACCCCTCATATACATTAGGGCATCCTCATTGCCATAATATTTTTTTCTAACACAAACTTCCTTAAAGCCTAAACTCTCGTATAATTTTCTAGCTACAATATTACTTAATCTAACCTCTAATGATATATTTTCATAATCTTCGCTTAAGTCAATAACATGTTGGATTAATTTTGTAGCAATTTTATTCTCACGATATTCTTCTAATACATATAAATAATCAATTTCAATTCGATTATAAATAATTGAATATTTTAAAACACCAACAATAGTATTATTAATTACATAAACAATACAATTAAAAAAAGGATGTTTTAACATATCAACTGAAATAAATTCATTAGAATCAAGTTTTTTTATTAATTCATTTACTATTTCTAAATCACTAACGTCTATTTTTTTTATCATTTCTATTTCTTTTTTCTAAATTAATTTCAGCATCTATTCTTTTTAAATAATTTGGTTTAATTAAATGAACATTAGCTGATTCATCATTAATATGCTTATTAACTATTTTTATAATATCTAAAGTAGGTTCTACCACTTCACAATCAATATCTAGTTTATCATACCCAATCATAACATAATCATCAATACTCTTTAACTCATCCAATAATTCAGATATATGTAAAAATCTATCTTTCATATAAATATTTAATTGACTATCATAAATTCCTGCATATAAATAACCATTACGATCATTAATAAACGGTACAAGATATTTATTATCCACAGCAGTGGTTGCATATAGTTCCAAAGTAGAAATCGGTATAATTGGTATTTTTAAAGCCCAAGCCATAGTTTTGGCAATAGTCAATCCTACTCTAACTCCTGTAAATGAACCTGGTCCATTAACGATAAAAACTTTATCGATGTCATTAATTTTTATTCCACTTTTTTTAAAAACATCTTCTAAATATATAAAAATATTTTCAGATAGTTTAGGGCTATTAATAATAGAAAAATTATTAACAATTACATTATTAATAATAATTGCAGCATTAATATTATAAGCTGAAGTATCTAGAAAAAGGTATTTCATAATATAGCACCACAAATATCTTCATATTGTTGACCATGTGGTTTAATAATTAAAACACGTTTGTTTTCTCCAGCAATCTTAAATTTAATATCAAGCCTTTCCTTTGGTAAAATGGATTTAATAGTATCTGCCCATTCAATAACTACCATACCATTTTTATTAAAATATTCTTCTATTCCTATATCTTCAACATTACCATCTAAGCGATATACATCCATATGGTATAGAGGTAATTCTCCTTCGTACTCTTTAATTATTGTAAAAGTCGGAGAAGTAATATTATCTTTTATTCCAAGAGCTGTAGCAATACCTTTGGTAAACATTGTTTTCCCGCTACCTAACTCTCCCTCTAAGCAAATGATCATATTAGGAAATTTTTCCGATTCCAAATTTTGTGCAACTTCAAATGTTTCTCTCTCATTATTAGTTATAATTTTATATTCCATTTATATCACCATAATAATTATATAAGACTTTCACTATAAAAACAATATATTGTTAGCTTTTTATATAGAATATATCACAAAAATAAAAAAATAGGGGAAACCCTATTTTTAAACAAAAAAAATTGGCAACTACCTATCTTCGCTTACACTATTGTCGGCGTGAAAGTGCTTAACTTCTGTGTTCGGAATGAGAACAGGTGTATCCACTTTGCTATCGTTACCAATTTAATATATAAATATAATTCTCTGAAAACTTAGATAATGTGGGTTCTATCAAATATTTAAAAAATAATTATGATTAAATCCTCGTTCTATTAGTATTAGTCAGCTTAACATGTCACCATGCTT
>CAYXLG010000006.1:0-37346 GCA_964465805.1 uncultured Muribaculaceae bacterium
TACCAGCCTCATTTATCATATCTATAGCTAATGACTTTAAATAGTTAATAGTCATCTGGTCAAAATTAATTTTTTGATTATCTTTCACTATTTCACTCCTCTATTATAAATTAATTATACCAAAAAAGAGGCGAATAATAAAGAACTATCATTAGTTATTATTAATTGATATATGAGTTTTTTCGACATTATTATCTATTTCCTCTAATCTTTTAACGTTAACTGAATCAAAATACACCGCTACTAAAACCAATATGATAAAACTTAACATTACTTTATTTCTTAATAAGTCTAACATATTATCCCTCCTTCATTACTTATATTCTATCACGAACAATTGTTCGTGTCAACGATAAAACGAACGAATGTTTGACATTTCTGTAAACTTGTGTTAAGATGAATTCATAATCTTTAAGGAGGGCAAAAATGGTGGAACTAACTAACAGACAACAAGAAATTCTCCAATATATTAAAAAATATATAGTAAAAAATGGATATCCACCCACAGTTAGGGAAATTGCTAAAGCAATGGGATTATCCTCACCTGCTACAATTCATGCACACCTTAGTAATCTTGAAGAAAAAGGTATTATAAAAAAAGAAAGTACGAAAAATCGTGCCATTGAATTATTAGTTGAAAACGAGTATTTAGATAAGAATGATGAAGTTGTTCAAGTACCATTGCTTGGAAAAATTACAGCTGGCTCACCAATCGAAGCGATTGAAAATCCTGGAGAATATTTTTCATTGCCAGTTCATTTAATTCCTAATAACAAAGAAGTATTTACATTATTAGTTTCTGGAGACAGTATGATTAATGTTGGTATATATGACAACGATATTGTTGTAGTTGAACGAACAAATGAAGCAAGAAATGGTAGCATTGTTGTTGCAATGACTGATGAAAATGAAGTAACTTTAAAAACTTTTTATAAAGAAAAAGATCATATCAGATTACAACCTGAAAATGATCATATGGAACCAATTATTGTAAGTAATGTTTCTATTTTAGGTAAAGCAATTGGCTTATATCGTAAATTATAATTAATAATTTAACAATAATAAAAGCAGACAAGATGTCTGCTTTTAAAAACCTATAAATGCTAAATAAATTAAGAATCCAATAAATATTTAAACACTAACAGTTTTTGAATACAATATTTATTTTTTTAATTCAATATAACTAGCAATAAATCTTGGAATTGTAACAGAACCACCCAAGATTGTCTCGTATGTTTCAACATCATCTAATTTACCATACATAGTAATTATATCTTCTTCCAAAATCCTATTAATCGCATCTGGATCTTCACTTTTTGCAATCCCAGTATAAATAACATAAATTGTATCAGTATAATATGTTGAATAACTCGAATCTTTAGTAATATTTACTCTTAAAACAGTTCCATATGCACTTTCTTGTACTTGTATAACTTCACCTGTAAACTTTGCTTGTTTTCCTTTATATTGATTTGAATTACGAAAAATCTCTTTATAATCATATTCATTGCATTCTTCAATAAATGATTTCTTTTCAATAGTAAGTCTCACTAATTTTTCTTCTTCTGTTTCTTTTGGGGTGTTATTTTGATTTTCGTTTATTTCTAACTCTTTGTTTTCATTATTATCCAACAGTTTATTTTCAGATTCCGTAGGTGTTGCCACTGCTGCCAAAAAAAACAATACAACTGCAATCACTATTTTTAACCACTGTTTTATTATAATATTCTTAGTTAGTAAAAAATATCCAACTACTGGTAATAATATTAGCCCCGATAAAACAAGTAATATCCCTGTTAATTTATATTCTAAAAAAAGCACCATACCAAGAAACATTAAACATAATCCAAGCATCCAAAAAAATAAATTAAGTATTTTATTTTTCACTATAAACCTCCTTTCTTTCTACTCATCAATGTTGTTTTTTAAAAACATTACGACAAATGTTTTTAAAGTTATGACTGTTAATATAATTATAACACTTTCTCATTTTTTTACAAACAGTGCTAATATATTACAAGAAAATAATAAAAGCAGGCAAGATGTCTGCTTTTAAAAACCTATAAACGCTAAATAGATTAAAAATCCAGTAAATATAAAGGTCATTATCCAACCATTAACTTTCTCAAAATTAGTTGATTTATACTTAACTCCCAGTGCCATTGAAATTAATGCACCACCAATTAATCCTCCAATATGCGCAGCATTATTAATTCCTTCAAAAGTAAATCCTAATAACAAGTTAATTAAAATTAAAGGAATAATTTGTGATTTTATTACTGACCCTAAATAAACACGGTAATGATATCCAAAATATAGAAGCGCTCCTAGAAGTCCAAATATTGAACCAGATGCTCCAGCACTTACACCATCAAAGAATAACATCGATAATAAAGTTGAGGTAACTGCACTAAACAGATAAATAATTATAAATTTAGTTTTACCATAGAAACTTTCTAATTGTGGTCCAATAATGTATAATGCATAGTTATTGAATATCAAATGAACAAGTCCGATATGCAGAAAACTACTTGTTATTAATCGGTAATATTGTCCCGCTTTTATTAATTCAGGATGACTAGCACCAAATTTTAATAAAGTCATAACATGAGTACTACCATATCCAAAGACATACATTGCTACAAACATCATTACATTAATAGCAATTAATATTAAGGTAACAACTGGTTTTTTTATTCTAAAAACATCTTCGGCTTTTCTAGAGTCCTCTTCATTTTTCTTATTTATGTCTTTTGTTAATTTCATGAATAATTCTAGTCCTTTCTCCTTATAATCTATTTTGTTAATTGTTGGGAAATGTTCTTTAATTACTTCATGATTTGTTAAATCTTCAACATTTTTTACATTAATACAAGTAATATCATCATCATTAGTTTGTAAATTAACATGTTCTCCTAAGTTTAAAAATATAGTTAATGTATTCATATGTAATGATAATGTTTTTTTCTTTATATCTTTCATAATACGACTAGTTTTATATATATCAAAATCTAATTGCTCTTTATTATGAATATAGTTAGATGCAATTCTAATAATTTGATAATCATTATCTAAGTTTTCTAACCAGATTTCTTCTTTCGCACCATGTAAAACAATTGGATTATATCCTTGTTCGGTAATAAAATAATGTAATAATTTAATTATTAAATCATCTTCATTTTTCATTATTTCATTCACTATATCACCTCTTCCTTGTAATATTCTACACTCTTTATTATCATATGTAAAGATTTTTATTTTTCTAAACAATTTAACTTTTTCATAATATTTAAAAAACACTCAGATAATTCACTGTTAATTTCTATATAATTATTAGTTTTAGGATGATTAAATCCTATGGTTTTAGCATGTAAACATTGACCGGTATCGTCAATGATTTTTCTTCCACTGTAAACAGGATCATTAACAATTGGATGTCCAATATAATTAAAGTGAATTCTAATTTGATGAGTACGTCCAGTTTCTAAACTTACTTCAACTAAAGTTACTTCATTAAATCTTTTTATTACTTTAAAATGGGTTATTGCTTCCTTACTATTAGTAGCTATAACAGCATATTTTTTTCGATCATTAATATCACGCCCAATTGGGGCATCTATAGTACCAGTATCGTTATGGATAACCCCCCAAACTAAGGCATAATATTTTCTAACCATAGTTCTATCTTTTAATTGTTTGATAAGTGATTTATGAACTTCGTTATTTTTAGCAACTAATAAAAGACCAGTTGTAAAAGAATCAAGACGATGAACAATTCCTGGCCTTAACTTCCCGTTAATATCACTTAATTCTTTATAATGATATAACAATCCATTAACTAATGTTCCAGTTTTATTTTTATAAGCTGGATGGACAACCATTCCATTTTCTTTATTAACAACAATAATGTCATTATCTTCATAAACAATATCTAAATCAATGTTTTCTGGTTCTACTTTAACTTTATCACTAATAATATTATTAACTGTAATAACATCATTTTCCTTTAAGAAATAACTACTTTTAACTTTGTTATTATTAACTAATATATCATTTAACTTAATTAATTTTTGAATTTTATTACGACTAATATCTAATACTTTAATTAAATAAGCATCAATACGCTTGTTTTTTGAATCACTATCTACTATGAATTTTTGCACGTTTCATCCTTACCTTTCAACATAGAAAATATCATTAGTCCAACTGATATAACAATAAATGTATCAGCCATGTTAAATATTGGAAAGTCATAGCCCAAAATATTAAAATCTAAAAAATCAATAACATAACCATAAACAATACGATCAAGTAAATTTCCAATAATTCCACCAATTAAAATACCATAAGTAATAATCTCTGATTCAGTAAGTTTATTATTTCTAATAAATAGCCAATATATTAAAAATAAAGCACAAAAGGCAAATAAAATTAAAAACGTTTTATTACCTTCCAAAATACTCCATGCTGCTCCATAATTTCTAACATAAGTTATTGAAAAAATTGATTTTATAATACTTATACTACTAAATAAACTCATGTTAGTAGTGATTATAAATTTAGTTAATTGATCAATAAATAAACATATTAAACTAATAATTGTTATTTTTTTATACATAATATTCACCATAATTATTATATCATGAAATAATCTAATAATAAAGTTGACAAATTATTTTATAACATACAAAAACAAGAAAATTAATTCTTGTTTATTTTTTTATTTAGCTTGGTTTAAAGCATTCATTACTGCTTCATAGTAAGTATCCACAGTAATAGTAACACTTGCAACTGAATCAGTTTTAGTTTTTTCATCATTTGACCACTCAAGCCAATCTAAACTTTGTTCTTCAACTATTTTTGTTTCTAAATTATTGATTTGTTCATACCATTCTGCTCCACCTGGAATAGCACCAATATTTGCAGAAGTATCTTTCATTCCATAATTATCACCTAAGGTCTTTTTAGTTGTATTGACACCATCTTTATTATGAGTTTCATCAATAAAAACTGATTTAATTTTACCATCAGCACCTACATAAATAGTTGCTGTTGATACATATTTTTGACCATATGATTCATACTCTTTAGAAGCACCAAAATAAATTCCTTCTTTGTAATCTCCTTTGTCTGCTATATTTGTACATCCTGTTACTAAAACAAGTGAACAAATCATTAATGTTACTAAAAATTTCTTCATGTTTCTTCCTCCTACTATATATTTATATTATATATTAAATTTCAGTATTTTGCAATTCTTTTTGGAAATAATTGACTAATTCTTTACTAATTACACCTACTATTATTCCCGTTGGTATAGAGAACAATAATAACCATGGTAGATAATAAATCATATTAATTGTATTTAATAAAATAATAGCTACAAGCACTTGTCCGATACTATGAAATATTGAACCTACAATACTTACACCAACAATAGATAACTTAGTGAATCGTTTAGTTAAATACATTGCTCCACCACTCAAAAGTGCCCCCATTAAACTAAAAAAGAAAGCTTGACTAAATATTCCCGTTCTTAAAACACCTACTAAAAACACTCTTAAAACGGAAACGTACATTGCATCTTTAAATGAATAAATATATAAAACAAATAAAATTATAGTATTAGCAAGTCCTAGTTTAAGACCTGGTATATGTCCACTAAAAAAAGGAATTGTACTTTCGATTATATTAAGGACAACTGAAAATGCTAATAACATTGATAATCTCGTATTTTTTTGTAACTCCATATTTCACCTATTTTACTACTGCATCAAGATCATCTGATGCCTCTATTTCTATTATTACTTTATTTGGTAAACATACGATAGTTTCATATGTTTCTTTTATCCAGCCTTGCTTAGAACATAAATGAAGTGGACTTTTTTCTTCTATAACTTGTATTTGATTGTTTTTTACTTCAATTACAACATCCCCATTATATCCTTCGACTGTATAGGTTTTAGTAATATTTTGATTTAAAGGTATTGTTAATAATAAATCATTTTGATAATAAACTTTAGCTACTTTATTATCATTTTGTTTGCTAAGTTTTATTAACCCTATCATTAATGAAGAAAATACTAATAAAATTAAAATTAATTTCAAATCATTTTTGTTCATAATTATTAAATCCTTCACTTCTAATTACTTCATCATCATTAGAAACCCAAATAGCAGCAACACCATCAAATTCATTAACAAACTTTATTCCTTCTTCAATTGGCATTAAAAACAAGAAAGTTGTTAGGATATCATTTAATTTACTGTCATTAGACACAATTGTTACACTCTTCATATAATCAGCAGGATATAAGGTTTTTGGATTAATTATATGACTATATACTTTACCTTTATGTTTGTAAAACCTTTCATAACTGCCACTAGTTGCAACACTGATGTTTTCGCCATTAATAACAGTTAATGTTTCACTAGGGATAATTGGATTTTTAATTCCTATTTTATACCCAGAATTGCGATACTTATTACCAACTAATACATGTCCACCAGCATTAATAACAAATTTATCATAACCTTTTTCTTGTAAATATTTTCCTACTACAGAAGTAGCATAACCTTTAGCAATACCACCTAAATCAATATTAGGTTTATTGTTCAAAATTTGATTATTATCTAAAAGTTTAACTTCTGTAATATTTTTAAAAGAATCTTCTAATTCCTCTTTAGTTGGGATACCATCACCATTAGATAAAAATTTCTTCCAAAGATTAATAACATTACCCATTTCAATATTAAATAAGCCATCAGTTTTATCTTTCCATTCAAGGCTATATTTAATTACATTATATAATCGATTATCTATTTCTAAAGTTTCTATATTACTATCATTATTATTTATATAATAGACGTTAACTAAATCATCATAATTATTAAAACGATCTGTTAGTTTATGATAATCATTATAGATTTCATCTATTTCTGATAGTATATTTTCTGCTTGTTTATCTTTAGTATATATTTTTACATTAATAAGTGTATCCATATAAAAATAGTTTTTAGAAAAAACTTTTTCTTTATTTATCATTAAAACTAAGATAAGCGCAAGAGCAATTATTAATACGCCATAAATCATATTTTTTTTCACACTACCACCTAATTAATTATAGCAAATAATGAAGATAAAATCTACTTATGTGTATTAATAATAGTATTAGGTATTACCTTTGGTATCATTAATTATAATCATTCTAAAAAAAACAAACTACCACCGTTTGCTTTAAAAATGGGATTTACTAGTTTTTTTAAATACTTACCTTAACTAAAATCACATCTTCCCCTATTTTTTCTATTTGATTCCATTTTATTTCCATTTCATCTCTAGCTGTAAACATCGATACTAAAAATTTGCTTTTTTCAATAACTAAACCATTCATTGTTCCATCACTGCTAATAATGATATCAATAATATTACCAATCTTTTTACCATCAACTACATTAACAACATCTTTATCTTGTAACTCCGATAATCTCATCATACCACCTAGTTAATTATATTTTAATTTATTTATATAATGACTTAATCAATCATTTTTCTAATGTTTTCTAAACCACTTTTCTCTAATCTCGATATTTGAGCTTGAGATATTCCTATTTCACCGGCTAATTCCATTTGAGTTTTACCAACTATATATCTAGAGTATATAATATATCTTTCTTTTTCTTTTAATTTAGTTAAAGCATCATTAAGAGCAATATGAACTTCTTGACTATAATAATTTTTTCCTTCATCTCCTAATTGATCAGCTAAATATATAGTATCCCCACCATCATTATAGATTGGTTCAAACATACTTATGGTATCTTTCATTGAATTGATTGCATTACTTACTTCGTATTCAGTTAATCCAAGTTCTTTTGCAATCATCTCAACACTCGGTTCTTTTCCTGATGCATTAGTTAATTTTTCTTTAATTGTTAAGGCTTTATACGCAATATCCTTTATACTTCTAGCAATCCTAATACTGTTATTATCCCTTAAGTAGCGTTTAACTTCTCCTAAAATCATTGGGACAGCATACGTCGAAAAACGTACCTCATGTTTTAAATCAAAATTATCAATTGCTTTAATTAAACCAATACAACCAACTTGAAATAAATCATCCATATTATCTGTTCTATTATTGAATTTTCTTAAAATACTTAAGACTAGTTTTAAGTTACCATTAATTAGTTCTTCTTTAGCAAACTTATCACCATTTTGCATTTTAATAAATAATTTCACCATTTCTTCATTTGTTAAAACTTTAATATCCGCAGTATTCACGCCACTTATTTCAACTTTGTAGCGTGCCATAAAAAAATCTCCTTTCACACCTATATTGGTATTATTGGAGATTTTTTATTCACTGTTTAATTTAATTACCTCTTGTATTTATTTCTTCTTTTATATTGTCTTGGTTTTTCATAATCAAGTGACACTTTAATATTATCAACTAAATCATTGATTGAATCTTTATATGGCATGTGGATCATCAAAAATTCTTGACAGGGATAATTTTCTATAACATTACCTATCTCCTTAATTAAATTTAATTTCATCTTTATTCTTTGTTCATTATCAATATTATTAATATTTTTATTAATAATTTCTATCGGTTTATCAAAGTTAAAATTAACCCTACCAGTACTTATTTCTTCTTTGGTATTTGAACATATTGTGTAATTATCGGCATTAATCATTCCGGTTACATGTTTATCTAATTCATTTTTATCCCAAAACTCTTTAGAAAATTCATCTTTTAATGATTCAACTAAAACACGATATATATACTGATCATAAAAATGTTCATGCATTTGATAGGCATACACATATTCATATAAATCTTCTTTTGTTTTTGTACTAAGTTTTAAAAAATCATTAGCAAATTCTTTTTGAATAAATAACAAATTTTTTAATTGGTTATTTATTAATCTTTGAATTTTATAATATCTTTTGTTTTTCTTTTTGTTGTACTCATGAAAAACTTCAGTATGATTATAACATTGCTCCATAAGATTTAAAGTTATTTCACCTAAAACAGGGCTTATCTCAGTAATATCTTGATCAGTATACTTGAGTAATTTCAACCTTTTTTCTTTGTCATAAATAAAATCTTTTAAATATTTGTTACGCACCTTATCTCTCCTTTATTCATATATAATTTAGAAAATAAAGCATACAACAAACTACTAATTATTTATTTTAATAATTTCATAAATATTATTGTCTTCCTTATAGCTAATATTTATTTTTTGACTAACTTCAATAAACGGTATTGTATTTGGACTTACTTTTATTGATACTTTATATCTATTGTTATTAGTATCAGTTATATAATAATATGAAGTTCCATCAATTAAAGCCATTTTAATTTTAGAAACAGTAATATCTTTAATAATTAAATCAGTTTTATCAATATTTCGTTCATCGTTTCCTAAATATTTCAAAGCAGCTTCTTCAATTCCATCTTTTGCTTCACTTACAACAACTTTTTGATAATCTGCAACATCAACAAAGGCATACATTTTAACTAACCCAGCATTATCCTTAAGCGATAATAAATAAGTTGGTTTGTTATTTAAATTGATTAATAATGGAAATGTCGCGCGATATTTTAAATGTTGAACTTGACCTTCAGCACTAGCCATTGCTGAATATTCTTCAGCACCTGACACTGCATAAAAAACAGTTTCTTTCGTTCTTAAGTTAGTTAAGATAAAACCAATATTTGATTCATCACTAGCAACTGATGTAATACCTGTATATAAATAAACATCATCATTCATAATAGTATAATTATAACCTTCTGTTGTCGCTACAACTCCTTTTTGGCCAAAAACAGAATTAATAAATCCACTTTTATATTTACCCCAATCATTAACTTGCTCAAGTATTAAATTAGCAGGATATACGTGATCAATCCAAGCAGGTACCTCTTCTGTTTTATATTTTTTTGTTTCACCAGTAATTGGATTTAAAATAATAATTCCAGTTGCTTCAGCACGAAGGCCAACACCTGAATATTTAATAGTTGGAACAACCCAATATGGATTACCTTCTTCATCTATTTCAAATCTTTCTTGACCAAAGATTGTAGTTGGATATAAGAATCTTAATTTACGTCTTAATTTTTCATTAAATAAAGCTGAAGGCATGTATTTCATTCCTTTATCTAATTTAACTAATTCCGCTTTACCTGTCACTGAATTAAGAATAATATAACCCTTAACCCCATCTTTACGATTAGTAAAATACTTAATTACATTTGCGTATTCTAAAGGAGTAACTCTAACAATATCATTTCTATAATTAATTTGAGTATATAAGTTCGAAACTGAAAACTGTGACACTAATTCTGTCATTTGCCCCATAACACGATCACCTAGTTTTTGACTAGAATCTTTATCAAGTAATGGTAAAGCATTAAAATCAACTTCTTGAATGTCTTTTTCAAACACTCCTTCTTCCTTTATACTAATTCGATTATAATATTTTTTGGCATTAAACATTGGTGAATTAATAAAGTTAACTAACATAATTACTATAAATATAATTGGTAATAATAATATCAAATATGAACTTTCAAAGTTAGTTTTTTCTCCTTTATTAATTTTAATAATAATATGTTTATTAATTTTCGATTGAAAAATTTGAGCACTAACAAAATAAATGGTAATAAGGCTTACCACAAATGGATAAAACATCGGATCGCTAAAATTTAATGGTGGTAACATAAAATAATATAATAAAGATCCTAAAATGATTGTAATAATAATTGGCATAACTTTTCTTTTCATAAATATCTCCTACTTCCTTAATTTTTCAAACTCTTGTTCTTTAAAACCTACTAAAATTAATTCTTCGCCTATTAATATAGGTCTTTTAACAAGCATTCCATTTGTTGACAATAATTCTATTTGTTCATCGTCTGTCATTGTTGCTAATTTATCTTTTAATTTTAATTCCTTGTATACAAGTCCACTTGCATTAAAGAAACGTTTAATTGGTAAACCACTTTTAGATACCCATGACTTCAACTCCGAAACTGTCGGATTATTAGTAACAATATCACGAAATTGATAATTTACATGATATTTTTTCAGCAACTTTTCGGCTTTGTTAGATGTGCTACATTTTTTATAGCCTAGAAATAAATATTTCATGTTTACCTCCAAGTATATTATAACACACAATTATTATACTTTAAAAAAAATTTTAGTATATAGATTAGGTTTTAACAATTGTTTTCAATCTTTTAATAACCTTTTTTTCAATTCTAGAAATATATGACTGACTAATATTTAATAATTCAGCCACATCTTTTTGAGTCATTTCATTATAATTATAAAGACCGTATCTTAAAATCATTATTTGTTTATCACGACCATTTAGTTTATTTATTTCTTGATAAAGTAGTTGTTTTTCAACTTCATCTTCTAATCCTTTAGTAACTATATCAGGTTCTGTTCCCAATATATCTTCTAAATGTAATTCATTACCTTCTGCATCATAACTAAGACTATCTTCAAAACTTATTTCCCCTCTTCGGCGTTTGTTTTTACGTAAGAACATTAATATTTCATTATCAATACAACGTGATGCATAAGTTGCTAATTTAATATTTTTATCTAACTTATAAGTGTTAATTCCTTTTATAAGTCCAATAGTACCAATACTAACAAGATCCTCTAAATCTATTTTAGTGTTCTCATATTTTTTAGCTAAGAAAACAACTAATCTGAGGTTGTGCTCAATTAGTTTCGCGCGAGCCATTTCATCACCATCTGATGCTTTTAAAACATATTCTACTTCTTCTTCTTTAGATAATGGTTCTGGTAACTTGTCTGAACTTCCTACAAAAAAAACACTTTTCTCTAAATGAAAAAATCGTAATAAATATTTTATAATTTTTTTCATTTTATCCCTCCAATAATTTATGGTGCAAAATACAATTAATACCTTCTATTCCTATTTCACCATTCATAATTCCTACTAAAAAATCAGTCCTGACTCCTTTTCCTTTAATAATTATTTTATAAGGAATTATACATTTAAGCAATCCATTGTTATTAACTGTGTGATATGGAATTAAAACCGTTTTAAGTTCTTTAATATCACAAGTTAAATTACTTTCATTAACTAAAATAACTGGTCTTTTAAAATAAGGATCTTTTAATTTATTACCGGTATCAAGAAAACCGGTTAAATTAACCTTTTTTGATTTTGTTAAATATAGTTCTAGTTCATAATAATTAGAATAATGATTTTTAAGTTCTCGTCCTTGTCTAACATAAGTATATATAATAATTGGTGATAATATTACTAAAAGAATATAGTTAATACTTAACCCATGGTGATAAAAGACCAACCCTTCTTGTTTATAAGAAAATTCAACATTTAAATAATATAAAAAACCTCCTAATAGAATACTTGATGTATATAAATAAAAAAGATTTTTCATTGTATATCTTACGTTTTTATAATCAAAAGACACAATAATCATAATAATGCTAACAATAAATTTAATAATAAATAACTCTAAGGAATTTATTTTTATAAATAAAACAAAGATGCTTAAACTTCCTATTAATGCACCTATTATTATTTTTCTCATTTTCACATTTCTTCTTAAAAGGATAGAAACGCTTAATAATAGTAAAAAGTCAAACCCAAAGTTAAGGAGAAAAATCAAATCCAAATATAGGGTCATAATATCACCAATAATATTATAAAAAAAAGACACAAACTTTTGTGTCGATTTATCGTTTAATAATACTTTTTCATTAGTTAACTAATTTTAGTGAATTAATATTACTAAATATGAATCACATGTGCTTTAATTAACAACTAAAAAACTATATAAATTTTTTGATTTATATAGTTATTAATTACGTATTTAAAATTATATATTTTATAGTCCTCTTTTTCTTAAGAATGTTGGAATTTCAGTTTCACCTACTGTTTCATCTATTTCTTGACGTAGTTCTTCTCTTCTAGTATATGGATGATAAAGAGGATCGCCTTCTTCTTCAAAACCAGTTGCAATAACTGTAACAATAATTTCATCACTTAAATTTTCATTAATAACCGCACCAAATATAGTGTTAATATCAGTATTAGAAGCAGCACGAATTGTTTCAACAACTGTTTCAACTTCTGATAGCGCTAAATTAGCACCACCTGTAACGTTAATTATTGCATCGGTTGCACCGTCAATACTTGTTTCTAACAATGGGCTTGATACTGCTTGACGAGCAGCTTCGACCGCACGTTCCTCACCTACTCCAATTCCAATACCTATTAATGCATTACCTTTATTTTCCATAATTGCTTTAACATCAGCAAAGTCTAAGTTAATAAGACCAGCAACAGCAATTAAATCAGAAATTGATTGAACTCCTCTTCTTAATACATTATCTACTTCTTTAAATGATTCTAATAATGGTGTTGTTTTATCAACTATCTCTCTTAAACGATCGTTAGGAATAACAATTAAAGTATCTACGTGTTTCTTCAACTCTTCAAGCCCAGCTACGGCTCTTTCCATTACTTTTTTTCCTTCAAAACTAAATGGTTTAGTAACAATTCCAATTGTTAATGCTCCTAGTTCTTGTGCAATTTCAGCGATAACCGGTGCTGCTCCAGTACCAGTTCCACCACCCATACCACAAGTAACAAAAACCATGTCAGCGCCTTCTAAAGCTTCATGAATTTCTTCCTTTGATTCTAAAGCGGCTTCGCGTCCAATTTCAGGTTTAGCACCCGCTCCTAATCCTTTTGTAAGTTCAACACCAAGTTGTATTTTTATTGAAGCTTGGGAATTATTTAAAACTTGCAAATCAGTATTTGCAACAATAAAATCAACACCTTTTACTCCTGACTCAATCATTCTATTTACGGCATTGTTTCCTCCACCACCAACACCAATTACTTTTATTTTGGCTAATTGATCCATTTCTAATCCAAACATAATTATCCTCCTTATTCACTCCAAAAATATCCAAATACTTTTCCTAACATTGAATCATTCGATATGTTTATTAAACTTTTTTTTGTTGATGATAATTCTTCGGCGTCTTCTCTACTAAACATCGAATATTCTTTTTGTCTTAATTTTAATTTATCAATAAAATATACAATATTACCTAGGGCTGATGAGTATCTATTGTCTCTCACCCCGATAACCTTTATATTACCAATTATAGCACATTTTCCAAAAACATCATCAGCAATATATTGAAAATGAGCCATATTACTGATTCCACCAGTAATTATTATATAATGAATCTTCTTATTTGTTAAGATGTTTATCTCTTTTTTTGCTAAAGTTAGTATTTCTTCTAGCCTAGACATAACTATTTCTGATACTTCAAATTGATTAATTGAGATTACTTCATTGTTTTTAGTTGCAACTTCATAAAAATCATTTACTGAAGCATATAATTTATGTCCAAGTGCGAATTTTTCTTTTATTTTTAATGCTTGTTCATTACTAATCTTATATATATATGCAATATCATTATCAACATTTTTACCCCCAAGTCCAATAATTGAACTTTTTACAACGATATTTTTGTTATATAACGATACTGTAGTAATTTCTGAACCTATATTTATAACAACTCCAACTTTTGATTCTGTATCAACGTTTTTAAAAGCATATATATCACCAATATTGTTTAGTGAAATATCTTCAACTGTAACTCCTATGTTTTCTATTAAGCTAACTACTGAATATATGTTTTTCTTAGGAGTTGTAACTAAAATCATTCTTGAACTTAAAATATCACACTTCAACCCTTTGGGATCTTTTACCAATTTTTTACCATCAATTGAAAAATCAATTGGAATAACTGTTACAAGTTCATAATTGACATTAATTTTATTTTTAACTGCATTATGCAAACAACGAATAACATCATCACCAGTAACTATTTTATTTTCATTTTTTACTTCAACTATTCCTTCTGCATAAGTATATTCTGCAAAATAATTTGGAACCGAAGCAATTACTCTCTTAATTCTAACTCCTAACATTGCTTCAACTTCGCCAAGAGCTTCTCTCAACGATTCACTAGCTTTTTCAACATTAGTTATTACACCTTTTTTTATTCCTTTCGATTTCTTTGAAGTAGCAGCAAGCAAATTTAATCTGTTTTTATGAAGTTCACAGACTACTACTTTTATTGTATCAGAGCCGATATCAACACAAGTATAAATTTTCTTCATGCTACCATCTCCTATAATCTACAATAATTATACTATATTTTTTTTAAAAAGTAAAAGAAATAATAAAAAAGTTGACCTTTTTACTTAATTATCTATAATCGTAAAATGGTTTCCATAATCTAAATACAAAATACCTTTTTTATTTTCAAAATTCTTAATAATATCAACATAACTATTTATACTAGGAAACTTGTCCAACGTTAAATAAACATAATTTCCATCATTCATATAAAATAGAAAACGATTACTTTCAACATCGTTAGGATCATATTCGATTTCAGAAATACGTGGTATGATTTTTCTATCCAATAAACCCATTTTTTCAACAAACAAATGGTATTTGGTGTCTGGTACTATATTAATTAAAGTTGGTATAGGAAATGTTTTATCAACAGCACTTCCATCTAATAAAATAGTTTTATTAGAAATACGATTAATAAATATTGGATAATTTTCTGAAACTTCAATATGAACCTCAGTAAAATGTTTTTTATAAACTTTAACTTCTTTGATATACTCATTTTTATTTAATCTTGATTCTATTAAGAATGATAGATTTTTTAAAGTTGGTGGATAATTTTGAATCTCAGCAATTTCAATTATTTCTTGATCAGTTAAAATTTGATTGTTATAAACATATATATTTTTAATAGGTATATTTATAATGTATTTTATTAATTGAACAAATAAAAAAAGAAAAACAAGACAAAAAAGCGTTCTTTTAATATTTAATTTACGTTTTTTTATTTTTACGTTTTTCCTTTTCATATGTCCCTCTATTCTATAATTTCTTGTTCGACTATTAAATCAATATTAAACTCTTTTTTAACATCATTTTTTATTTTTTCTATTAATTCTTTTATTTTTATTCCACTAGAACCGTTAGGATTTATAATAAAATTAGCATGTTTATCACTTACTAAAACATCATTAAACACTTTACCTTTATAACCCACCGCTTCAACTAATCGCCATGCGAAGTCTCCTTCTGGATTTCTAAACACACTACCAGCACTTGGATATTCGAGTGGTTGAGTCATTAAACGGCGTCTTTTTCTTTCGGCAATTAAATCCATAATAACATCAACTTTACCTCGCTTTAAAATAATAGTTGCTTCTAAACAAATATAGCCTGGATTTTTTTGTAGGAAAGAGGTTCGATAACGGAACTCTAAATCTTTGTTATAAATTGTTTTAATTTCTAAATTTGGAGTTAATACTTTAACTTCACTAACAACGTATCCCATATCTGATTTATAAGCACCAGCATTCATATATACAGCACCACCAACAGTACCCGGAATACCTGTTGCAAATTCTAAACCTGTTAACCCCATTTTAGATACTTTATAAGCAAGCTTTATTAAATTATATCCTGACCCGACGATTACTTTGGTATCATTAACAGTTAAATAATTAAATTCTGATAATTTTATTAATACACCATCATAGTATTCAGTTGCAAATATTAGATTGCTTCCATTTCCTATTACTTTATATTTAATATTATTTTCCTTAATAAAGCTTAATAATTTTATTAATTGTTCAGAATCACTTGGATAAACTACAACTTTAGCACTACCTGCTAATTGATACGTTGTAAGTTTTTTTAGTGGAACATCCGTTTCTACGCATCCACATTTAAGTCTCTTTAATTCTGCTATAAGATTCATCTTATTACTTCCTATCTATTATTTCTTTAATTATTTCATATATTTTAGTTGCACTTTCAGATGTTTTTAAACTATCTAAGTTTTGTTTCATTTTATTTAGTCTTGGTTCATCGTTAATTAATTCATCTATTGTTCTAACTAAAATATCTCCCTTTAAATTCTTTTCCTCAATTAAAACAGCACTTTCTTTATTGACTAAATCCATCGCATTTTTATACTGATGATTATCTGGTACATATGGACTAGGTATTAATATCGAAGGAATGTTTAAAGCAATAATTTCACTAAGTGTTGTGGCTCCACATCTTGTTATCATTAAATCAGCATTTTTCATCATACGTGTTTGCTGTTCAATATATGGAACAATAAAGACATTGGTTGGAAGTTTATGTTTTTTTACTTCATCATATGATTCTTTTCCTGTTACAAATAATACTTCATAATTTTTGCCTTTAAATAAACTCATAGTTTTTATTAAAAATTCACTGACTTTAGTTGAGCCCAGTGAACCCATTACAATATATACTAATTTTTTATTAGAACTTAATTTGAATTCACTTTTTTTAACACCTTTTTGCTTTATAGCATCTTCACCACAAGGGTTTCCTGTAAAAATTGTTTTATATTCTGGAAAATGTTTAATTGATGATTTAAAAGAAACTCCAATTGTATTGACGTATTTACTTAAAAACAAATTGGCTTTGCCAGGTACACTGTTTTGTTCATGAATAAATGTTTTATATTCTAATTTTCTTGCGGCATAAACAACCGGTCCAGTGACATATCCACCAAATCCTATAACAATATCAGGATTGAAGTCCTTAATTAATTTACGGCATTTATAATAACTATTAATAAAGGATTTTAATGTTTTAAAATTTTTTAATATGTTTTTACGATTAAATCCATACATTTCGATAGTTTCAAAAGGAATGCCGTGTTTTGGAACTATATCTTTTTCCATACGATTATGAGTTCCTATATATAGAAATTCACTGTTTGGTTCCTTTTCTTTTATTTTATTTATTAATGCCAATGCTGGATATATATGACCACCAGTACCACCCGCACTTATTATAACTCGCATACCCTCACATCCTATCATTATTATAACATAATTATATTCATTTTCAATATTTTTAGAATATAAGTAAAAACTCTTTGGCCCTAACCAAAGAATCTTTCAATTTCAATTATTGCATTTTCTCCTGAATCAGAACCGTGAATTAAATTTTCCATTGTATTATTAGCAAAGTCCCCTCTAATAGTTTCAGGCATCACCTCAGACCATTTAGTAGGTCCCATTAAATTTCGCATACCTTGAACAACATCATTACCTTCAACAATTATTCCAATTACTGGACTGAATGTCATAAATGAAACTAATTCCGGAAAAAAAGGTTTATCGCTTAAACGACTATAATGATCTTTTAAATTTTCTTCATTTAAATTAAACATTTTCATTGATGTAATATTATATTCTTTTTTTCAATACGGTTAATAATGTTACCAATAACTCTTCTTCTAATTGCATCCGGTTTTAACATAATGTAAGTTTTTTCCATTTTTGTCTTTTCTATAGCAAAATTATATCGTTTATGTTATACTTTCTAAGTGTTTTTAAGTAGAAGGTATATAAAAAAATCGATTTTGTAGCACATTTTGTGCTATTAAGGTATTTTTGTTTTATGTTGTGGGATAATAAAAAAGGTGATGTAGTATGATTGGAAAAATCTCGAAAAAAATGCGCATTGATAATAATTTCAGTCAAAAAGAGTTAGGTAAAAAATTATTAATAACTCAAACAACTTTAAGTGGATGGGAACGAGGATATCGTCAACCAACATTTGAGTCAATTGAGAAAATAGCTAAATTCTGTAATTATTCAATAACATTTAAAAATAATGAAACAGGGGAAGTTATTACTTCGCAAAATATAACAAGAAAAGATATTTAAAAAACAAAATCAAAAATGGTTTTGTTTTTTTGTGTTTATTATTCATCACTATAAATATTAAGAAATATCGAACTGAAAAAACATTTTAAAATGAATTATTAATAAAAAACTGTTATTAACTAAAATAACAGTTTTAAAAATCAGATATTTTCCTCTCTTATAGCTTCTAATATATTTTCACGTTTAATTTTTTTAGTAGCATACATCATGATAATTGAGATGATTGCAAAAACTCCAAAGATTGCTAAACTAACTGCTTTCCAAGGAATTAATATTGATGATAATTCAATAACATCTCCCATTGATTTATGAATAAGGATAATGACACCAATTGATGCTGGAATTGCATATAATAATGATTTTAATCCAAACATAATAATTTCAAATCTAATCATTTTATTAAAACCACTAGGTGATAAACCAACGCTTCTAAAGATTGCAAATTCTTTTCTTCTAAGTGCTATACTAGTATTAATTGTGTTAAACACACTTGTAACACCAATTAAAGTAACTAATGAGATAAATCCATATAATAACAATTTAATAACTATTGTCAAATTTCTTTCAAATCGCATAGTTTCAGCCACATTAGTAATATACATACTTTCTATATCTTCAGTTCTTTCATTATATTTTTCAACTAATTCTTCTGTTTTAGTTGGATTATCGGTTTTAATATATATTTCCCTTATCCTGTTAATACTGTCAGGATCATTTTTTTCATTTTCTACTACATATTTATTAAAAAGATCGGCTGGTAAAATTATTTTAGGGCCATATGTTAAAATTTGATTCTTCATACCAAATGGAACAGAGGTTAATTCAACAACGTTTGTTAAAGTATCAAAACAATTATATGTAATTTCTTCTTCACTATAATTCATTATACAAATATCCAATGTTAATGATGAAATATTTTTGAATTGTTTACCAATTACCTTCATACTTTTATTTTTAACAAGTAATCTTTCTTCAAATTGATTAATCAAAATGGGCATATCTTCTTTCATATTTAATAATTGCTTATACTTTTGATAAGTGCGATCATCAACTTTGTAAAAATTTATATAATCATATTCTCTATCATTAGCCCAATGTTCAATATCATCTTTTTTATATATATCAAACATATCTAGATAATTTTTATGATAATAATTCTTTTTTATTTTAGGTGTATAAAACATTGTATAATCTAAATATATAATATTTGTAACATAATCTTGTTGTCTTACTTCTTTAACTAGTTGTTCAACTATTTTTTCGTTAGTTGGGGTTATTATAATTCCAATATCATAGTCTGTATTTTCTAAAAATTCATTAGTACTTAACTCTCCATATTGAAGAAATGATGAAAAACTAATAAATAATACAATACTTATAAATAATGAAATAACTGTTATGCGATATTTCTTTTTATTTCGTTTGATGTTTTTGTAAGCGACTTCCCCTTCAATACCAAATAATTTATTGATGATTTTAGGTGATTTTATTTTTTTAGGTTTTATTTTAATATCATCATTTAATCTAATTGCTTCAA
This sequence comes from uncultured Muribaculaceae bacterium, assembly GCA_964465805.1. GTDB lineage: Bacteria > Bacillota_I > Bacilli_A > RF39 > UBA660 > DUPI01. The sequence continues at coordinate 20,397 of CAYXLG010000006.1, forward strand.
TTGGACTTATTTTGCTAGCACTTCTCGCTGGAATAAAGGCTGAGAAAAAGATAACAATTACCATGAAAATAAGTGGAATAATTATGAACAATGGATAAAATGATAAAGTTAGTTTGATAGTAAATATCTCTGGTAATAAATAATTTATAATTTGTATAACAATACCTATTCCAACAAAACCCGAAATGATTCCCAAAGGAATTCCAATTAATCCAATTAAAAATGCTTCATAAAAAACAGTTTTTCGGAGTTGTCTTTTAGTTGCACCAATACTTGAAAATAAACCAAATTGTTTTTTTCTTTCCATTACAGAAATAGCAAATGAATTATAAATAACAATAATACATCCAATCGATATTAAACTTAATACGATTATAATAATTTTGGATATAGCAGAAATAAGGTTGTCATGATCACTTTCACCATATAATCCAAGTAATGATGTATTATAATTAATATTAGAATATTTAACTCCATCTTCTGTAGCAATTGATTCTAATCCGAGCGTTTCTGCTAAATCGTTTGTTTTTTTATAAATATTTTTAACTTTATCAAAGGTTACATAAACATTAACCAAATCATTTTCTTCTAAATTTTTATTTAAAGTGAAAACGGAATAGCCAGCCGCTTCATAACTTTCACTATAATGTCTTTCGACTATACCCACAATTTTATATTGAAGATTTTTATCCGGAACCATAACTTCCTTTTCAGCAAATTCGTTGTCAGTCATATATTGACCATTAGTAACAATCATATGACTATCAAAATAACGATTACCAACATCTAAATCAAGGATATTGCCAACTTTATATTCAACTTTACCATTGCTTTTTATATGATTTGAAATAAGTATTTCACTATCATTTTCTGGTAATCTTCCTTCAAGTAATATTAAATCATTTAAAAATTTTTGATTTACACTATTTATATATAAATAAGGTTTATATTCGTTCTGACTACCTTCAAGTATAGCAAAACCAAGACCTTGTTCATATAAAACATTACTTACTGTTTCATTATTATTTAATTTTGTTAACTGTTCTTTTGTCAAACTATGAATTTTAATATGGTGCGAACCATCAAATAATTTAACTTCTTTAATAGCATAATCTCTCATCGTTGCAAAGATTAGTCCGATTCCAACCATTAAAGCACAAGATAACAAAACACCAATAATTGTAACCAATGTTCGTTTTTTATTCATGGTTAAGTGTTTTAGTGTAAGTTTATTCAAAATATTCATTAATTATTGACCTCATCACTTATTATTTTACCATCTTGAAGTGTAATAATGCGATCTGCTTCTTTTGCTATAGAAAGATCGTGAGTAATCATAATAATTGTTTGGTTATATTTTTTATTAGATAATTTTAATAATTCTACTATTTCTTTACTATTTTTAGTATCAAGATTCCCAGTTGGTTCATCTGCTAGTAATAAATCAGGATGATTCATTAATGCTCTACCAATCGATACTCTTTGTTGCTCTCCACCTGATAATTCATTTGGTAAATGGTTAATACGACCCTGCAACCCTAAAGTATTAATTAATTCATTTAAATATTCTTGATCAACTTCTTTATTATCAAGTAAAATTGGTAATGTAATATTTTCTGTAACATTTAAAATGGGAATTAAATTATAAAATTGATAAATAAGGCCCACCTGACGTCTACGAAAAAGTGCTAAATCATTTTCATTAAGTTTATAAACATCTCTCTCTCCTACAAAAACTTTTCCGCTTGTTGGATAATCTACTCCTCCTAAAATATGTAATAATGTAGATTTACCACTACCACTTGAACCTACAATAGCGACAAATTCACCTTTGTTAACAGTAAAACTAACATTGTTAAGGGCATATACTAAAGTATTTCCCTTTCCATATGTTTTAACTAAATTTTGAACTTCTAAAATTTTCATAATGTCCTCCTCAGTCCTCACTAATATAAGATCACAAATTACTCTTATATATCGAAAATATTATATCATTATAGTTTACATACTTCAATACAAATTAGATATTTCGGTTTTTAGATTGTCAAATTACTAAAATAATTATATAATAATAATATAAAGTTATAATAGTTTGAGGAGGATAGACAAAACTGTTTTAATTAGCGCCAGGACCTATATGGTTGACGAGGTTAGCAGTTATCGAAAAATTCGGCGGATGCTGCTACGGATAGTGTAATCGTTAAATATATTTTAAAAAACAAAATCAAGATTGTAACAAAAAAATATATTCACACATATTTTTATTATTGGAAAGGAATTATAATTTTTTATGTGTGAAATTATTGGTTATATAGGACACGATAAAATGAAAAATCATTTTATCAAGACTAATTCTGATAAGGTTGGAAAAATATCGATAGTTCATAATGGAAATATTGAAAATTATGAAATACTAAGAAGTATTCTAAAACAATCCGGTTATAAATTTTATTCAAATACTGATACAGAAGTTATTTGTGCTTTAATTGATAAATTATATAGTGAAAAACCTGACCTAGTACATGTTTTAGAACAATGTTTTAATTTATTACATGGTTCTTATGCATTAAGCATCAAGTGTGATGATGACTTGAAAACAATTTATGCCATAACCAACACTGATCCTTTAATTGTCGGTATTGGTGATAATGAGAATTATCTTGCTTATGATATTTCTGAAATTATAAAGCATACTAATCGTTATATGTTAATAGAGAGTAATGAAATTGCTAAAATAAACAGTAATAAAGTTACTATTTATAACCGTAGGGACAATATTATTAATAAAGAAATCAAAATAATTAATTAAAAATAGGAGGATGTTATATCCACCTATTTTTTATTTTATTTATATTTTTTAGTCAACCAGTTTTTACCTTCTACTAATCTTGTCACTAACATTGAAGCAGACACATCATCAATAACATTTAAACATGTTGCTGGAGCATCTATTAATATTCCAATAGTGGCAATAATAGGAAAAGCACCGGCTGGAAAACCATAAAGACTAACTATTAATATTTCCCCAATTAAACCTCCGCCAGGAATTCCTGACATAACAACACCACTTAAAACGGCAATTAAAACGGCAATTAAATAATTATCTAATCCAGTAAATGGCATATTAAATACTGAGAAAAGAAATGATATTTTCAATACTGACCCGATGACACTACCATGCATATTCATGGTTGCACCAATTGGCATTACTACTTCTCTTATGTCTTTAGGTATACCTATATTTTTACCAGTTTCTAAGTTTGCTGGTAAACTAGCTAATGAACTTTGGGTTGCAAGTGAAGTTAAAGTTGGAGGTAAAATATGTTTGTAAAATTGCTTAACCCCTTCTCTTCCAGCTGAAAGATAAGCATATAATGTATAAAAAATCAAATAATAGATAGCAGCTACCGGAATGTATAATAATACGCTTCTGGCGTATCCTTCAATTAGTTGTAATCCGAATTGGCCAATTAAATTAGCAAAGTAAGCACATAATCCGATTGGAGCATAATACATAATAATTGAAACAACTTTCATCATTGCTTTAGATAATGCTTCTAATCCACTTACTAAGTTTTTGCCTTCTTTTCCTAATGAACTTATACCTATTCCAAGTAATATTGAAAATACAATTAATGGTAACATATTACTTCTTGATAAAAGATTTGAAAAATCACTGACTGTAAGTGCAGCTACAATACGATCTCCAATATTTAATTTGGCTATTTCTTCTCCAGCTTCAATTAATATCTTAGCACTTCCAACAGGATTGATAAATTTAACTATCGCTAACATAAAAACGGCTGATATTGTTGCGGTTGTAAAAAAGACCAAAAGTAAATAGCCTAATATTTTTCCTAATCTTTTTAGATCAATCATATTAGCTATTGAACTAGATATAGTAATTAATACTAGTGGTACAACGATTGTAAACATTAAATTTAAAAATATATCACCAAACGGTTTTAAGATTACAGCATCTTCACCTAAATATAATCCAATAATTGTTCCAATTGTTATTGAACATAATAAGATTAATGGAAACTTATAAGTTTTTAAAAACTTACTTCTAAAAAAACTCATATATATACCCTCCTAAAACATTATATTTTTTAGAGGATTATAATATGAGTTTTATATATTAAATGATAATAATTCTGGTTTTAAAATTAGTAATAGTCCGATTAACAACATTATGATGCCACCTATTAAATGAGAAAATTTACTATATTTAGTTGATATGCCTGTTAGTTCAAAAGTAATCATAGCGACTACAAAAACTATAATATCATCGATTAAAAAGAAGAAAATGTAAATTAACATATATGTGACATACCGTATATTACTTAAAGAATTCATAGCTAATATTTGCGTAAATAATAATGGTAAGCCAGCTGAACAAGCAAGTTCAATAATATTTACAGAAATTGCTAGAGCAATAATACCAAACATAGCTAGAAGAAAACTTTTTTCAGTAGTAACTTTTTTAATTTTCTCTATTAATTTACTACGTTTTTCTGAATCAACAACTGTACAACCGTCTTCTTCTTTTCTTTGTTTCATATAACTTCTTAAATTAATAATACCAGTTATAATTGCTATTACTCCAATTAATATTTTTACCCAAGTAATAGAAGTTATTGAAACTGTTATTTTTAGCCAAGATACCATAAATAATAAATAAATTATGGCAGAGGTAAAAATAAAGGTTAAACCCAAGGCCCACATTCTTTTTTTGTTTTTCATTCCTAATAGCATGCTAATTAAGAATAATAATACCCACATAGCACAAGGATTAAACCCATCAACAAGTCCGATAACTACTGCAATAATAGGAAGTGATACATTTTTAGGATCAACTAGTCCTAAAAATGGAACTTTGGTTAAATTATCATCTATGTCTGTATCATCTATTGGTACTACATCTATATTGGGATCTAATTTATTATTAATAATATCAGCTACTAAGTTTTGGTGGCTTTTAGTTGAATAATGATTAATCGTATTTTCTATTTTATGTCCAATATCGTCGTTAAAACCAATATAATAATTAGTTCCTATTACTGTTAATGGAACATTTGGTTTAACAACATCAAATATTAATCTAACTTTATTAAATAACTCTTCATTATTATAATCAGTTGTTACTTCATATTTATTAATAGTAATATTATCATATTGTTCTAATAATTCATTTAGAAAAGTAATTTCACGCTTACAAAATGTACAAGATTCACTATAAAATAAATGAACCTCTACGTTTTCTTTGGCTCTTACATTAATTGGTAGTAAAAATATACATAGGAAAACAACTAAAAATGTTTTTATATATTTCATTTTTTATATTAACTCCTCTATTATTTTAGTTAATTCCTTTTTACTTTTTTCACCAATAATCCTAGTAATTTCCCTACCATTATTATCTAAAATAATTGCTACTGGTAATTTGTTACCAATATTCCATTTTTTAATCTTTTCAAAGTCTGTTTCATAATCATACTCTTCTATTTCTATTTCTGGATAATCATTTTTTATTTTATTCCATATTGGTCGCATTACTAGACAACCAGGACACCATATAGCATTAAATTTTAGTACTTTCATTTTTACACCTACCAATTGTTACTTATTTTTTTAATTTTAATCTATTTTTACTTATTATAAAATATTTTAAAAAGTCATCGATTTCTTCTCTAGTTGTTAAATGTGACAAACATATTCTTAAACTAGAACTTGCTCGCGATTCATCTTTAGTGATTGCATAAACTGCTTGCGATGAACTATTTCCACTTGAACAAGCACTTTGAGTTGAAATAAATATATTATGTTCTTCTAAAGCATAAACAAAAGTATCTGGTTTAATCCCTGGGACACTAATGTTGACAATGTATGGTATTGAATAGTCGTTACTATTAATAAAAACATCTTTTTCTTGTTTAAGTTTATCTATTAAATAATTGCGCAGCTCCGTAACGTATTTATAATTTTCGTAAAGATTTTCATGTGCTAATCTTAAAGCCTTAGCGCATGAAACGACTAACGGTAATGCTGGAGTTCCACTTCTATATATTGTTGTACTTTTACCTCCATGAATTAATGGTTCTAATTCAATTTTGTCTTTTTTAATTAAAACACTTACTCCTTTTAAACCATAAAACTTATGTGGCGAGAAAGTTGCTAAATCAACATCTGTAATGTCTATATCTACTTTTCCAACACTTTGAGTCATATCAACGTGGAAAAAACATTTAGGATATTGTTTTAAAAATTTTCCGATTTTTTCAATTGGTTGAAGTAATCCTGTTTCACTATTAACCGATATAACCGACACTAAGATGGTTGTGTCTTTTATAAGTGATTTTAAGTGATTTAAATCAACTAAACCATTTTCATCTAGTTCAACAAAATCAACCTCAAATCCTTGTTTTTGTAAATAGTTTAAAGGTGCATAAACTGAAGCATGTTCAAGTGGAGTTGTAATTATATGATTCCCGCGATTTTTATATTTATTAACAATACCTTTAATAATTAAATTATTGGATTCTGTTGAACCACTAGTATATATAATTTCAGAAGGTTTCACTTTTAAAATATTAGCAATCTGTTCTGTTGCTTTATTCATTAGATGGTTTGATTCAACACCTAAACGATGAATCGAATTAGCGTTTCCAATAAAATCTTCACATGTTCTAACATATGTTTCCAGCACTTCTTTACGTACTGGAGTTGTTGCTGAATAATCTAAATATATCATTTTTAATCACCTATTTTATTATATCACTTTATGGATTTAATGCCAATTAAAAAATCATCATTAAGATGATTTTTCCAATTTTTCTTTTATGATTTTACTTACTAACCTCATATCAGTTTTACCTTTAACAAGTGGACTTATTTGTCCCATTAATTTACCGAAATCTTTAACTGAAGTTGGTTTTACTTCATTAAATACATTTAAAATAATATTATTTAATTCTTCCATACTTAATTGTTCAGGTAAATATTTATTTAAAATCTCAATTTCTTTAGATGTTTTTTCTATTAAATCTTGGCGATTCCCTTTTTCAAATTGTTCAAGTGACTCTTTTCTCTGTCTTAATTGTTTTGTAACTACACTTGCTACCTCATCATCGTTTAATTCTCTTTTAACATTTAGTTCTTCTAATTGAATCGCACCTTTTAATAATCTTAAGACCGATAATAGAACTTTATCTTTATTTCTCATAGCTTCAATCATATCAGAAAATATTTTTTGTCGCATAATTTCCTCCTTTAGAAAAGAGTCTGTGAATACTATCTATTTCCTCTATTCCTTTTATGGCTATTTTTTATGTATTCCTTTTTTGCATTTCTTCTTCTTACGCCGGGTTTACTATAGTGTTCCTTTTCTCTAATTTCTTTCAGGAGTCCATTTTTAACAACTTTTTGTTTAAAACTTCTAAGCGCTTCATCCACTTTTCCATTTTTAACAACTACCTTTGTCATCTAAATCCCTCCCTTCCAACTATTGACATTATAACACTTTCGCCTATCTAATTCAATAAAACACTTTGATTTTGTCTAATAAAATCAAAAAAAGGCGATTTTGCCTTTTTTAACACATCTTACCTTCAACTATGTATCTTATATTAGTTCCAACATAATTGCCAAGTGCGAAAATTATTTTAATTAATAATTCAACAATTGGTATTATAAAAGGGATTAACAATATTAAACTGGTAATTATAATTATTTTCTTCTTTTGTTTTAAAAAATTTATTAAAGAGGACATAAATTATTACCTACTACTCTTCTAATTGCTGTTCCTAAACTACGACCAAGTTCAAGAATAACAGTAATCCCACGAACCATTGAACTAATAAGACTTCCGGAAATGGTAAGACCACCTTCAATTTTAAGTAATTCTTGTTTATTTAATGTTTGCATAATTTTCTCCTTTCATTAATTACATTTTAATGGGCGAATATATCCATCTATAACTCCAATTATAAAAATAATGCCAGCTGCTATTAAAAGGCCTGCACCTAATGATATTGCGCCACCTTTTATGTTATATAATTCATCTTTTGTTAAAGTATGCATTACATCATTCCTTTCTTTATTTTGTTTATAATTTCTTGCATTAAAGTTGTGTTTGATAATTCAAATTTAACTATGACAGGTAATTGTTCATATTTCAGATCATCGCTTAGATTACAATTGATTAAGATTTCATAATATTTTTCTTCTTTAATATCAATACTATAAATTGGATTTATATAATATATTTCATGGTAAATCTCAAATTTATTTAATATAAGTTTTCCTTTTTTTATATTTAATATATCATCTTCTTTGACTAATATTTTAATTAAGTGTTTTTCGTTTTCTTTGATAATATTTCCTTGATAGTTTAAATACTTAGGATATTTATAATATATTCCAAATATCAATATAGAGGTAAATGTAATGATTAAAATGGTTATCCATGAGATTATTCTTTTAGGTATTTCGGTAGTAATAATGGCTGATGCATTATTTAGGTATTCCAAATTATTCATGTTTACTTACCACCTTTTTTATACTTCCATCTTTTAACTCCAGGACACGGTCAAAAAGATCCATATTTTCTAAACGATGTGTAACAATAATAATGGTTTTATCGTGATATTTCTTCATTATTCTTTTTAAAATACGCCTCTCTAAATTAACATCCATTTGATTCAGGCCTTCATCAATTATTAATATATTAAAAGGTTTTAAAAGAGAGCGTGCTAGAATAATTCTTTGTTTTTCACCACCAGATATATTATTACCGTTTTCTTCTATTAACATTTTAAATCCTAAATTATTACCTTTAATAATTTCATCCACTTCACACAATTTAGAAACTTCTAAAATTTGTTTTTCATCTTTTGTATGAAACTTTAAATTATTTTCTAAAGTATCAGTAAACAACATTTCTTTTTGAGAAATATAAGATATTCCTTCCTTATAAGTACTTGCACTATAATCATTTATATCAATACCATTTATTTCTACTTGATTTTGTGAGGTCTTATAATATTTCATCAATATTTTTAGTAAAGTACTTTTACCACTACCACTCTCTCCGACTATTAATACTTTTTCTTTAGCACTTATTTTTAAATTAATATTTTTTAAAATATAATCACGGTCATTGTAAGTATAATTTAAATTTTTAATTACAATATCACCATTAACTAAGTCATTAACAATACCTGTATCTTGATCTTCATAAAATAAATCTAAAATTCTTCTCAAGGCACTTCTTGCTTCTTTAACACTGCCATCTAAATCAACAACGTTACGAACTGGTCCTAAAAAAAAGTTAAGTAAAGCATTAAAAGTTAGTAACTCTCCTAAGGTAATTACATTATTATTAACTAAAACAACTCCTAAATAAATAATAGTTATAAATCCAATATTATTAATTAATTCTTTAAATATATATTGATAATTATAAATTTCATCGAACTTTTTTATTTTCTTTAATAATTGAACATATTTATACTCAAATTTAGTAATTATTTTATTTTCAATATTAATTCCTTTTACCGTTTCAAATCCTCCAATACTTTCAACCATATATGATGTAACATCAGCTTTGCTCGCTTGAATCTTTTGAATATATCTATTAAAAATAGGCTTAAAAATTAAAATATTTAAGATGTATAACATCAATAAGATAACTGCAACAATAAATAGTTTTGGGCTGACAAACATCAAAAATATAAAAGAAAATAAAGTTAGTGGTAAGTCAATAAATAAAGTGTAGGCAACTTTACTAATCATTTCTCTAACTGTACTTAAATCATTAATTCTTGAAATGACTTCACCTGTTGTTCTGTTACAATAATAATTATAAGGAAGTAAAATAATTTGTTTAAAAGTTTCCAATGTCAACATAATATCAATTTTTTGATTTAATAAAATTAATATTTTGTTTCTAAAAAAATCAGTAATGGTTTTTAAAATATGAACCAACAAAAACAGCACAAATATAAATAGTAAATATTCTTTAGAATGCATAACTCCATCGATCATATATTTAAAAAAGAAAGAGGCAAAAATTGAAAAAACATTTAAAAATATGGATAACAATAATATATTTATAAATTCACTTTTATTTTTCTTAATAATGTTTATTACAAAAACAGAGAGAGAAAAATCATTTTTATATAAGGGGAGTTTACATATAGGGTATAAAAATATTATGATGTTATTCCATATCTTTTCAAAATCAGCAAATGATATTCTTTTGATTTTATCGGCAGGATCAGCAATTAATAATGTTTGTTTTTTATAATTTATTTCATAAATAACAATATAATGATTATAAGTTTTATCAATAGTTACGTGAGCGATTGCTGGTAGCACAACATTATCCTTATTTAAATCTTCTAACTTACATTTAACTCCTTTAGCATCCATTCCTAGTTCTAGTGCGGCATCAGTTAAATGATAAGCAGTTGTACCATTTTTATTAGTTTTAGTCATATCTCGTAATTGTTCAATTGAAACATTACCTTTGTAGTATTTTATAATCATAAGCAGTGATGCAACTCCACAATCTTTGAGTCCATCTTGTTTAACAAAAGGATAACTAAAAAACATTTTACTTACCTCCTTACAATTAACATACTAGGGAGGGATTATTTTTCCTTCAAAAAAAGAAACCTTAGTTTCTTTTCTTAATTATTTTTATCTTTTTTGAACCATAATTTTTTTCTTTAATAGTTTCAAAGTTTTCATTATTTATTTCTTCATCTACATATTCACATATAACTTGTCCATCATCAAAAAGAAGGTCATATTCAATTAATTTATTTAGGACTTTATTAATTAATTTTAAATCATATGGGGGATCTAAAAAGACTACATCAAATTTAATATTATTATTATAAAACTCTTTTAATGCATATAAATAATCTTTATTTATAAGATGATATTCTTCCTTGATTTTTAAATTAGTAAGATTATCTTTTAAATTTGAAAACATTTTATTATTTGATTCAACAAAATAACAAGTTTTACTACCATTACTAAGTGCTTCTATACCTAACGAACCACTTCCGGCAAATAAATCTAAAACAATACTCCCTTTTATTTTTGATTGTATGATTGAAAAAAGGGATTCTTTTACTCTATCCATTGTTGGACGTGTTCCCTTTTGATTAAAACCTTTAATAAATAAACTTTTATATTTTCCACTTATTACTCGCATATTACCACCTTTATTATTTTATCTTAGTGATGAAAAAATTGATGACATTAATTCGATGCTTTGAACTACCCTACTTAAACGATCAATCGGTCGTAGTTGGTATTTTTCTTTCACTTCTTCTTCAAATTGTTTAAAAGCTTCTGGATTTCTATTTAATATCTTATACCAATTGGAATTCTCCCTTATATATTTTTGATAATTTGGATTATTTTTTATTCTAAACTGAATATCTAAATTCATTAATCTTCAAAATGTTTATATAAGGGACGAGGTCGATATTCTTCTTTTTGGGGTTCATCTTTTTCTTTAGTAGTAAAATCTTGTAAAACACCAAGAACACGTTGAACATTATTAATACCTGATTGGATGGTATCTACGTCAACTGTTTTAAACCAATTAAGTACATCATTAATGCCTAGTGTACTAGCAGTTGCTGTTGCAGCACTTCTTACTTCATTACTAATATATGGTTTCCATATATTGTCCTCAGCTCCATATAAATCAAAAATTTCATAAAACTTTTGCCAAGTCATTTCATCTGACTTAACGTGTTTAATTAACCCTGGGTTGTTTCGTACAAAATCCTTAAAAGCATCTAACTTATCCATTATAACCACCTATAACAGTATATGATAATTATCCCAAAAGTTGCACACGTTCTAGTTTAGATCTGTTCTCTATAAATTAATTCTTTTAAATTAATATTATCTATTTTATCAATATCTTCATTATGTTTTAAAAAATTTAAACTATCATCTTTAGCTTTTAATAATAATTGATAATCTTGTTTTATGTCAGCAAGTATAAAATTCATATCTCCACTTTGACGAATTCCAAACAAGTCACCACTTCCTCGTAATTTAAAATCTTCTTCACTAATAACAAAACCATCGTTTGTTTTAGTTAATATTTCCAATCTTTCTGTTTCATGACTACTTATTAAAATACAATATGAATTGAGACTACTTCTTCCAACACGTCCACGGAGTTGATGTAACGTTGATAATCCAAAACGATAACTATCATAAATTACCATCATTGTTGCATTTGGAACATCTATTCCTACTTCAATAACAGTTGTACTAATAAGTATTTGAATTTTGTTTTGTTTGAAATTTTCCATTAATTCACTTTTTTCTTCACTACTCATTTTTCCATGAAGACTTGCAATTTTAAAGCGTTTACCAAATGCTTTGTTAAGCTGATTTTCAACTTTTTCAATCCATTCCATATCTAGATTTTCACTTTCTTCAATTAATGGAACAATAACATATATTTGATGATTATGTTTTAATTCTTCATATATTAATTTTAAAACATCCATTATTTCAGTTTCACTTTTTAAAATAGTTGTAACTTTTTTACGACCACTTGGCATTGTTTTAATACTACTTATATCCATATCACCATATAAAGTAAGGGCATAAGTTCGAGGAATTGGGGTCGCACTCATATATAAAATATCAGGTATTTCACCCTTGTTTTTAAATGCATTTCGTTGATTAACACCAAACCGGTGTTGCTCATCGGTGATAACAAGTCCTAGTTTATGATATTCAACATTATCAGTTATTAAAGCATGAGTTCCAATGACAATATCAACTTCACCCTTACCTATAGACTTAACTATTTTGTCTTTGTCACTTTTATTTAATTTACCTGTTAAAAGGGCGATTTTAAGATTATATTTTTCAAATGTTTTACTAATATTTTCATAATGCTGATTCGCTAAAACTTCAGTCGGAGCCATCATCGCCCCCATATATCCACCTAAATAATTAATATACATAGCAATTATAGCAACAATTGTTTTACCACTACCAACATCACCTTGTAATAACCTATTCATTTTTCTTGCACTTGTTAAATCTTCATATATATCTTTAACAGCCGATAACTGATCACTAGTTAATTTAAATGGTAAATCTAATATAAAATTTTTTACTAAATCATATTCAACATCTTTTTTTAGTCCGATTTGTTTATTTTTCTTTAATTTTAAATAATTCATTTTTAACATAAATAAAAATAACTCTTCATATTTTAGTAAGTAACGAGCTTCTTTTAATTTGTTCATATTACTTGGATTATGAGTTTCTTTTACTGCTTCTAACTTATTCATAAAATTATATTTATTTATTACTGCACTCGGTAAATAATTGATTATTTCAATATCATCAATAACTTCATTAATAAACTTGCTTATTTTAGAACCACTTAATCCATAAGTAGAATGATACACTGGTTCAATTACTTCAGTATCACCAATACGACCAAATCTTATATCACTAGCAACAACACTGCTACGCATTTTATCATACTTACCAATAATGGTTATTGTTGTATTAATTGTTAATTTTGATTTCAGAAACGCTCGATTAAATATATTAACATTTAATAACATATTACCAATATTTAATCTAAAATTCATTTTATTCATTTTTCGATTAAAATATATTACATTAGGAATGCTTTCAACAATCCCATCAATAATAATTTTATCATCTTGGTTTAAGACTCTGATGTCGCTTCTTTTAATAACATCATAACGAAACGGATAAAAACTTATTAAGTCATGAGTTGTATTAATATTTAGTTTTTTTAGTAAATTAAGGGTTTTAGGCCCTATTCCCTTTATTTCCTCTAATTTAAGCATAACATCACCATCTTTCATAAATTATAGCACATTTTGGCAAAAAAAGTCTTGACATTTTTAGACTTTTCGTTTACTATATTCAGTACCAATTCAATTTAGGCGAATTGGTGCTAGTATCACACTAGCCGACCCCTTTTTATTCTTTTATAAGAAACTGTCTCAGGGGGGCAGTTTCTTTTTTGTTGTTTTACTTTATAAAGTAATAAATAAATGCTATAATTATGTATAGAATAAAATATAAGGAGGTAACAACTTGAAATATCTTTTTTATTTAATATTTGCAATGGAAATGGGTGTTGCTTTTACTATTGCTGATATGATAGCCGATAAAATAAAACATAAATTTAAACCCCAACCGATATATAGTGTTTTAGGTGTAATTGGAATGATTATTTTCTTTGTTATGAGCGCAATGATAAGTTATAATGCTTGGTTAGATACAAATATTGTATTAATTATAATAGGTTTTATTTTATTATGTATCTCTTTTATTTCACTTACATTTGTTCAAAAAGATTATACAAGTCATAGAAAATAAAAACGAGTTATTTTAATTAATAATCCGTTTTTTATTTTCTATTTTCATAATTCCAAATACTTAATTGTCCTTTTGCACATATAGGGTTTTTCAATGGTTCAATATCTTCTAAAATCCAAGCATAATTTCCAATACTATAATCACCACAAATATATTCGTTGTGATTTTTCTTAATACTATTTATTAATTCTTCATCCATATACTTACAATCAACCAATTTACATTTAGCAATTATATAACCATACTTAAAATCCTTATCTTGTAATAAACTAACTTGTTCTTTATATTCTTCTAAATTTTTCTTGGTTAATCTTCTTTTACTAGCATGTATATATAATTCGCCACGATAATTAGTTTTCCAACTTCTTGTTTCAATACATTTAACTCTTTCTTTAATAAGACTAGCCCAAGGCTCTAAAATACTTATAACTTTCATATATTACCACCTATAATAAATATTATAACATAGAGTTTTATTATCTATGTTTCTTTTTATTATTTAATGTTAATGTTTTTTCTTTTTCAACATTCATCACTTCGAGTTGTAACAATGCATCTAATAAATCATAATAAATTGAGTATGAAAATTTATACGTAGAAACCCTTTTTTTGTTCACTAAATCAATATAATAATCTAGGGTTTTAATAATATCTTCCATTTTCTTAACATCATAACTATGATCAATAACATGATGTTCTATTATTGAGGTATGATATTTAAGTGCTGATCTAATTGTTAAATTATATCTTTTTAGTTTACTAGCAATGTATGCTAATTGTTGATCATTATCAGCAGGTACTTTTGAACTTTTCGCTTTTACTTTCCTTAGTAATATTTCATCCCTTTTTTGATCTCCAGTTAAAAATATTTCATATTCACTTTTATCTAGTGATAAAACAATATTTACTAAATCCATCGGTTCAGCAATAGTTATATATTCATCATGTTGTTTATCAGAAAAAAGAACTCCTATACCACCCATTTCTTCCCAAGCTATTATATTTTCTAAACGGTCATCAATTAAAATATTACCATTTGGATTTATAGTAACTGATTTATCAATTACTCTAGGAACAGCAATAACATCTATTTTATCAATATTATTTAATTCTTTAATATTTTTAATAAATCTAATTTTATCTATATACTCATCTAATGAATTAACATGTGTTAAAAAAGATACTTTATATCCATTATCCATCAAAGTTTTTATTGTTTCTGGTGAGTTTGTAATAAAAGGTGTTTTTTTAAGAAAATATGCCCAATTTAATTCTCTAAAATATTTAGTCCGTCCCTCTTCAGTTTCATATAAACCTTTTTCCTTCATTTCCTTGATTGCTGGATTCATAGTATCTCCAAACACTCCATCGTAATCATAATAAACCTGCATGGTTCTCATTTTATCCCCCCGTATTGCATAATATCATAAACTTTTTTACAATTATTGTCAATAAAAAAATCATCGGATACGATAATTTTTATTGTTATTTCAATGTTATTTTATATTCTCGGTTTTTAAGTTATATCATTAAACATAAAATTACAATTTATTAAATGCATTTATTACTACTTGTTCAATACCAATATTATTTTCATTACAATTTTTACAAATATATAATAAATACTCAATATTACCATTACCACCTCTTATTGGTGAATATGTTAAACCTTGAACAAAATAATTAATATCTTTAAATTGTTTTATTATATCTTTTATAACATTTATATGAATATTTTTATTAAGAGGAACACCCTTATATATATCTGCTATTTTTTTACCACACTCAAACTGTGGTTTTATTAAACAAATTATTTCAGTAATGTTATTTAATTCATTTATTTTTAAAATTAGTTTACTTACTGATATAAAAGCAACATCAATTGTTGCAATATTAGCATCTATAATAATATTGTTATCAATATTTCTAAAATCAATATTTTCATATAATTTTACTTTAGGATTAATTCTTAACTTTTTATCTAACTGATTATTTCCAACATCAATTGCATAAACTTTTTTTATTCCATTTTGTATGGCACAATCAGTAAAGCCCCCAGTAGAAGAACCAATATCTAATAATATTTTATCGTTTAAATTTATATTAAAATGAATTATTGCTTTTTCTAATTTTAAACCACCTTTAGAAACATATTTAAAAACCTCTCCAACAACCTCAATTTTATCAGTATCATTAACCTTAAAAGAGGCTTTTTTTATTTTTTTGCTATTACAATATATTCTACCATTTTTTATTTCTAATTGAGCTCTTGCCCTTGTTTCAAACATATTTCTATTAACTAGCTCTATATCTATTCTTTCCATAAAAGATTGACCTTTCTGATAAATAAACTCCCATATTTATTTATATTATTCACATTATAACTTAATATATTTCATTAATTTAATTTACACAAAATAAGATTATAATTAAATATTATTACCCTGTCAATACATTTTTGTTTGTTTTCAAATTTTATTTGAATAAAAAGTTAACGTCCCGTTTAGACTTTAAATGGGAATTTAACAT
>CAYXLG010000007.1:0-2608 GCA_964465805.1 uncultured Muribaculaceae bacterium
GTTAGAAAAATGTTTAATAGAACTATTTATGATCATATTTAAAAAAAACATTATGGTGTTATTAATAATCTGTAGGTTAAAAGATTGTAGAGCATTTTTTTTGACAAATTTACTTTTTTTCTCCATTATGTATATAATTAAAGGTAAAACCCAAGAAAAGTAATTAAGTCCAGGTAAAAGAACTAGGATACTCCCCCCTAGATAAGCAATGCAAGCCATAATGTTGGCATCTATATTTCCGATAGATGATTTATGTGGATTTCCTTTTTTCCTCATATTTATCACTTTCTATATAAAATAAGATTGTACTAATATTTTATACAAGTTAAATATTTATGTTACAGGTGTATAAAAAGTAATAAAATCAAGTTTTATAAGTATAATTAAGTGGTGATAAGTGATTTATTTGAAAAATAATAAACAAAATAGTGAAAAAATGTTGATTTAATTTGTAAAAAATGGTATTCTTTAAATGTAAGCAAGATAAGTTGCTTAAATAATTAGGGAGGTAAAAAATGACTAAAACAGATTTAGTAAATTTTATAGCAGAAGAAACAGGACTTACAAAAGCAGATTCAACTCGTGCTTTAGAAGCAATGATGAATGGAGTTATTAAAGGATTAACTGAAGGGGACAAAGTAACTATAACAGGTTTCTGTACTTTCACAGCAAAAGATAAACCAGCTAAAGAGGGACGTAATCCAAGAACTGGTGATAAAGTAATGATTCCTGCTAGAAGAGCTGTTACCATTAAAGCAGGATCTAAACTAAAAGAAGCTTTAAACTAAAAGGCATTTAAGCCTTTTTTTATTGTGAGGTGAAATATGTTTGAAACAGCTACTAAGGTTTTAAAAAAAATTGAAGATAAAGGCTACAAGGCATATGTTGTAGGAGGTTACCCTAGAGACTTATATTTAAATCGAAAAAGTATTGATATAGATATATGTACTAATGCTACTCCTAAAGAGTTAAAAATAGTTTTTCCAAATATTAAATTAAATTCCGTAAAATATGGTTCGGTATCTCTTATTTGCAATAATATACGGTTTGAAATTACAACTTTTAGAAAAGAGATAAAATATAAAAATAATCGTATTCCGGTTAAAATAAAATATATCGATGATCTATTAGAAGATTTAAAACGTCGTGATTTTGTTATTAATACTATGTGTATGGATTCTAATGGTGCAATTATAGATTTACTTGGCGCTAAAGAGGATTTGGATGCCAAACGAATAAGAATGGTAGGGAAAACTAAACATCGTTTAAAAGAAGATGTATTAAGGATTTTAAGGGCCGTTAGATTTGCTACTACTCTTAATTTTGAACTTGATAAAGAATTGGAAAAGTATATTATTAAGTATGGATATTTAGTTAGAAAACTATCTTATGAAAGAAAAAAGGAAGAGTTAGATAAAATTTTTTCAAGTCCTAATGTTAAGTATGGAATCGATTTGTTAATAAAGACAAAATTAGATAAATACTTAGAAATACCTAATTTAGCAAACATTACAATTACCTCATCAATAATTGGTATGTGGGCGCAACTAGATGTTTTAGATATTTATAAATTTAATAATAATGAAAAAAAGATAATAGAGTTAATAAATGAATTAATGACTAAAGATTTGTTTGATGAAGAAAATCTATATAAATATGGACTTTATATTTCTACTGTTGTAGGTGAAATAAAAGGTATAGAACGGAAAGCAGTTACTGAATATTTTAATAAATTATACATTACTAACCGTAGTGAAATAAGTATAACTTCTAGAGAGATATGTGAATTATTAAATAAAAAACCAGGAAGTTTTTTAAAAACTATTTTTGATGATATTGAGTGTAAATTAGTTAAAAAGGAATTAACTAATGATAAAGATGTACTAAAAAAATATGTTATTAATAATTATATTAACATTTAAAAGCAACCTAAATTGTTGTATAATATAATTAGGTGATAGAATGATAGAAAAAGTAATTAATTTAATTAAAGAAAAGAATATGACTATACCTTATATATTATTTTCTAATTATAGAGAATTGGATATAAAAGATGAAGAACTAATTTTAATTATATATTTAATTAATGAACCAAATAAAGTGTATAATCCTAAAGAAATAAGTTCTGTTTTAAAAATAGAGCCAACAAGAGTCTTAGAATTGGTTAATGAATTAACTGTTAAAGACCTTTTAACAATTGAAGTTAAAGTTGAGAATAATATTCATATTGAATATTTGTCATTAGATAATTTGTATAATAAATTAGCATTTTTAGTAGTTAATGGTAAAGAAATAGAAAAGGTTAATGATAATATATATGATAACTTTGAAAAAGAAATGGGAAGACCATTATCTCCAATTGAATTTGAATTGATCAATGGATGGCAAGCAAATAAAATAAGTGATGAATTAATTTTGTTAGCGCTTAAAGAAGCTGTTTATAATGGAGCAGTTAGTTTAAGATATATTGATAGAATATTATTTGATTGGATTAAAAAAGGTATTAAAAATGAAGCGGATGTTATGAAGGAAAAGCAAAAGTTTCAAAAGAAAAAAGAAAAAGTTGATATTTTTGATTATGATTGGTTAAATGATGACGAAGCAAACT
>CAYXLG010000007.1:2708-28357 GCA_964465805.1 uncultured Muribaculaceae bacterium
AAAGTTTGTTAGAAAATTATAATGGTATAGTTCCAAATGACCGTGAATATTTAGAAAGTCTGCCTGGAGTGGGGCGTAAAACCACTAATGTTGTATTAAGTATCATTTATAATGAATCAGTGCTTGCGGTTGATACTCACGTTAAAAGAGTAAGTATTAGATTAGGACTAGCAAGAGAAATGGATGATGTTCTTACTATTGAGAAAAAATTAACTAAACTTCTTCCTAAAAATAAAATTAATAAGCTTCATCATCAACTAATCTTTTTTGGAAGATATCATTGTAAAGCTAGAAATCCAAATTGTGATAATTGTAAATTAGTTGATATATGTAAATATTATAAAATAAAAAACTCCAGTTTATAAGTTGGAGTTTTTTATTTTTATTTTATTATAACTTTTCTTGTGTGAGTTTTAGAATAAGTTTTATATTTGACATTATATGTAATTATAAAGATATTAGGTTTTGAAGTGTCTATTTTATCAACTTGATTTCCAGTGCTTTCTTCGTTAATTGTTCTTGTCGTGCTTGCTAAGTGAGTTACTTTTTCCATATTTTCAGTAACCTCGACACTAGGATTAATTTCGTTGTATACATCACCAACACCAAGATTAACGATGGCATCTCCGATTAAAGTAGAATCAATTATTGATTGTTCACCACTTTGTACAATAGTTGTTTCAGCTCCAGTGCTCATGTTATTTTTGAATATAGAATAAGCAGATTTAACAACGTATGTAACATTTCCAGAAGTAGCTGGAGTGTTGAAATAATTGTTTTTAGTAAAACCTAACAATTCTAAATTATCGCTTTTTTTAATGTAGACATTATAACCAATATCTCCAATGTTTGTAGAATTGTAAGAAAGTCTTTCATTTAAACGTTTAGTACGTTCTTTTTCATTTTTAAAGACTGTATTAAAGAAATTAGTTAATTCATTTTTATCAATAGCACTTGGAGTGTCAATCGGTTCCCAAGTTAACTTAATATTTGATCCTTCTTGTTTTGCTTGCAAGCTGGTTGGGTTTTCTAAACGACTATATCTTGGTGAAACTTCAGTTGGCTCAGTACCTTTTTTGAATAATTCAGTAATAATCATATTTTTGGGTGTAAATTCACTAGGTAGCATAGCTGGTACTGTTCCTTTTTCAACTTGAACACTAATAACGTCTTTAGGTCTAGTAAAACTTTTATTTTCCTTGAAAATACCTTTAGCAACAGCTTGGAATAAAATTCTATATTGAGCATTTCCAAAGCGATTATAGTATTCCTCATAAATTTGGTCATAACCATACCATTGAACAATAGCATAATCAGGATTATATGCAGCAATCCATAAATCGTTTACAGCATTACTTGGTAATTTATGATTTTTAAATACTGCATCTGGGTAATTACTGGTTCCTGTTTTAGCGCAGTAATTAACACCATTAACGTTCCAGTTACCATATAATCCCCAGCGAGCAGCATCTAGAAGAACATGACTCATCATATATGCTGTTGATTCACTCATAACTTTTTCTTTTTTAATTTTATTTTCGAATACTTCATTTGTATCACGATAAACTATTTTGGTAACACTGTGTGGTTTAATGTAATATCCCCCATTAGCGAAGGCTGCAAAAGCACCTGACATACTAACTGGAGATTCACCTGTATAACCACCTAAGGCATGTGATTCATGGACAATACCATCTTCTAATTCTGGATTTAGACCAAGTGAAGTGACAAATTTTTGGATATCTTTATTATTAACACTTTGGAAAGCCTTTAATGCTGGAATATTTTTAGAAGTTCTTAATGCTTCTCTTAAAGTTGTTATACCTACATGTTTGAAGTCCCAGTTATTAATTGGGATACCTGTTGAATAAGCATGAGGTTCATCAGCGAATGGTTGATAAGTAGACCAGTTATTAAATTCAATTCCTGGACCATAATCATATAAAGGTTTAGCGGTTGAACCAATATGTTTTTTGGTATCAGTAGCGAGATTAAAACCTTTTAAATTATTTTTATTTCTTCCGGCGCTTACAGCTAATATTCCACCTGTTTTAACATCTAAGACTGAAATACCAGCATCAACTACATCATTTTCCCATTTATGTAATTCACCACTTAATACTTTATTAATATGATCTTGTTTTTCAATATCAAATGTTGTATATATTTCCATTGCAACAGCAAATGGATCTTTTTCTGTTAATTTTTCAACTTCAGCAGCTACTGTATTGATTAATCCAACATATTCACCACCATCAACTTCTTCGTGTTCAATAATTAGATCATTAACTGTTACTTGTTCAGCAATTTTACGTTCTTCCTTGTTTATGTAACCATGACGTTCCATTAAATAAAGAACTGTTTTTCTACGATCTTCTGCATCATCAGGATATAAATATGGATCATAACCATTTGGTGCTTGGAATAGTCCTGCAATTAATGCAGCCTCGGGTAAAGTCAAATCTTTAGCTTTTTTACCAAAATATAATTGAGAAGCTTGCTCTACACCATAAGCCCCACCGTAATCACGTCCTCCTAGATAGTTTGAATTAACATAAAATTCTAATATTTCAAATTTAGTATATTTTTTTTCGATTTTAAAGATTGATAAGTAAATATCAGTAAATTTACGAATAATACCTTCAATACCTCTACTTTCAGTTGAGGTTAAATGATTTTTGGCAATTTGCATTGTTAAAGTGGATGCTCCACCAGATGATCTTTTTCCTAAAAATTGTCCCAATGAAGCTTTAAGGAAACGAGGTAAGTCAAAACCATTATGTTGGAAGAATCGTGAATCTTCAGTTGCAATAATTGCATCTACTAAAACTTCAGGCATTTCTTCGAATGTTATTTTTTCACGAATTTCTTCTCCAATTTTAGTAACTATATTTCCTTTGTTATCATATATAATTGATGCTTCTTTTTTATATAATTTATCAGGGTCAAATTCAGGAGCCCTTTTAACAACAATAAATAAGAATATAGAAACACAAATGATTCCAATGATTGTTATTGTGAAAAAGGCAACTAATAAATATTTAATAATTTTTCTTTTTTTCTCTTTTTCATTTAATATTTCTTTTTTAGTTGCTGTTTTCTTTTTAGCACCTTGTGATGTTTTTTTCTTTTTTAATAATTGTGGAACAAATAATATAACATTTAATATCCCTATAATTAATAATGATAACCAAAAACTAAAAGCAATTGAACCAATAATTAGTCCAAGAATGCTAATTAATACAATAACAAAGTTATCTTTGTTTTTCATAATAAACTTTTTAAATTTTACTAAATTCTTTTTCATTTTATCTCTCCTTCAAAATAAATTTTATTAATTATTTTTAAATAATCCAATCTAGGATTATAATTAATTTTTATTAAATGACCCTTTTCTTGGAAATAAGAATAGGGAATAGATTTTCTAGTGTTATTTTCAAGAAAATTTGTTAAATCTTTTCCATCTAAATAAAACGTTTCATCTTTAGTAACAAATCTAACAATTAGAAATCCAATGCCACCATGTTCAATAACTTTTTTCAGGTGTTCTAATTGATGGTTATGAATGTTACTAAGTGGAAAATGTTTTTGATTTTTTGTTTCTTTGGCTTCAAAATCAATATATTTACCTCTATAAATACCGTTGTAATCGGTTGTTGAGGGTTTTTGAAAATAAGCATCTTTTATTTTGATTTTGGTTGGCGATATATAATCCACTTTTTTTATAGTAATAGGAGTTGGTTTTTTGTGAATGATAGCAATATTATTTACTAAATAATATTGATTAGTTTCATTTAAGTCTGTTTCTAAAACCATACCTCTATTGCCATAATTAATTTGTTTATCCTTCTTTGATTTTATTCCACTCGGGTAATTCATGATATCACCATAATAATTATACTATAAAAAGACAAATTTTACTATAAAAAGACCCAATTTTTTTTAGCACTTATTTTCTAGTTTTGTCGAATCTAATGTTTTATAAAAAATAATATGGTAGATTATAATAAAGAGGTGATAAATTGAATAAACATTGCCAAATAGAACAAGTTTTTAATGAAATGATTGGTGATGTAAAGTATATAAAATTAACTACTTATTTTTCCAGTATGAATAAGTAGTTTTTTATTTATTGAAATTTATTTTTAAAATGCATACATTCTATACTTAATGCCATTGAAAAAAACTAATTTTTTTGCTATAATAACAGTGTATTAATTAAGTGGAGGTTTGGATATGAACTTTAGTCAAATAAATAAAAAATTAATTACAATTG
The DNA here is from genome assembly GCA_964465805.1 of uncultured Muribaculaceae bacterium. GTDB lineage: Bacteria > Bacillota_I > Bacilli_A > RF39 > UBA660 > DUPI01. The sequence goes on from CAYXLG010000007.1 coordinate 6,985, forward strand.
TTGTTATCATTTTAGCACTATTTGTTGTTGCTTTTATTGGTATTTCCGTAGTTAATAAGGATCGAAATTTAGAATTTTCATCAATAGAAAGAAAACTTAAAACTGGTGCTAAAAAATATTTCAAAGCGAATCCAGAGTTACTACCAACAGGAAACGGCGAGCAAACAGTAGTTGGGGTAACAACATTAGAAGATGGAAAGTATATTCCGATGATGTCAAAAATGATTAAAGGTGATACCATTTGTAATGGTGAAGTTCGTGTCTCCAATAATGGCGGCCATTATGTTTATTTTCCATATTTAAATTGTGGTAATGAACATGTTACAACAGAACTTTATAAAAAAATTATTGAACCGAGTAATATCGTAACTGAAGATGATGGCCTTTATGAGATTGATGGTGAATATGTTTTTCGAGGTGGAAAGGTCAATAATTTCTTAGAATTTGCTGGGCAAAAATGGCTTATTATAAAAATTGATAAAGATAAACATATTAAAATTATTCAATATGATACCAAGGAGAAACAAATGTGGGATAATCGTTACAATATTGATAGAGGCGCAAAAGATGGAATTAATGATTATACCAAAAGTACAATTGAAGACTTTTTATTAGAAACATTTAATGATAATGAATTTATTGATGAAAATTTAAAAGGTTTAGTTGTCTATAAACCACTTTGTATTGGGAAAAGAAAAGAAAATGAAACTAATAAAAATGGAAATGTTGAATGTTCGGTTTTATCAGATCCGGCACCAATTGGACTAATTCAAGTAAGTGACTATATGAGTGCTAGTTTAGATGTTAATTGTACTGAAACTACAAGTCGCTCATGTCAGAATTATAATTATTTAACAGATACAAAAAATTCATGGTGGACGTTAACTTCTGTTGCTGAGAATACTCACCGAGTTTATAAATTTTCTTATGGTTATTTAGCATCTTCATCGTTAACAAATGACTCGAGAGTTCGTGCAGTACTTTATTTAAGTGAAAATGTCATTTATGCTGGAGGAACAGGAACGTTAGAAGAACCATATATTGTTAAATAAGATAAAATGTAAATTCAAAACGAATTGACTATAAGTTAAAAAATTGATAAAATAAAAGTGTAAAGGGGTGTAGTCTATGTTGCAAGATAGGATAGTATTAACTGTAAAAGATATACTTGACAAAGAATTTAAAATTGATACTAGAGGTTTTAGACCACAAGAAGTTGATAAATTTTTGGATGTAATTATTCGTGATTATGAAGAATTTATTAAAATTATTCGCGAAATAGAAGAAGAAAAAAAAGAACTTATTGAAGATAACATTAGACTAAAACAAGAAATAAGAACTTTAAAAATGAAATTAGATGTTGTTAGAGAAACTCCAGTAGTTGAAATTAATAACGCTGATTTATTAAGAAGACTTTCAAACCTTGAAAAAATTATTTATGGTCGAGGGGAATAATATTTAGACAAACGCTGCATTAGTTCAATGTAGAGGAAAGTCCATGCTCGCACTACCTGAAATGGTAGTAGTGTTCGTGCATAGGGAAAAAATAACCTATGGTAGCATTTGCTAACGGCGCCGACATAGCCTAAGTTTTTAAAAAATATGGTTATGGGCATAAAGTGCCACAGTGACGATATAGTTCAGAAATGAACTAGTGGAACGGGGTAAACCCCACGAGCGAGAAACCCAAAAATTGGTAGGGGAACCTAATAAAGGGGAATAACAACTCTTTATGGGATTGAGAAATCAATAGATAAATGTTTGTCACCTAGAAATAGGTACAGAACATGGCTTATTAATATTATTCTTTTAGACAAAGGTGGTGTACAGTGAAAGAAATAGGTGAAAAACTAAGAGAAGAACGTCTTGATATTGGAATATCCATTGAAGAGGCGGCCGAAGATTTAAAAATGCGTCCAAGTCAGATTGAAAATATTGAAGAAGGTAATATGGAAGCGTTTCAAGATATTTTTTATTTAAAATATTTTATACGAGATTATTCAAAATACTTGGGTTTAGACTATGAAGAAATGGTCGATGAGTTTAATGAGTTTTTATTCGATTATACTTCTAAAATTTCATTGGATGATATAAAAGAAGCTCAGAAGAAAAATAATAAGAATGAAAAGAGTAAAAAAATATCATCACCATATACCTTGGAACGTCGTAGAAGATTAAATATTACACCGCTTATTATATATATATTTATTATAATTACAGTGATAGTAGGTTTATATTTTTATTTTAAAAGTGAAAATGATGATTTTAATGATAATAGTATCATCATTAATTGTATTAGTAATAAGGAGGTATACGTATGAATTTACCAAATAAATTAACAATGCTGAGAATTTTTTTAACATTTATTATTATAGCGTTGTTAACATTACCATTTGAAGCAGCAGGAATTGAAATAACAAAATTATTTGTTAATGAGGCAATTGTTATTGATGTTAGGTATCTTATTTCAGGTGTGTTATTTATTATTGCATCATTAACTGATTTTGTAGATGGGTACATAGCGAGAAAGTATAATTTAGTAACAGACTTTGGAAAAATGATTGATTCAATAGCAGATAAAATTTTAGTTAATTCTGTTTTAATTATCTTATCATCAACAGGTTTTATACATCCTATAATTCCGGTTATTATTATTATCCGTGATACGATTGTTAATTCAATTAAAATGATTGCTGGTAATCATGGTTCGGTAGTTGCTGCTATTTGGATGGGAAAAGTAAAAGCTGCATGTTTAATGGTTGGAATATCATTAACACTATTTTACAATTTACCATTTGAATTATGGAATTTAAGAATTGCTGATTTTTTACTTATTGTTGCAACAGTTTTATCAATAGTTTCTGCTGTGCAATATTATAATATGAATAAAAAATATATATTTTCAGAGGATAAATAAATAATTAGCTAATGTTACTTAAAAATTCTTAATTTATTGTTAAGAATTTTTTTTATTTTTGTATTTTTTTTATGCCAAATTAAACCAAACAAATGTTCGTTTTAAGTATTGACAATGAATAAAATATAGTATACAATTATATTGTACGTTAGGAGGAATACAAAATGTCAAAAGTAACATGTGATAAAACATTAGATCAAGTTTTAAAAGATATTGAAAAACAGTTTGGTAAAGGTTCTGTTATGAAATTAGGAGACAATGAGCAACAAGAAATAGATGTTATACCAAGTGGTTCTTTAGCTTTAGATATTGCACTTGGTATAGGGGGGTATCCTAAAGGAAGGATTGTTGAAATATATGGACCTGAATCAAGTGGTAAAACCACATTTGCACTTCATGCTATTGCTGAAGCTCAAAAATTGGGAGGTACAGTAGCATTTATTGATGCCGAACATTCATTAGATCCACAATATGCTTCAAAATTAGGAGTAAATATTAATGAATTATTATTATCTCAACCAGACAATGGGGAGCAAGCATTAGAAATATGTGAAGCATTAGTTCGTAGTGGTGCAATTAGTACAATTGTTATAGATTCGGTAGCTGCGTTGGTTCCTAAAGCTGAAATAGAAGGTGAAATGGGAGATTCACATATGGGACTTCAAGCAAGACTTATGAGTCAAGCTTTAAGAAAATTATCTGGTGTTATTAACAAAACAAACACTACTGCTATTTTTATAAACCAGTTACGTGAAAAGGTTGGAATTGTTTTTGGTAATCCAGAAGTTACTCCGGGAGGGCGTGCTTTAAAGTTCTATTCTTCAATTCGTTTGGAAATTAGAAGGGCTGAACAAATAAAGCAAGGAACGGAAATTATTGGTAATAAGACTAATCTTAAAGTTGTTAAAAACAAAATGGCACCACCTTTTAAAACTTGTTCGGTTGATATTATGTATGGACAAGGGGTGTCTGTTGAAGGTGAAATTGTTGATTTAGCAAGTGATGCTAATATTATTGAAAAAAGTGGTGCTTGGTATTCATATAAAGGTGAAAAACTTGGGCAAGGTAAAGAGAATGTCAAAGAATTGTTAAAAAATGACATTAATTTAAAAAATGAGTTAGAACAAAAAGTTCGTGAATATTATAATGTTAATAAAACAAAGGCTAAATTAGAAAAAGATGAAAAAAACAAAAAAGAAATATGAGTGTATTTTAGTATATTCATGTTTTTTTCTTGACTTCTACTTCTATATTCATTAAAATAATAGTAGAGTGAAATAACCATTTTGCTTTATATATGGGGAGGTATAATATGGAAAATATAGCTTTCTCCATTTTACTGGTCCTTATTGGACTTTTTGTTGGAATATTGACAACGTTTTTAATTAATTATATAAGAGAGGTAAATTCTTCTAAAAAGGCAGAAATGATTCTAGAAAGCGCTAAAAATGAAGCGGCTAAAATCAAACGTGATTATTTATTAGAAGCAAAAGAGGAATCATATAAAATAAAAAGTGAACTTGATAAAGAAATAAAAGATAAAAAAACAGAGATTAAAGAGGCTGAAGAACGCCTAATTGTTCGTGAGAACAATATTGATAGACGCGATCAGACTCTTCAAAATCGTGAACAAATGTTAGAAGAACGAGAAAATAATTTAATTGAGAAACAAAAAGAAGTCCAGATGGAACAAATGGAGAATGAAGAATTAAAAAAACAACAGATTGAAGAATTGGAAAAAATTGCCAGTTTTTCTAAAAATGAAGCTAGAAAATTAGTAATGAATAAAGTAGAAGAAATGATGAAATTAGAGGTTACGGCATATATTAAAGAACAAGAGGAAGAAGCTAAATTAATTGCTGATAGGCAAGCAAAAAATTTATTAGTGAAAACTATGCAAAGATATTCAAGTGACGTTGCAAATGAACAAACAGTAACAGTTGTTAATTTACCAAACGATGAAATGAAAGGACGTATCATTGGTCGAGAGGGAAGAAATATAAGAACAATTGAAGCTGTAACAGGCGTTGATTTAATAATAGATGATACACCTGAAGCATTTGTTTTATCTAGTTTTGATCCATATAGGAGAGAAATAGCACGCCTTACTATTGAAACATTAATTAAGGATGGAAGAATACATCCTGCTAGAATTGAAGAGGTTTATGATAAGACATGCAAGGAGATGCAAGTAAAAGTTCGTGAATACGGTGAAGAAGCCTTGTTTGAATTAGGTATTACTAAGGTTAATTCTGAATTGGTTGAGATATTAGGTAAATTACATTTCCGCTCTAGTTATGGCCAAAATGCATTAAAACACGTGATTGAAGTTGCTAATTTAGCAGGTGTTATGGCTGCTGAAATAGGTGAAAATGTTGGTATGGCTAAACGTGCAGGATTATTTCATGATATTGGAAAAGCAATTGATCATGAAGTGGAAGGAAGTCATGTTGAACTAGGAGTTAAACTTGCTCAAAAATATAAAGAATCAGATGTGGTTATTGACGCGATCGCATCCCATCATGGTGACACTTCACCTAAAACAATTATTGCTGAATTGGTTCAAATTGCAGATGCCTTATCAGCGTCACGTCCTGGGGCTAGAAATGATTCGTTAGAAAATTATATTAAACGTTTACAAGAATTGGAAAATATTGCTACTGAAATTGATGGCGTTGAAAAATCGTTTGCAATGCAAGCAGGTCGTGAACTTCGAGTTATTGTAAAACCAGAAGAAATAGATGATTTAACAAGTTACAAAATTGCTCGTGACATTAAAACAAGAATCGAAAATGAAATGCAATATCCCGGAACTGTTAAAGTTACAGTTATTCGTGAGACTAGAGTTACTGAAGAAGCTAAATAGGCTTCTTTTTAAATAAAAAAAGATAAATAAAATTTATCTTAATAGTATAATCCTCTTCCACGGTATGGATAGTAATATGGTGAATAGTATGGATAAGGTGGATATGGATATAAAGGTCTTGGGTAAAAATATGGTGATAATGCTGCACCGGTTAAACCTCCAAGCAGGAACGGTGCTACAAAACCACCACCAATTATACGATCTCCGTTTGAGTAAGGTACTTGATATTGATAATTGTTGTTGTACATTTTTCTACTCCTTTCATAATATACTATGATATGCCTATAAAAATGTGAAATAATATTAAATTTGTATCATATATTTAATTAGGTGATATGATGAAGAGGTTCTTTCAAAGATTAGGAATGATAACGTTAATTTGTCTAAGTTTTATATATACAGAAAAAGCTGCTAATGTCTTGATTGAAGTAGATGAAATAATGGTTAAAATTAAGGAAGAAAAGGATATGTACAAACTAGAACCTGTAAATGCTATTACCACCGACAGCACAATTATACCAGGTCTTAATGGACGCGAAGTAAATGAATTGAAAAGTTATCATAAATTAAAAAAAAATGGTTATTATAATTCAAAATTATTGGAATATAAAACTTTAAAACCAGATGTTTCACTTACTGATAATTATAATAAATATATAATAGGCGGCAACCCGGCTAAAAGAAGTGTCAGTTTAGTATTTATCGTTGATAAGAATGCTAATATTGATAAGATCTTAAATGTCTTGAATCAAAAGAATGTTTTAGGTAATTTTTTTATCGACAGTATTTGGTTAGAAAATAATAATGAGTTATTATTATCATTAATTAAAAAAGGTCACGTTATTGGTAATTTGAGTTATAATTTGGATTACAATCATAGTGATTTTATTTGGATGAATACTATTATTAAAAAGGTTGGTAAACAAAAACAAGGTTATTGTTATAACGAGATTGATGATGAGCAATCTTTAAAGTTATGTTCAATAAATAAAAATTATACAATAAGACCAAACATAATTATAAAGAAATATCCAACATTAGAAGTAAAAGAACAACTTCGTAGTGGTGTGATTATATCTTTACCTGTTAATGGTGTTGTTGAGGAAGAACTTTCCCATGTTATTGATATAATATATAGTAAAGGTTTAAAAGTGGAAACTTTGATTAATCTATTAAGTGAATAAATTGGAAGCGTTCAAATCATTGTATTTGTTCGCTTTTTTTTATGTAAAACAAGGGTTTTAAGGAATAATATGAAATAAGAACGAATAAATATTTTTTTGAAAAATAGGAATATTTTAAAAAGTAGTTTTTTGAAAACGGGTAAAATTGAAATGTTTTTTAGATTTCTTTGAAATGCAAATTTATACGTTTAGACCTTATAAAACAAAGGTAAATCAGTTTTATTTTTATATTTCTAAAAAGAAAAAATATTTTAAAAACTTGTTTTTTAGTTAAATGTAAAATTTACAAAATAAGAAAAATGAACAAACCGTTGAAAAATAAGGGTTTCTTTTAGAGTGACAAAAAATAAATGAAAAAAGGCGAACATTTTATTGACTTTAGCCGTGGTTATAGTTATAATAAAATTGTAATCAAAGATATGGGAGGTAGAGTTTATGATAAATGTTGAAGAAAAACTTTTAGACTTAAATGTTATTAAACGAAATGGAAGAAAGGTCAATTTTGATGGTTCTAAAATTGCAATTGCAATAAAAAAAGGTTTTGATAGTGTTATATCTAACGAAGAAGATGTTGATGACAAACAAAAATATAGTGCTAATGATGTTAATAAAGTTTATATAGCTGTTATTAAAAGAATAGAAAAAGAATATCTTGAAATAGGTAAAATTAAAATAGAAGAAATTCAAGACTTAATTGAAGATGAATTACAAAAAAAGGGATATCAAGATGTGTATAATTCTTTTTCGGAATATCGTATTAGAAGAATGCAATCACGTCAAATATTTTTTGATCAAAAAAAGCAACATAAATTTTTAAAAGTAATTGAAAGGTTAGGTCTTAAATCAGCTCATGAGGATGATGCAAAAAGGGAAAATGCTAACGTAGATGGTGATACTGCTATGGGAACTATGCTTCAATATGGCAGTACTATTTCTAAAGAATTTACTAAAGCATATTTACTGAAAAATAAATTTGTACAAGCTCATGAAGATGGGGATATTCATATTCATGATTTAGACTTTTTAGCAATGGGTACAACAACTTGTACACAAATAGATTTAGAAAAATTATTTAAAGATGGTTTTTCAACTGGACACGGTTTTTTAAGAGAGCCGAATGATATTATGTCTTATACTGCACTAGCTGCAATCGCAATACAGTCAAATCAAAATGATCAGCATGGTGGACAAAGTATTCCGGCATTTGATTATTATATGGCTCCTGGCGTTTTAAAAACATTCAAAAAACAATTTAAGCAAATGATATATGATTTATTAGATTTTACTGAATTTGTTAATTTTATTAATATTGATAAATTAATTAGTGAAATTGATAAATTGGAAAGTATTGACTTTGATATTGATAACTTCTCTCATTTTTTTAAAGAAACTGAAGTAATTGAGAAAATATTTAAGCAAGCTTATGAAAAATCATTGTCAAAAACAAATCGCATAGTTTATCAAGCTATGGAAGCATTTGTTCATAATCTAAATACTATGCATTCTAGAGCTGGTGCACAAGTGCCATTTTCTTCTATTAACTTTGGAACGGATACTTCGCCTGAAGGTAGAATGGTTATAGAAAATTATTTATTAGCTGCTGAAGCTGGTTTAGGAAAAGGTGAAACTGCTATTTTCCCAATATCAATTTTTAAAGTTAAAGAAAGGGTAAATTATAATCCTGAAGATCCAAACTATGATTTATTCAAATTAGCTTGTAGTGTATCAGCAAAAAGATTATTTCCGAATTTTTCATTTATAGATTCACCATTTAATTTAGAATTTTATAAGGAAGGAGATTATAAAACAGAAGTTGGATACATGGGATGTCGTACAAGAGTTTTAGCTAATGTGGTTGATCCTAATAAAGCGATAACACCTGGTCGTGGTAACTTGTCATTTACATCAATTAATCTTCCTCGTTTAGGAATTAAATATGGTATTGCAACAAATGATAAAGTAGACTTAGAAGGTTTTTATAATGAATTAGAAGAAAAAATGGAATTAGTTAAAACTCAATTATTAGATCGTTTTGAAATTCAATGTGACAAACGAGTTTATAATTCACCATTTGTTCTAGGACAAGGTGTTTGGATTGATTCAGAAAAATTAAAAAATACTGATCGTTTACGAAAAGTATTAAAGCACGGAAGTTTAAGTATTGGTTTTATCGGATTAGCGGAATGTTTAAAAGCGTTAATTGGCAAACATCATGGAGAAAGTAAAGAAGCACAAGAATTAGGGCTAGAAATTATTACATTTATGCGTAAAAAAACTGATGAATTTGCAGAAAAACATAATTTAAACTTTACTTTACTAGCAACTCCAGCTGAAGGTCTATCAGGAAGATTTACAAGTATTGATAAAGCTATTTATGGTAAAATTAAAGGTGTTACTGATAAACAATATTATACTAACTCTTTCCATGTACCTGTAAATTACAATATTACTGTATCAAAGAAAATTAATGTTGAAGCACCTTATCATGCTCTTACAAATGCAGGTCATATTACTTACATTGAATTAGACGGTGATACAACAAATAATCTTGAAGCATTTGAAAAGATTGTTCGTTTAATGAAGGAAGCTGGAATTGGTTATGGTGCTATTAATCATCCTATTGATCGTGACCCGGTATGTGGTTTTACTGGTGTCATTGGGGATCAATGCCCTGGATGTGGTCGTACTGAAAGTGATGGAGTTAATTTTGAACGTATTAGAAGAATTACTGGCTACTTAGTCGGAACCGTCGATAGATTTAATAATAGTAAACGAGCTGAAGAAAAGGATAGGGTAAAACACGATGTACGTTAGACTAGCTCGTCCTATACAAAGAGATAGTATTGTTGATGGTGAAGGTTTAAGAACAGTAATATGGACTCAAGGCTGTTCCCATAATTGCTTCGGTTGCCATAATCCAGGAACTCATTCCTTTGAGGGTGGTTTCTTACAAGACATAGAAGAGTTAAAAGAACAATTAAAAAATTTATATAACCAAGATGGTGTAACATTATCGGGTGGTGATCCATTTTTTCAACTCGATGCTAGTTTAGAAATTGCTAGTTTTTGTAAAAGTATTGGCCTAAATGTTTGGGCATATACAGGTTATACCTATGAACAATTATTGAAACTTGCTAAACGAAACAATAAAATATTACAATTATTGGAAAACATTGATATTTTGGTAGATGGACGTTTTGAATTGTCATCTAGAAGTTTAAATTGGAAATTTAGGGGTTCTAAAAATCAAAGAATTATTGATGTTAAAAAGAGTTTGAAACGGGAAAAACCGGTTATTATAATAAAGTATAATAAAAACAATTCATACAATATTTTAAATAGAAAAGAAAAACACATTTATATTTAAATTAAAAAACTATTGGTTAACCAATAGTTTTTTGTTTTAATTCATAGAAAAATTGACAGTAATATTATTATAATGATATTATGTTAGTAGGGGAGAAATAAACGGAGGTGACTATGAAAAGAAGTCATTTATTAACATTGTTATTTATATTTTTAATATACTTGCTATTTAATTTTAATAATTATATTTCTAGTAATTATAATGCTATTGCAATTTTTACAAGTAATTTAATTTCAATAATTGTTGCTACAAGTATTATTTTAGGAAATAAAAAAATAGAATCTAAAATTGCTTGGACTATTTTAGTTTTATTTGTGCCGGTAGTGGGTTTCTTATTTTATATGATATTAGGTGTAGAATATGGTCGTTTTAATAAATATGATAAAGAAGTTTTATCAGAAAAAGATATTGATAAGATGGTTTATGGTGAGTTTGATAAATCTCATGAAATAATAGAAAAATTAGATAATCGCGCAGAAATTGCAAGATTAGTAAATATGATGAATAAAAGTCCAATATCTTATAATAATAAAGTAAGAGTATTAAATAATGGTGATAAAAAATATAAAATTTTATTAGAAGAGTTAGAAAAAGCAAAAGAATTTATAAATTTTGAATATTTTATAATCAAAGAAGGAATTATTTTTAATAAAATTAAAGAAGTATTAATTAGAAAAGCAAGAGAAGGTATTGAAGTAAGATTTTTATATGATGACTATGGATGCATAGATATATCTAAAAAAATGTTAAGGGAACTAAAGGATAATGGAATTAAAACCGGGTGTTTTAATAAAATTAATTTTAAATTGTTTCGCCCTAGCATAAATTATCGTAACCACCGTAAGATAGTTGTTATAGATAATAAAGTAGGTTTTATGGGTGGAATTAATATTGGTGATGAGTATGCTCATATGGATGAGTATTATGGATTTTGGAGAGATACACATTTATTAATTAGAGGAAGTGCAGCTAGGGATATTAATGTTGTTTTTATTAAAGATTGGTATCATACAACTGGAGAGTTATTAGATGATAAAAAATATTTAAAAGAATATAAAGTTAAAAATGAAAAAAGTGCAGTTCAGATTGTAGATGATGGTCCACACAATGATGTTAATGTTATTAGAAATACATTTATTAAGTTAATTAATGAAGCAGATAAACGAGTATGGATAACGACTCCGTATTTAATATTAGATAATGAACTAGCCATTGCCCTAAAATTAGCAGCATCATCAGGTGTTGATGTTAGAATAATTGTCCCAGGTTTACATGATAAAGGGAAAAAAATTGTTTATAAGGCTACTGAATCATTTTTTAACGAATTGTTAGAATATGGTGTTAAAATTTATAAGTATCAAAATCTTTTTATTCATTCAAAAATTTTAATAATTGATGATGATGTAGCAAGTGTTGGAACTGCCAATTTTGATTACCGTAGTTTTGATTTACATTTTGAGGTAATTGCCATTTTATATTCCGATCCAGCTGTTAAAGAATTAATTAATTCATACGAAGATGACTTAAAAAATTGTACTCAAGTTATGTATGAAATGTGGCAACAGCGAAGTTTTGTACAAAGAACAATCGAATCATTAGTAAAAATATTTTCACCATTATTATAAAAAAGATATTTTCATTTTGAAAATATCTTTATTTATTCCATTTTTGTTTTAATATTTTTATTTTTTCATGTAATGAGTTGAACTTTTCTTGTTCGATATTAAACATTTGTTTTTTTAATTGTTTTGCAATATTCATTTCATCTCTTAATTCTTTTTGTATTATATGGTTTATGTTATTATTGTGAATGATGATACATGTGTCTGCAGTAAGAATTTTATTTTTGCTATAATTTAATTTTTGTTTTAACCATTCTTTATATGATCGTTTTTTAGATTCAATAATTCTTAAATCTTGTATTTCACCATTAGATAAATAATTATAATTATCTAGATTTTTGACATATTCATGACTCTCAATTAAATATTTGTGTGAATTGCGCTCAATGTTCATAGTAATATAATCTCGAGTTGAATATTCAAAAGGCATAATAATGTTACAGTTTTCTAAATTGTAACTATATATAATATCGTCAAGATGATCTTCAAGAAATTCGTATGAATCATTTGAAGCAATAATAAAAACATTTCTAGTATACATTACAATTCACCTCCAAGCGTTATTTATAATATCACTACCTACTTTATTTGTCAAGATTAATTGGTGTACCTAAATGATTCGTTTGAAATGTTAAAAATAATTCCTGCCATTAACATATAACTAAGTAGACTAGACCCACCATAACTAATAAAAGGAAGGGTAATTCCAGTAATAGGTAACAGTCCAAAAGTCATTCCAATATTTTGAATTTGTTGATATATAAGCATTCCTACAATTCCTGCAATAATATATTTATTTATGTTTTTATTTGTATTTATGGCAATTGAAATAAGGTATATATCAAAAAAAACAATTAATCCTATTAGGAAAACTGAGCCGACAAAACCAAAATTATTTGCGTAAACAGCAAATATAAAATCGGTTTGTGGTTCAGGGAAATAAATAGGTGTATTTTTTAAACCGTTTCCAAACATCCCACCAGAACCAATTGCACTTAATCCATTTTCTAATTGATAACCTGTTTTACTTGACCAATCAAGTAAGCGATCAACTCTTAAAAAGAAATTAGTTCCAAATATGTTTATAAATAAGTCCGTATTTATAAAATAAACTAATAAAACAAAACCGACTAGGGCAGCTAAACTACCAAACAAAATAGCAAACCAACGATATCTAATTCCTGAGATAAACAACATAGCAACAGTAATTATTAAATATATTAAAACAACTCCTGTGTCAGGCTGTAAAAATGTTAAAATACTTGGAATTAAAACAATTATAGCAACTTTTAGTAAAAAATAAAATTCATCTTGTACTGTTGGATTGGTATAATCTTGATTAAATTTATTAATCATCTTAGCAAGTGTAATAATTAAAATGATTTTCATAAATTCGCTAGGTTGAATTGTTCCGATTCCTGGTATTGTAAACCAACATTTTGCATCGTTTATAGATTCACCAAATAAAAGTAGAGCAATTAATGATATAACACCTATAATATATAAAAACCAAACATTTCGATATATATAATTGTTTCCGATAAACATTATAAAATAGGCTACTGCAAACCCTAATGTATACCATATTAATTGTCGTATATAAAGATTATTTAAATATGATGGCAATAATTCTTGCGCGCTTCGAATAGTTAATATACTAATAACAACGAATAAAAACATTGGAATTAAAATAAATTTATCAACTTTGTATTTTGAAACGTTCTTCATAGTTATCACCTATTAATATATTACACTAAAATTCATTAATATTCAATTATGGTTTTTCAAAATGATTTGTAAATTTCTAAAAATATAGTATAATTATATTGGTGATATAAATGGAATATATGCAATATGTAATTATTATAATTATATTGTTAGTTATTGCATTAGCAATAACTAATTCTAAAAGGAAAGATTTTAAAATCAAAGCAAACAAATTAATTGAATATCTTGGCGGTGAAGAAAATATATTAAATTATGAATTTAATAAATCAAGATTCGTTGTTAATTTGAATGATGTAAGTATCGTTAACAAAGAGGCTATTCAAAAAATGGGAGCCAAGGGTATAGTTGAGATTGAAAATCAATTAAAAATTATTCTTGGAGATGACGCTAAACAGTTAAAAAAACAAATTGAAGATTTAAAGTGATATAATATGTCACTTTTTTTCATTTTTCGACATCCTTCGACAATGATATGTAGTATGATTTTTTTGAGGTGGGAAAGTGAATTTATTTGATTGTATAATTATTAATATTGTATTGCTCACATCTCCAATAATTTTTTGGATGTTTTATGTTATGTATAATAAAAATATTGGGAAACCAGGAAAGGATTTGATGTTTGATTTTAGTTTAGTTACCTCGTTGTATTTAGTTATTAGATTTGGAATGCCACTTATAGATAATAAATTATTTCTTATAATAAACATACCACTTTTTATAGCTTACTTACGAGAAAGGGACTATAGTATTGCAGTACTTTCATTAATGATTGTAGTATATTATTATTATAATTTTGATATTTCAATGTTTATGTTGTTTTTTGAATATACATTATATTTTATTATATACATATTGCTTTCACCAAAGAAAAAAAATAGCATTTTGGTGATTAGTTTTTTAAAGGTCATTATTTTTATAATTTTGATATTGCTTTACAACAAATCTACCAGTTTTGATTTACATCTTATATTAAAATTATTAATTATCATTTTGGTCAACATATTTATAGTTTTAATTACTTTTGGGGTATGCAAGAAATCAGATGATATTATTAAATATCATATGACGTTAAAAGAATTAGAACAGGAAAAACAGTTTCGTTCAACTTTATTTAGAATTACACATGAAATAAAAAACCCAATTGCGGTTTGTAAAGGATATTTAGATATGTTTGATATTAATAATATTAAACATAGCCAAAAATATGTACCAATTTTAAAAGAGGAGATTGAACGAACTTTAATTTTATTACAAGACTTTTTATCGATGACTCAAATTCAAATTGAATACGAGTTTATTGATATTAATGCAGTTTTGGAAGATGTTGTGGACAATTTTATTCATATATTTAAAGATAAAAATATTAAATACGAAATTGATATTTCAAATGATAGTTATTATATTTATGGTGATTATAATCGGATGATACAAGTTTTTATAAATATTATTAAAAACAGTATTGAAGCTATTGATTCTAAAACTCTAGGAGAAATAGTTATAAAAACAGAAATAGAAAATAATTTTGCAAAAATTTCTATCAAGGACAACGGAGTTGGTTTTACCAAAGAACATCTTGAAAGATTAGGAGAACCATTTTTGACTACTAAATCTCACGGAACAGGTCTTGGTATCTCCTTATCAAAAGAAATAATAAAGGCACATAATGGAACAATTAATTATTTTAGTGAATTTAACAAAGGAACAACAGTAGTAATAAAAATCCCTTTAATTAATGAATAATAAAAAGACACTTAGTGTCTTTTTGTTATAAGTTAGGTTTTACAGCTGCTTCAATAAAAATGTTTTCTTGAAACTGATGATTGTTTTTAATGGAAAATAATTTATTTGTTGTTATTAAAAAATAATCGTTAATTATCATTTCCTCATTAGTATTAACAACTGGATCATCCCAAGTCAAGTCCAAATGATACCAAGATCCGCCTAAATAAAGATAATTCCAAATGTGATCAGTATTTGATATTTTATAATTTGGAATATCCATTTTTATTAAAAATAGAGCCATTGCATCACTGTAACCACCACATATAGCTTTGTTTTGCAGTAAAGGTCCTACAGCTTTATGAGATTGATAAAGTGGAATATAATCGGTATTTTTGGAAGTTATCGCTTTTGAGCGTTCCGTATCATAAGAAGAAGTGTTTATAATATAATCATGTATTGCTTTAATCTTTTCTTTGGTGTTCATGTTATCCTTAATAATTTTTTCATATATTTCATCCACTTTTTTTTCTAATATTTCTATTTCATTGCTTTGATAAGTTTTATCAACTCTAATTGTTATTCGACCTAAATTATTATAGTTAGTATATAAAGTATTATAGGTGTTGAAAGGATGAACAAAATTATTTATAGTTGATAGAAAACTCGAATCTTGTGATAGTGTTTCAATATCATCTATACATGTAGCATATTTTGGATTACAATAAAAAGTAAAAGTATCCCAACCATTATTCAAAATGGTATAAATTACATTTATAAGTTCTTTTCTATTTGTAGGCATGAAATTGTCTGTTTCATTTAAATATTGAAAATTGTAATCGAGTTTATATTGATTAGGATCTTCAACGACAATTTCTCTTTTATAGACATAATTAAAAATAATATAATTAGAGATTTCTTTTTGGTAAGCTATCGTGAGTATTAAAATTGTTACTAATATTACTACTTGTATAAATTTTTTCAAAGAATCACCTTTCTTATAAAAAAAGAGTAAATTACTCTAAAACATTTACTTTTTTTGTTAATCTTGATTTATCACGAGCACCTTTATTGGTATGAATTACACCTTTTTTAGTTGCTTTATCAATTTTTTTGATAGCAGTTTTTAAAGTTTCGTTTGCTTTTTCTTTGTCATTTTCATTTACAGCTTTTTCTACATTTTTAATGGCTGTTCTCATACTTGTTTTATATTCATTATTACTTTGTTTCTTAACAGCATTTACTTTTACCTTTTTAACAGCGTTTTTTAAATTTGGCATTATTTCACCTCCCGAGTTATCAACATACTAATTTTAACAAAAAAAAATTAAAAATGCAATAAAAACCAATATATTTGCCAAAATAACTATAGGTGATAAGATGGGACATGAAATAGATTTAAAAAAATATAATATTAGGACAGACTTAGCGATTGAAGCTATTGCAAATATGAAATCAGAAACAGGTATTAAATCACATATAGAAGAAGATGGTGATATTACTATCACAACAGTATATCTTGATAAACGCGGTTCTGATAAAATTGGTAAACCAGTAGGAAGTTATATTACTATTGAATTTGATGATGTTACAGATTATGAAAATCAAGAAAAAGTAAAAACAGTTTTCAGTGATAATTTAAAAGAAATGTTAACTTTTTTAAAAATCAAACAAGATGATTTAGTCCTTATTGTTGGACTTGGTAATGAAAAATCAACGCCTGATTCACTTGGCCCGATATCAGTTAATAATATTCTTGTTACTAATCATTTATATATGTTAGATAATTTAGAAAAGGGCTTCCGCCGCGTTTGTATTTTAAAACCAGGTGTAATGGGGACGACTGGAATTGAAACTAGTGATTTAATTGCTAGTTCTGTTAAAGGATTGAATCCTAATTTAGTGATAGTTATTGATTCTTTGGCTAGTCAATCTATTGATCGTTTAAATAAAACAATTCAAATGACAGATTCAGGCATTCATCCAGGCAGTGGTATTGGCAACCATCGTAAACCAATAAATAAGGATACAATTGGTGTACCAGTAATTGCCATTGGAATTCCAACAGTAGTTGATGCTGTAACAATTGTTAGTGATACCTTTAATTATATGCATAAACACTTTTCTTATTCAAAAAAAAATATTAATAATCCCTTAAATAAATTGATGCCAATTACAAATATTAATTATTTAAAAAAACAATATAAAATTGAACAACAAGATAAAGAACAATTATTAGGAATGATTGGAAGTTTAAATGATAATGAGATTAAACAATTAATTTTTGAAGTTCTCACACCAATTGGATATAATTTAATGGTTACACCTAAAGAGGTGGATTTCTTAATGAAAAAATTAGGTGAAGTTATTGGTAACGGTATAAATCAAGCACTCCACGAAAATATCACTAATTTATAATTATTAAATTCGGGCCTGTTATTTTTCATTTTTTTTGTGTATAATATTGATGGTGGTAGTATGAATGAGCCAATATTAATAAATATAAAAGGACATGAAAAAGTAATTGATTTAATAAAAAATTATCATTATCTTAAAGAATTAGAAAAAAATAATGTTGATAAGTTTATTTATTCATTATTGAAATGTCCACGAGATTATGAAGACTATATAAAATTGTTTTTTAATAAAGTATTAATAAAACAAATTAAACACAAACCAGTAACCGAAAAGTTGTTAAATAAATTTATTATTGAAGCATCTCAAAATATAGAATTATATAATAAGTATATTAAAAAAGTTTTAAAGATGGACTACAACAAGTATTGTAATTCTGTTGATTATATTTTGAACAACCATTCTAAATTAATTGACAACTATGTGAAAACCAATATTAATAAATTAAATTTTGATAATAATATAGAAATGAAAATTATGGATGATTATATCATTAGAAAATTAAGTATGAAAAGTAGATTAGCTAGTAAAGATATTAGAATTATTGTTAAATTTTTAATCGAGTATTATAGTTATAAAATGGAATTAAAAACTAAAATCAATACAATTACTTTTATTGAAAATTTAAACAAGGAAAAATTCAATATACCAACCATATTACAAAAAACAAAAACGTATCTAAAAGTTTACGGAATTTGTAATTCTGATTTTTTTCATGATGGCATAATTACTATTAACACAGATAATTTTAAAATCCATAAGACATTAAACTTGTTTTTAAATACTAGACCTTTATTTGACCTGTTATTGACATGCTTTCATGAACTGCAACATGCTAAGCAAAATAATATAAGTAAATTAGATGAGAATGGATATATGACATTAAATTATTACAAAAAAAGTCAAGAACTTTTTATTGTAAAAAATGATTATGATTTTTATTATAAGCATCATGATAAATTTTATAGTGAAATTGATGCTGATATTTTTGCTTGTGAACAAGCTCTTAATTTTTTGAAAAAATATTCTAAAGAAAGATATAATGAAATCAGAGATTATGGTGTTAATTACTTAAGTAGAAAAATACTGGCGAAAGAAAAATATAATGATATTTTTTTAATAAAACAAATTGATTTTTTAGTGAAACAAAATCCTGATTATGTTAAAGATAATATTGTTTTACAATTAGAGTATAATGAAGATGGTTCTAAAAAAAGTATTTTAGGAATAGTGGAACAATTAAATTTAAAAAAGGTTCATGAAGATGTAATTTATTATATAATTATTAAAACCATATTAGGAAATAACTTTGATGTGATTAAAAATCATTTAAAAAATCTTCCCAATAGTTACCTTGAGGTTGTGAAACAAAGTTTATTGTGGGAAGTTAATAATATGAATAACCAAAAAAATATTACTGATGATTTTCAAGAAAAATATATTAATCTTCTTAACCTTTTAAAATATATTAATAATAAAGAAATAATACCTACAAAACAAAGATAAATGATTCTTTGTTTTTGTTTCGACAAAATAATTACTCATAATAAATTATAATATGAATAAATTAAAGTGGGTGATTGTGTATGCAAAAGAGATTTCGTTCAAAAAAGAAGAAAAAAGGACGAATGAAATACATTGTTTATTTATTAATAATATATTTATCTTATCAGATAATCTCGAATTATTTTAATAATATGAATCTTGCTACAAATAATGAAGACTTCATTAGAGCGCTTATGAATAATTCTAATTATCATTTAAAATATGAAAAAAACTCACAAAACTTGATTACTATTTTAACCAAAATAATAACAAATTTTGATATAAATAATCCGCTAACTGTTTTAGAGAAAAGTTTTACTCTTAAAGATAAAAATAAAGAAAAAGCAATAAACAACGGTAGTGATAGTAATATCCCAATAAATGAATTAGAAAAAATAAGTAAACATATTAATGATCCTTATTCAATTGATATTGATAATCCCAGAATATATATATATAATTCACACCAACATGAAAATTATAATAATAAAAACTTGGAAATATATAACATTACACCTAATGTTATGATGGCATCATATTTGCTCAAAGAAAAACTTAATCAATTAGGTATTCCAACCATTGTTGAAGAGGCCAACATAATTGAATTTATGCGTCTTAATAATTGGGTTCATAAAGATAGCTATAAAGCTAGCCGTTTTTATATTATTGACGCTATGAATAAACACAAAAATTTGGATTTGATTATAGATTTACATCGTGATGATTTATCAAAGAATGCTTCAACTGTAATTATTAATGGTAAAAAATATGCCAATATTTTATTTGTAGTAGGACTTGAAAATCCCAATTATCAAGCTAATTTGAATTTGGCCAATAAAATCAATAATTTAATTAATCAAAAATATCCATCTTTGAGTAGAGGAATATTAACTAAAAAAGGTCCTGATAATGATGGCATTTATAATCAAGATTTGAGTCCCAAAACAATATTATTAGAAGTTGGAGGCCAATATAATACTATTGACGAGGTGTTAAACACAGTTGATGTATTATCTTATATTTTCAAAGAAATTACAGGTGATAATTAATGATACAAGAAGATAAAATAAAACTATATACTAAAATCTTTAATGGTGCGTTTATCGTTCTTTTAATTACTTTTCTAGCTCTTTATACATCACAATCAACAGGATATTATAATTATGAACAACATAAGAAAATGATTTTAACAGAAGAAAAAATTAAGCAGTTTGAGCGTGATGTTAAAGATGGTAAAAATTTAAGTCTTGAAAACTACTTAGATAGTCCGGTTAGAAGTTACCAAAATAAAGTATCTCGATTCGGGTATCAACTTTCATATAATATTGGTAAATATACTAAACTAGGAATAAAGCAAACTTTTGGTTTTTTAAATAAAATGTTAGAGGATAATTAAAAAACAATTGAAGTAATTTTCAATTGTTTTGTTTGTTTATACCATCTCTTAAAGTATTTAAAATATATTCTTGGCTATTTTCATCACTGTTTTTCCATAATACTTCAAAAAAAACTCCTAATCCAGGCAAGGTAATTTCTTCATTTGATTCTAAAGATGAAACAATTGAATTCTTTATTTCTTCATTATCAGCACCTTTAAAATTATCAATAATACTATTTCTAATATTTATTTCCATTTTATCAACCTCTATTAATATCGTGTCAAGTTTTAAAAAAAATATACTTATTATTTCTTTTTTGTCTAATGTATTATATAATAGAAGTATATATAGTGATAGGAGGAATATATATATGGATGGTTCGACAATTTTTTTGATTATTGCTTTAATAATTGTATTAATTTTATTCTTTGTTATGACAACACATAATAAATTAGTAAAATTAAAAAATATGGTTAAAGATCAATGGGCACAAATTGAAGTATTACTTAAAAGAAGGGCTGATTTAATACCTAATCTTGTAGAAACTGTAAAAGGTTATGCAAGCCATGAAAGTGAAACTTTAGAAGCGGTTATTAGTGCACGTAATAAAGCTGTGAGTGCTACTACTACT